>NZ_QWFC01000024.1:0-513339 GCF_003576265.1 Pseudomonas sp. 91RF
CGTTCTCGACGTTCTGCAGGTTGCTCAGGTTCAGGTCGATCACGTTGTTCTGCGCGGTGGCGGTGTAAACGATGGCCAGGGTGTCGTTGCCTTCGTTGGCGTTTTCCTGAACCAGGGCCAGTTCGCCAGCCTGATCGATGCCGTAGGCGTCATCGCCCTTGCCGCCGATCATGGTGTCCAGGCCTGCGCCGCCGTTGAGCTGGTTGTTGCCGTCGTTGCCGATCAGCACGTTGTTCAGCGAGTTACCGATGCCGTCGATGTTGGCGGTGCCGGTCAGGGTCAGGTTTTCGACGTTGGCACCCAAAGTAAATGAAACCGAAGACCTGACAGTGTCGATTTCGCTGGCAATGGTGCTGGTTTCAACGACGTAATCGCCGACGTTATCAACGATGTAGGTGTCATTGCCGGTGCCACCCGCCATGTAATCGGCACCTGCGCCACCGTCGATGATGTTGTTGCCGGAGTTGCCGGTGATGCGGTTGCCCAGTTCGTTGCCGGTGGCATTGAGATTGGCGCCGCCGATCAGGTTAAGGTTTTCTACGTTGGCACCCAGGGTGTAGTCGATCGAGGAGTTGACCGTGTCGATTTCCGAGGCCAGGGTACTGGTTTCGACGACTACGTCGCCGACATTGTCGACATAGTAAGTGTCGTTGCCGGCACCGCCGATCATGGTATCGGCGCCCTCGTTGCCAACCAGCAGGTTATCCAGCGCGTTACCGGTCAGCACGTCGTCAAACGCAGAGCCGACGGCGTTTTCAATCTTGGTACCCCAGGCGATGGTCAGACCGTTGTTGATGGCCGTCAGCGTGTTGAGGTCGAGGAAGCTCTTGCCGATGTTGCTGAACTGGCCTTCATTCAGGTTGATTTTCACCCCGGCCAATTGGTTGCTGCCGTCGATGGTATCGATACCGCCCGAATCCCAGATTGTCTCGAACACCGACTGGGTAGGCGCCCAGCTGTAAGTTGTGTTGCCGGCCTGCCAGTGAGTATTGGCGCCATAAAGGTTCTGGATCGCGAGGATGTCCAGAAGCATCGGAGTGGTCGGCTGGTACGAATAGGAGTCGTTGTAGCTCATGATGGTGTAACGGACATCGTCCACGGACGGGTCGATGACCGTCGGGTTCAAGGCGCTCGCCGAGAAGGGGTGTTTGAGGCCGATCGCATGGCCGATCTCGTGCATGAACGTCAGGTAATCGTACGACCCCTTGACCGGCGACAGGCTGTTGGTCTCCGGGCCAATCCACACGTCCCCGCCCTTTGGGGTCTCGTCAGGCAGGTAAGCCCACGCGGCCGTTTTTTCGTCCATGGACGCGTAACCGCCGAAACGCAGGTCACCGACATTGACGATGTTGTCACTGGTCTTGCTGAACAGGATGTTGGCGACGGAACTCCAGGAATCGAGTGCATTGGAAACGGCGGTCTGCTGAGCGGCTGTCAGCGAGTACGAATCCAGATACTCGTTTTTCGAGCTGTAGTTGATCGCGAAATACGAAACACCCGGCGTCATGAAACTGTAGGTCAGCGAAGTGACGGCGGTGGGATCGCTCCACTTGACGCTTTCCCATTTTGTACCGCCAATGAGACTGTTGACGGGGGCAGAGCCAGTCAGGGACGCGGACCAAGTATCGGTGTAACCAGTAGGACGAGGCATGTGGATTTCCTGGATGGGCTGCGGTCCTTCCTGAATGCGACCGCTACAAAAAAGGCGATTCTGCACCAGAAACGTTACGTTTGACATCATCTGGCCACTACTTTCTGATCGATGGCGTCAAATAACTGACCGGGCGAACTGTATCGGCGAGTCGAGTAGAATCCTGAAGCCCGTTTCACTGCCTTTTGTCTATTACAGGCCATCCATATCCATGACCGTTCCCAGTTCCTTAATCCGTGAAACCTTCCCCGTCGGTCCTTTGCAGTGCAACTGCACGATCATCGGCGACCCGATCACGAAGAAAGCCATCGTCGTCGACCCGGGCGGTAACCCTGATCTGATCATGGCCCGTCTCGATGCCCTGGGGCTGAAGGTGGTGAGCATCATCCACACCCACGCGCACCTCGATCACTTCCTCGCCTCCGGTCAGATGAAAGAGAAAACCGGTGCAACCCTGCACCTGCATAAAGAGGATCAGTTCCTGTGGGACAACCTGGAGATGCAATGCCAGATGTTCGGTGTGCCCTACACCCCGGTGCCGTCACCGGATCGCTGGCTGAGCGACGACGAGGAACTCGCTTGCGGCTGCGGCGTGGCGCTGCACACGCCGGGGCATACACCCGGTTCCATGAGCTTTTGGTTTTCCGAGGCTAAGCTGTTGATTGCCGGTGACACATTGTTCCGGCGCGGAGTAGGGCGCACGGATTTGTGGGGCGGCGATCAGGCGACCATCGTGCGATCGATCAAGCAGCGGCTGTACACACTGGATGAGGACGCGACCGTTGTGGCCGGACATGGCCCGGATACGCGTCTGGGCGATGAAATGCGGGAAAATCCGTTCGTGCGCGCCTAAACATTTTGTCACGAGTGCCCGGCGGAATTTTTGTGCATTGTCATGATCCAACGCCCGCAAAGGTCCATTGCCAAACGGCCGTTGCACCACAGAATGCAAAAAAGTAGGAGCTCTCCATGTTCACCACGCGTCGTTTGATTATTGTCGCTACTGCCGTAGCCGTACTGTCCGGCTGCGCCTCGCCCAACCCCTATGACAATCAGGGTCAGGCCGACGGTGGCTCCCAGGGCATGAGCAAAACCGCCAAGTACGGCGGCCTCGGTGCACTGGCCGGTGCGCTGGCCGGTGCTGCCATCGATCACAATAACCGCGGTAAGGGCGCCCTGATCGGCGCTGCCGTCGTCGGTGCTTCCGCTGCCGGTTACGGTTACTACGCCGATCAGCAGGAGAAGAAACTGCGCGCCAGCATGGCCAACACCGGCGTTGAAGTGCAGCGTCAGGGCGACCAGATCAAGCTGATCATGCCGGGCAACATTACCTTCGCCACCGATTCGGCGAACATCGCTCCAAGCTTCTACCAGCCGCTGAACAACCTGGCCAACTCGCTCAAGGAGTTCAACCAGAACCAGATCGAGATCGTCGGGTACACCGACAGCACCGGCAGTCGCCAGCACAACATGGACCTTTCCCAGCGTCGTGCGCAGAGCGTGGCGACTTACCTGACTTCGCAAGGCGTCAGCGGTGCCAACCTGTCGGCCCGTGGTGCCGGCCCGGATAATCCGATCGCCAGCAACGGTGACGTCAATGGCCGTGCGCAGAACCGTCGCGTTGAAGTCAACCTGAAGGCGATCCCGGGCCAGCAGTACGGGGGTCAGCAGCAACAACAGCCGGGTACGGTTCAGCAGTATCCGTAACCGTCAGGTACAAAAAAGCCCCCGGACAAGTGATTGTCCGGGGGCTTTTTGTTGGTGCGAAGGCTGATTACTTCTTCAGGCCGTAGTGCTCATCCAGCATGCCAGGCGAGTTAGGGGTCTTCGGCGCGTAGTCGCGCGGTGGCTCCTGGCTGTGCGGTGGCGTCAGGCGTTCACGTGGAGCCTGAACCGCTTCGGAGTGCAGAGAGGCCAGCAGACGCTGACGGGTCTGTTCGTCCAGGGCCAGACGATTGGCGCCCTCGGCGAGATGGTCCTGCACTTCCTGATAGCTCTGGGTCAGCTTCTTGACCAGATTGGCGGTGCTGTTGAAGTGGGTCACCACTTCATTCTGATAACTGTCGAAACGTTCCTGAATGTCGTCCAGTTGACGCTGTGTGCGGCTGGGCGCGGCATTCGGCGCAACGCGTGCGATCAGGAAACCAATGGCGACACCCACAACCAGGGCAAGAGTCGGTAACAACCAAACTAAGAGCGAGTGTTCCACGAGTCCTTCCTCTATAAACGGCTTTGCTTTACGTTAACGGCTCGAACCTGCGCTGTATACCGCGATTCACTCGCAATAGATTGGCACAGACAATTTGCTAGACGAGTCGACCCGATTCGAGGTCACGGAGTTCCTTCCTTGCTGATGCGTGAAACCCCTGTAGTGATTGATGGCCCGGTGGGTCAACTTGAATCCCTGTATCTGGATAACGAACAGCCACGCGGCATCGCGCTGATCTGCCATCCCAACCCGGTGCAGGGCGGCACCATGCTCAACAAGGTCGTCTCGACCCTGCAGCGCACCGCGCGCGACGCGGGCCTGATCACCCTGCGCTTCAACTACCGCGGCGTCGGTGCCAGCGAAGGTTCCCATGACATGGGCAGCGGTGAAGTCGATGACGCCCGGGCAGCCGCTGCCTGGCTGCTGGAAAAACACCCGGATCTGCCGTTGACCCTGTTCGGTTTCTCCTTCGGCGGATTTGTTGCAGCAAGTCTCGGCGGTCGTCTTGAAGCACAAGGCGTGGCGCTCAAGCATCTGTTCATGGTCGCGCCTGCGGTCATGCGCCTGGGCGATCAGGATCAGTTGCCGCAGCACGGTGAGCTGACCGTGATCCAGCCGGAAACCGACGAAGTGATCGATCCGCAACTGGTCTACGAATGGTCCGACAAACTCCGCCGCCCCCATGAGCTGCTGAAAGTGGCAGAATGCGGACACTTTTTTCATGGCAAGCTGACCGATCTCAAGGATCTGATCCTGCCGCGTCTTTCGAATTGATTGCAGTCTGACAAGCGATTACCCATGACGAACCGTACCCGCATCCTCACCGGCATCACCACCACCGGCACCCCGCACCTGGGCAACTACGCCGGTGCCATCCGCCCGGCGATCGTCGCCAGCCGTGACACGAACGCCGACTCGTTCTACTTCCTGGCCGACTATCACGCCCTGATCAAGTGCGATGACCCGTTGCGCATCCAGCGCTCGCGTCTGGAAATCGCTGCGACCTGGCTGGCCGGTGGTCTGGATGTGGATCGTGTGACGTTCTACCGTCAGTCCGACATTCCGGAGATCCCCGAGCTGACCTGGCTGCTGACCTGCGTCGCCGCCAAGGGCCTGCTCAATCGTGCTCACGCCTACAAGGCTTCGGTGGACAAGAACGTCGAGACCGGCGAAGACCCGGATGCCGGCATCACCATGGGTCTGTACAGCTATCCGGTGCTGATGGCGGCGGACATCCTGATGTTCAACGCGCACAAGGTGCCGGTCGGTCGCGACCAGATCCAGCACGTGGAAATGGCCCGCGACATCGGCCAGCGCTTCAACCACCTGTTTGGTCAGGGCAAGGAGTTCTTCACCATGCCCGAAGCGCTGATCGAGGAGAGCGTCGCCACGTTGCCGGGCCTGGACGGTCGCAAGATGTCCAAGAGCTACGACAACACCATCCCGCTGTTCACCAGCGCCAAGGACATGAAGGACGCGATCTCGCGCATCGTTACCGACTCCCGTGCGCCGGGCGAAGCGAAAGATCCGGACAACTCGCACCTGTTCACCCTGTTCCAGGCGTTCGCCACGCCGGCGCAGGCCGATGAGTTCCGCAGCGAGCTGCTGGGCGGTCTGGGTTGGGGCGAAGCGAAGAACCGTCTGTTCCAGTTGCTCGACAACGAGCTGGGCGAGTCCCGCGAGCGTTACCACCAGTTGATCGAGCGTCCGGCAGATCTGGAAGACATCCTGCAGCACGGCGCCAAGAAGGCCCGTGCGGTGGCGACGCCGTTCCTTAATGAGCTGCGCGAAGCGGTCGGCCTGCGCTCGTTCGTCAATCAGGTTCAGGTGGCTGCGACCACCAAGAAGAAAGCCGCGAAAGCCGCGCGCTTCGTCAGCTTCCGCGAAGACGACGGCAGCTTCCGTTTCCGTCTGCTGGCGGCTGACGGCGAGCAATTGCTGCTGTCGCGCAACTTCGCCGATGGTAAAACCGCCGGCCAGGTGACCAAGCAACTGCAATCGGGTCAGGCGCTGGATGTACGCAACGAAGACCTGAGCTTCAGCGTCTGGCTGCAAGGCGAGTGTGTCGGTGACAGCCCGGCGTTCGCCGACGTGGCTGCGCGGGATGCTGCCGTCGAGGCTTTGCGGATCGCTCTGACACCGGTTCAGGAATAATCAACGGGCCGGCCCGACCAAGGGCCGATTGCCATTCCCACGGGCCATCGCTACAGTGACGGCCCGTTTTTGTTGCCTTGCTAACGAATTATGACGCCCCTAGAACGATATCAAGCTGATCTGAAACGCCCGGACTTCTTCCATGACGCGGCGCAGGAAACTGCCGTGCGTCACTTGCAACGCCTGTACGACGATCTGATCGCGGCCGAGCAGAACAAGCCGGGTTTGCTGGGCAAGCTGTTTGGCAAAAAGGATCAGACGCCGGTCAAGGGCCTGTACTTCTGGGGCGGCGTGGGCCGCGGCAAGACTTACCTGGTGGACACCTTCTTCGAAGCGTTGCCATTCAAGGAAAAGACCCGCACCCACTTCCACCGCTTCATGAAGCGCGTGCACGAAGAGATGAAGACCCTCGGCGGCGAGAAAAACCCGCTGACCATCATCGCCAAGCGTTTTGCGACTGAATCGCGGGTCATCTGCTTCGATGAATTCTTCGTTTCCGACATCACCGATGCCATGATCCTCGGCACGCTGATGGAAGAGCTGTTCAAGAACGGCGTAACCCTGGTCGCCACTTCGAACATCGTGCCGGACGGTCTGTACAAGGATGGCCTGCAACGCGCGCGCTTCCTGCCGGCCATCGCGCTGATCAAGCAGAACACCGAAATCGTCAACGTCGACAGCGGTGTCGATTACCGTCTGCGTCACCTTGAGCAGGCAGAGCTGTTCCACTTCCCGCTCGACGAGGTCGCCCACGAGAGCCTGCGCAAGAGCTTCCGAGCGCTGACGCCTGAATGCACGGCCGCTGTGGAAAACGATGTGCTGATCATCGAGAACCGCGAAATCCGCGCCCTGCGCACCTGCGATGACGTGGCCTGGTTCGACTTCCGCGAACTGTGTGACGGCCCGCGCAGCCAGAACGACTACATCGAACTGGGCAAGATCTTCCACGCCGTGCTGCTCAGTGGCGTGGAGCAGATGAGCGTCACCACCGACGACATCGCCCGTCGGTTCATCAACATGGTCGACGAGTTCTACGACCGTAACGTCAAGCTGATCATTTCTGCCGAAGTCGAGTTGAAAGACCTGTACACCGGCGGGCGTCTGACGTTCGAATTCCAGCGGACCCTCAGCCGCCTGCTGGAGATGCAATCCCACGAATTCCTGTCCCGGGCACACAAGCCTTAAACGGATTCGGCAAACAAAAAGGGCCTGCAGATGCAGGCCCTTTTTTGTGTCTGGTCGAATCGTCAGGCAGCTTGCTGAAACTGCTGTCGATACTGGTTCGGCGACAGTTCGGTGTGCTGGCGGAACAGGCGTGCGAAAAAGCTCGCATCGTCGTAGCCGACTTCGTAGCTGATGGTCTTGATGCTCTTGCGGCTGCCGGAGAGCAGGCCCTTGGCGGTCTCGATGCGCAGCCGTTGCAGATAATGCAGCGGCTTGTCACCGGTGGCGGTCTGGAAGCGGCGCATGAAGTTGCGAATGCTCATGCCGTGCTCGCGGGCCACGTCCTCGAAACGGAACTTGTCGGCGAAATGCTCTTCGAGCCAGTGCTGGATCTGCAGGATGATCACGTCCTGGTGCAGCTTCTGGCCGCCGAAACCGATGCGGCCCGGTGAGTAGCTGCGCTGTACTTCATAAAGAATGTCACGAGCCACTGCCTGGGCCACATTGGCACCGCAGAAGCGTTCGATCAGATAGATATAGAGGTCACAGGCCGAGGTGGTGCCGCCGGCGCAGTACAGGTTGTCGGCGTCGGTCAGGTGCTTGTCCTGATTGAGATAGACCTGCGGAAAACGCTCGGCGAAGGCATTGAAGAAACGCCAGTAGGTGGTCGCTTCCTTGCCGTTGAGCAGGCCGGCCTCGGCCAGCCAGAACACCCCGGTGGCCTCGCCGCAGAGGACGGCGCCGCGCGCATGTTGTTCACGCAGCCACGGCAGGACCTGTGGATAACGTTGGCACAGCGTGTCGAAGTCATCCCAGAAGGCCGGGAGGATGATGACGTCGGCGTTTTCCAGACCGCCGTCCACCGGCATGACCACGTCACTGAAGCTGTTAACCGGTTTGCCGTCGGGGCTGACCAGGCGGGTTTCGAACGCCGGAGTCAGGCCGTGGCCCAGTTGTTTGCCGTAACGCAGGCTGGCCAGATGGAAGAAATCCTTGGCTTGCATGAGGGTGGAAGCGAAAACCCGGTCGATCGCCAGGATGCTGACGCGCCGCAAGGGCGTGGAGACTTGCTTGGACATAATTCAACTTTTGTTTTTATAAGGGAAAGTGGTCACCAGACGGCTGGATCGTCTTATTTTTTGTCGGATGTGTCCAGTGTCCTGTAACGGGTGTGCGGCTTAGTCTCTGAAGGACTGATCCCTCCAACAAGAACGAAAGGTGACGCATGATTCCCAGAACCCTGTTCAGCTCCGAGCACGAATTGTTCCGCGACAGCGTGCGGACTTTCCTTGAAAAAGAGGCGGTGCCGTTCCACGGGCAATGGGAAAAACAAGGCTACATCGACCGTAAACTCTGGAGCAAGGCAGGGGAGGCGGGGATGCTCTGTTCGCATCTGCCGGAGGAATACGGCGGGCTGGGGGCGGACTTCCTGTACAGCGCCGTGGTGATCGAGGAAGTGGGGCGACTGGGCCTGACCGGCATCGGTTTCTCGCTGCATTCGGACATCGTTGCGCCGTACATCCTGCATTACGGCAGCGAGGCGCTGAAGCAGAAATACCTGCCGAAACTGGTGTCCGGCGAGATGGTCAGCGCCATCGCCATGACCGAGCCAGGCGCGGGTTCCGACTTGCAGGGGGTCAAGACCACCGCCGTGCTGGACGGTGACGAGTATGTGATCAACGGCTCGAAAACCTTTATCACCAATGGCTTCTTGGCGGATCTGGTGATTGTCGTTGCCAAGACCGATCCCAAGGCCGGCGCCAAGGGCACCAGCCTGTTTCTGGTAGAGGCGAACACGCCGGGCTTCGACAAGGGCAAGCGCCTGGAGAAGGTCGGAATGAAGGCCCAGGATACGTCGGAATTGTTCTTCCAGGACGTGCGAGTGCCGAAGGAAAACCTGTTGGGGCAGGCCGGGGCCGGGTTTGCGTATCTGATGCAGGAACTGCCGCAGGAGCGGTTGACGGTGGCGATTGGCGGGTTGGCTTCAGCCGAGGCAGCACTGCAATGGACGCTGGATTACACCCGTGACCGCAAGGCCTTCGGCAAGGCCATCGCCGACTTCCAGAATACCCGCTTCAAACTGGCGGAAATGGCCACCGAGATTCAGATCGGCCGCGTATTCGTCGATCGCTGCCTGGAGCTGCACCTTCAGGGCAAGCTGGATGTGCCGACGGCGGCAATGGCCAAATACTGGGGCACCGACCTGCAATGCAAGGTGCTCGACGAGTGCGTGCAGTTGCATGGCGGCTACGGTTTCATGTGGGAGTACCCGGTGGCCCGGGCGTGGGCGGATGCGCGGGTGCAGCGGATCTATGCCGGCACCAACGAAATCATGAAAGAAATTATTGCGCGGTCGCTATGACCCGGGCGCTCCCACGTTTGTGCGTGGGAGCGCGGCTTTTAGTGCCGGATCAAGGTGCCGGGTTCGGATGATCCTTGTGAATCGCTTCAATCCCTTCAAGCACTTCGTCTGAAAGATTCAGATAGAAACTGGCAATGTTGCTGTCCAGTTGCTCCAGCGTCGTCGCCCCGATGATGTTGCTGGTGACGAACGGTTGCCGATTGACGAAGGCCAGCGCCATTTGCGCCGGATCCAGGCCATGTTCCCGGGCGAGTGCCACGTAACGGCTGCACGCCGCTTCCGATTGCGCGTTGAAGTAGCGGCTGAAGCGGCTGTAGAGGCTCAGACGACCTTTTGGCGGGCGGGCGCCACCTTCGTACTTGCCTGACAGGAAGCCGAATGCCAGCGGCGAATAGGCGAGCAAGCCGCACTGTTCGCGAATGGCGATCTCGGCCAGACCGACTTCGAAGCTGCGATTGAGCAGGTTATACGGGTTCTGGATCGATACGGCGCGCGGCCAGCCACGGGCTTCGGCCAGGGCGAGGAAGCGCATGGTGCCCCACGGGGTTTCGTTGGACAGACCGATGTGGCGGATCTTGCCGGCCTTCACTTGCTCATCGAGCGCTTCGAGGGTGTCTTCGAGCGGAGTGAGGTTGGCTTCGATCTTGTGTTTGTAGCCCAGTTGTCCGAAAAAGTTGGTGCTGCGCTCCGGCCAGTGCAGTTGATACAGGTCGATGTAATCGGTCTGCAGGCGCTTGAGGCTGGCGTCCACGGCTTCGGTGATGTGCTGGCGGTTGTGGCGCAGGTTCTTGTCGCGGATATAGTCGATGGTGTTGCCGGGGCCGGCGACCTTGCTGGCGAGGATCCAGTCGGCGCGGTCGCCGCGACTCTTGAAATAATTGCCGATGTAGCGCTCGGTGGTGGCATAGGTTTCGGCTTTCGGCGGCACCGGGTACATCTCGGCGGTGTCGATGAAATTGATCCCGGCGCCCTTGGCCCGCTCGATCTGGGCGAAGGCTTCGGCTTCAGTGTTTTGCTCGCCCCAGGTCATGGTGCCGAGGCAGATTGCACTCACGTTCAGGTCGGTACGGCCTAGCTGGCGATAGTCCATCGGGTGCTCCTTGGGCAAAACAAGCATAAAAGCAGGTTGAAATTTTTTTCGCAATCTGCATAATTGCCGACCTCTTTCTGCAGTGGAAGTGATGCCCCGCCGCCGAAGAATCTTGCCGTTGAACGGACGCGCCGACCCGAGCCCCCGAAAGCGTCTGTATCCGGCTGCCTTTGACTTGTCAAAGTACGCACTATTCAGTAAGATCCGCCGTCTTATTTACAGGCGGCCCCTGAGGCTATAAAGAATGAAAACTTTTACTGCTAAACCGGAAACAGTAAAGCGCGACTGGTTTGTCGTCGACGCTGCTGGTCAGACCCTGGGTCGTCTGGCCACCGAAATCGCGAGCCGTCTGCGTGGCAAGCACAAGCCTGAGTACACTCCTCACGTTGACACCGGCGACTACATCGTCGTGATCAACGCCGAGCAAGTTCGTGTAACCGGTGCTAAAACCACTGACAAAATGTACTACTCCCACTCCGGTTTCCCGGGCGGTATCAAGTCGATCAACTTTGAAAAACTGATCGCCAAGGCCCCTGAGCGCGTGATCGAGACCGCGGTTAAAGGCATGCTGCCTAAGAACCCGCTGGGTCGCGACATGTACCGTAAGCTGAAAGTCTATGCGGGCGCTGCACACCCTCATACTGCTCAGCAGCCCCAAGAACTGAAGATTTAACGGAATAGTTCATTATGTCGGCGACTCAAAATTACGGCACTGGCCGTCGCAAGACCGCAACCGCACGCGTTTTCCTGCGTCCGGGTACTGGTAACATCTCCATCAACAACCGTTCGCTGGAAACCTTCTTCGGCCGCGAAACTGCCCGCATGGTAGTTCGTCAGCCGCTGGAGCTGACCGAGACTGTCGAGAAGTTCGACATCTACGTCACCGTGATCGGCGGTGGTGTAAGTGGTCAGGCTGGCGCAATCCGCCACGGTATCACTCGCGCTCTGATGGACTACGACGAAACCCTGCGTAGCGCTCTGCGCAAAGCTGGCTTCGTTACCCGCGACGCCCGTGAAGTTGAACGTAAGAAAGTTGGTCTGCGTAAAGCGCGTAAGCGTCCGCAGTACTCGAAGCGTTAATTCCGCTTCCGCGTTCAAAAAGAACGCCCGATTCCTCACGGAACCGGGCGTTTTTTTATGCGTGCGATTTCTCGAATAATTGCGCTGTGACAACTTGCCACATTCGTAGACCCCCTATACTACAAGGCTTGAGGGCCAGCCCTCCGGGTAATTACCTTGTCAGAATTGGGGGTTTTCATTACCATTCGGCAAAATTTTTATAAGTACATTGTTTCATATTTAGTAGATGCCTGATTTAACAGGCCACAAAGCTGATGGGAGAGGACTGAATGAGCAATGACGGCGTGAATGCAGGCCGGCGTCGCTTCTTGGTAGCGGCCACATCCGTGGTGGGTGCTGCAGGAGCGGTGGGGGCTGCGGTCCCGTTCGTGGGGTCATGGTTTCCCAGTGCCAAGGCGAAGGCTGCCGGCGCACCGGTGAAAGTGAATGTCAGCAAGATCGAGCCCGGACAGCAGATGATTGCTGAATGGCGCGGCCAGCCGGTATTCATCGTTCGCCGTACTGCGGAAATCCTGGGGAATCTCAAGAAGATCGAGGGCCAGCTCTCCGATCCGACCTCCAAAAACTCCACGCAACCCACCTATGTCGACCCTGAAGTGCGTTCGATCAAGCCGGAAATTCTGCTGCTGATCGGGATCTGCACTCACCTGGGTTGCTCACCGACCTTCCGTCCCGAAGTGGCACCCGCGGATCTGGGCAAAGACTGGGTAGGCGGCTATTTCTGCCCTTGCCACGGTTCCCACTACGATCTGGCTGGCCGCGTCTACAAGTCGCAACCTGCGCCTTTGAACCTGCCAGTACCCCCGCATTCCTATGAGACCGATGACCTGATTGTCATTGGCGTCGATACGGAGAAAGCGTGATGAGCAAGTTCATGGATTGGGTTGATGCGCGCTTCCCCGCCACCAAAATGTGGGAAGACCATCTCAGCAAGTATTACGCACCAAAAAACTTCAACTTCTTCTACTTCTTCGGCTCGCTGGCGCTGCTCGTTCTGGTCAACCAGATCGTCACCGGTGTCTGGCTGACCATGAGCTACACCCCGTCGGCGGAAGAGGCGTTCGCCTCCGTCGAATACATCATGCGCGACGTCGAGTACGGCTCGATCCTGCGTTTGCTCCACTCCACCGGCGCTTCGGCGTTCTTTATCGTGGTCTATCTGCACATGTTCCGTGGCTTGCTCTACGGTTCGTACCAGAAACCACGCGAACTGGTGTGGGTGTTCGGCATGCTGATCTACCTGGCGCTGATGGCCGAAGCCTTCATGGGATACCTGCTGCCATGGGGCCAGATGTCCTACTGGGGTGCCCAAGTGATCATCTCGCTGTTCGGCGCGATTCCTGTGATCGGCAATGACCTGACTCAGTGGATCCGTGGTGACTACCTGATTTCCGGGATCACCCTGAACCGCTTCTTCGCCCTGCACGTGGTGGCCTTGCCGATCGTAATTCTCGGTCTGGTGGTGCTGCACATTCTGGCGTTGCACGAAGTGGGCTCGAACAACCCGGACGGCGTGGACATCAAGAAGCACAAGGATGAAAACGGCATCCCGCTGGATGGTATTGCCTTCCACCCGTACTACACCGTGAAGGACATTGTCGGTGTTGTGGTGTTCCTGTTCATCTTCTGCTTCATTGTGTTCTTCTTTCCGGAAATGGGCGGCTACTTCCTCGAAAAGCCAAACTTCGAGCAAGCCAACCCGTTCAAGACGCCAGAGCACATTGCACCGGTCTGGTACTTCACACCGTTCTACGCAATCTTGCGTGCGGTTCCTGACAAACTCATGGGCGTTATCGCCATGGGGGCGGCCATCGCGGTGCTGTTCGTTCTGCCGTGGCTCGACCGCAGTCCCGTCAAGTCGATGCGCTACAAAGGCTGGATGAGCAAAATCTGGCTGGTGGTGTTCTGCATTTCCTTCGTGATCCTCGGCATTCTGGGGGTTCTGGCTCCGACGCCGGAGCGCACGCTGGTGTCGCAGATCTGCACCTTCCTGTACTTCGCCTACTTCATTCTGATGCCGTTCTACACCAGGCTCGAGAAGACCAAACCGGTTCCGGAAAGGGTGACTGGCTGATGAAAAAGTTATTTTTTGCTCTGATTTTTGCTGCCCTGCCGGTGCTGTCCTTTGCTGCGGAACACGGTGGTCCTGAACTGGAAAAAGTCGACATCGACGTTTCCGACAAGGCTGCCCTGCAGGATGGTGCGCGAACCTTCGCCAACTATTGCATGGGTTGCCACAGCGCCAAGTTCCAGCGTTACGAGCGTGTTGCCGATGACCTCGGCGTTCCGCACGAAATGATGCTGGAGAAGCTGGTGTTCACCGGTGCCAAGATCGGCGATCACATGAACATCGGCATGCAGCCGGCCGACGCCAAGACCTGGTTCGGTGCGGCGCCGCCGGATCTGACCCTGGTGGCGCGTGTTCGTGGTACCGACTGGCTTTATGGTTATCTGCGTTCGTTCTATGAAGATCCGGCGCGTCCATGGGGCGTGAACAACAAGGTCTTCCCGAACGTCGGCATGCCTAACGTGCTGGTCGGCCTGCAAGGTCGTCAGGTCGTGGGTTGCAAACAGGTGCAGATCGTCGAGGATGGCAAGAAGCAGTACGATCCGCTGACCGGTACGCCTTTGACTCATGAGGCCTGCGATCAACTGACCATCGTGCCGAAAACCGGCACCCTGAACGAAGAGCAGTTCGATGAGAAGGTCAAGAATCTGGTAACCTTCCTGGCTTACTCGGCTAACCCGGTTAAGCTGCAACATCAGCGCATCGGTACTTACGTCTTGCTGTACCTGGCGTTCTTCTTTGTGTTCGCCTACCTGCTCAAGCGTGAATACTGGAAAGACGTGCACTGATACGCTTCAAGCAATTGCTGTTAATCGCGCGCGCCCAAGGGCGCCTCTGAAAACGCAAAGCCTGGTCAGCCAGGTGCTGCGGGAGGCGCCCTCTGGGCGCGCGCGTTTTTCCGGCTCCGACTATTTCAACAAGCGAGGAGGATCGCCATGGGCGTGACCAATCGGTTGGCCTGTTACTCCGACCCCGCCGACCACTATTCCCACCGAGTGCGCATCGTGCTTGCAGAGAAGGGTGTCAGCGCCGAAATCATTTTTGTGGAGGCTGGTCGTCAGCCGCCTAAACTGATTGAGGTGAACCCTTACGGCAGTCTCCCGACGCTGGTCGATCGTGACCTGGCGTTGTGGGAGTCGACCGTGGTGATGGAGTACCTGGATGAGCGTTACCCGCATCCGCCATTGATGCCGGTGTACCCGGTGGCGCGTGCCAACAGCCGTCTGTTGATACACCGTATCCAGCGTGACTGGTGTGGTCTGGTGGATCTGATTCTGGATTCACGCACCAAGGAAGCTGCGCGTGTCGTGGCGCGCAAGGAATTGCGTGAAAGCCTGACGGGCGTGTCGCCGCTGTTCGCCGACAAGCCGTTTTTCCTCAGTGAGGAACAAAGTCTGGTGGATTGCTGCCTATTGCCAATACTCTGGCGTTTGCCGATTCTGGGTATAGAACTGCCGCGGCCGGCCAAGCCGCTGCTTGATTATATGGAGCGTCAATTTGCGCGTGAGGCTTTCCAGGCGAGTCTGTCTGGTGTCGAACGCGACATGCGCTAAGGCTTAAGGAGCCGCTATGAACTCCAGTCGACCTTATCTGGTCCGCGCGCTCTACGAGTGGATTGTGGATAACGATTGCACCCCGCACATGCTGGTCAATTCCGAGTACCCGGCAGTGCAGGTGCCACAGGGCTTTGCCAGTGACGGACAGATTGTCCTGAATATTTCACCGAGTGCCGTGCGTCATTTGCACATGGACAACGACGTCGTGACCTTCGAAGGTCGCTTCGGTGGTGTTCCGCACAGCCTGTACGTGCCGATTGCTGCGATCCTGGGTATCTACGCCCGGGAGAACGGTCAGGGCATGGTGTTCGATCTGGAGTCGCCGATGGATGACGAAGACGAGATCGAGCAGGATGACGATATTCCGCCACCAGACAGCGAACCACCGCGCCCAAGCGGCCGGCCAAGCCTGAAAGTGGTGAAGTAATAAAAAGGCGATCCAACCGGATCGCCTTTTTTTGTGCCTGCGTTTTGCGGGGTCAGTCGATGTACTCGAACAGTTTCACGATCTTTTGCACGCCGGACACGCCCTGGACCAGATTGGTGGCCTGGGCTGCTTCCTGCTTGGTCAGCAGGCCGAGCAGATAGACGATGCCGTTCTCGGTCACGACCTTGATGCGCGAGCCGGGGATGCTGGCGTCGGTCAGCATCTGGGTCTTGATCTTGGTCGTCAGCCAGGAGTCGTTCTGGCGGGCGAGGAAGCTCGAAGGGGCGATCACTTGCAGCTCGTTGTGCACCTTCTTCACGCGTTGCACATTGGCGGCAGCCTGTTCGGCCTTGGCCTTGAGGTCTTCGCGCGGGGTCTGGCCGGCCAGCAGCACGATGCCGTTGAAGCTGGTGACGACGATGTGCGAGTCATTGTCCAGGCCCGGATCGGCCTTGGCCACGTTGACGCCGACTTTGGTTTCGATCAATGAATCGTCGATCTTGCTGCCGAAGGTGCGGGTGCCGCGATCGTCTTCGATCGGTGCTTCGCGGCTGGCATTCACCACGGAGGTGCAGCCAGTAATGCCGAGGCACAGGGTCAAGGCCAGAAGGCCAAGGCGATTAGGGGTCATTCTTCACTCCCGAACAGTTGGCTGTCGATCAGATCACAAAGGCAATGGATCGCCAGCAAGTGGACTTCCTGAATACGTGCGGTGACATTGGCCGGTACGCGAATCTCGACGTCCTCGGGCAGCAGCAGCGACGCCATGCCGCCGCCATCGCGTCCGGTCAAAGCTACGACAATCATTTCGCGATCATGTGCGGCCTGGATCGCCTGAATAATGTTTGCCGAGTTACCGCTGGTCGAAATCGCCAGCAACACATCGCCTGGCTGGCCGAGTGCGCGGATCTGCTTGGAGAACACTTCGTTGTAGCTGTAGTCGTTGGCGATCGAGGTGATGGTCGAACTGTCGGTGGTCAGGGCGATGGCCGGCAGGCTCGGACGCTCGCGCTCGAAACGGTTGAGCAGTTCCGAGGAAAAGTGCTGGGCATCGCCGGCCGAGCCACCGTTGCCGCACGAGAGCATTTTCCCTTCGTTGAGCAGGGCGTTGACCATTACCTGGCTGGCTTGCTCGATGTGCGGTGCAAGTACGTCCATCGCCTGTTGCTTGGTGTCGATACTGGCCTGAAAAAGCTGGCGAATTCGGGATTGCATGTCCATCTGTGTGACCTTAATTAGCGCGGCTGTCCGGCACGTGAATGTGCAGCCCGCAAAGCAAAGAGCAAAAGTGTTGAGTGAAAATGTCCAGGTCGGCGCAGGCGCTCAACTGTCGAACGCATTCTGCAACCAGTTCAGCTGACCCTGGTGGCTGTCGATGGCCACCACGTCGAAGCGGCAGGGGGAATTGGCCCAACGCGACTCGCGCTGAAGAAAATACTGTGCGGCGAAAATCAGTTTCTGCCGTTTGCGCCCGTCGATACTGTCGAGCGCTCCACCCCATTGAGTGTTCTTTCGGTAACGTACTTCGACGAATACTACTGTATCGCCATCAAGCATGACCAGATCAAGCTCGCCGCGTTTACATAACCAGTTCTGCGCCAGCAGGCGCAGACCCTGGTGTTGCAGATGCTCGAGCGCCTGGCGCTCGGCATCCTTGCCGCTTTGCAGGTGTGACCTGTCGGGCATCAGCGTGGGGTGTCCGGCAGGCGCTGGATCTGGCCGCTGACAAACTGGGCCCATGGCAACTGACGTACGACGCGTTGGCTCTGGGTCATGCCCAGGCTGCCCGACAGACCGTCGATGCGGCTGTCCGGCAGGGTCTTGAGCTGGCTCAGGCGTGGTGCCAGGCGGTAGGCGTCAACACCCATCGCGTACAGGCGGCCGAGGCTGCCGGCGGCTTGTGGCCACTGAGCAGTGACCTGTTTGCGCAGTGGGTCGTTGGCATCCAGCAGCCACGGGGTTTCGCAGAAGCGCACGCCGTTCATGTCGTTGTACTGGTTCACGTCGCCGCTGGCGCTGAACACGTGAGAGGTCGCGTAGACCGGCACGTCACCGGCGTACTGGAAGTTCAGGGTCGGCTTGATCTGTTGCGCCTGCTGCGGAGTGGCAGCCAGGAAGATGAACTCGATGTCCTGGCGACGCGAAGGCTGAGCGGCGACGTTGGTGCCGGCAGCGTTCTGCAGGCTCTTGGCGCGGGCTTCGCTCTGGCGCAACTGGAACATGTCGGCGATCTGCTGGGCCAGTTGCACAGGTTGATCGACACGCTCGGTGGCAACAATGCTGCCGCCGTTGGCTTGCCAGTCCTGGCTGAATGCGCGCAGGACGCGGTCACCCCATTCGCCTTTCGGCACCATGATCGCGGCGCGGTGCAAGCCGTCGGCGCGGGCGCGGCGGGACACTTCGCGGGCTTCGTCTTCAGCGGCGAGGCCGAACTGGAACAGTTGCGCCGGGCCCTGGTCGCCTTCGCTGTAGTTCAGCGCAAGAGTGGTGATCGGCAGTTGCGGGCGGGTGCTCAGCTGTTTGACCAGTGGTTTTTCCAGCGGCCCGACAACCAGTTGCACGCCGTCGGCCTGGGCCTTGCGGTAGAACTCGTCCATGCTGGTCAGGTGCGAGCTGTCGTAGAACACGATGGCCGGTGGTTTCTGACCGGCTTGCTGGGCCTGGTAGTGCGCGGCCATGAAACCGTCACGCAGGGCCTTGCCGACCGAGGCGAGCTGGCCGTCCTGTGGCAGCAGCAGAGCAATCTTGCTCAGGGGCTGGCTGGCCAGTTCCTTGAGTTTGGTCAGAGGCAGCGGCAGGTTGATCGCGGCCGGGTGTTTCGGGTGCTGCGAGCGCCAGTCGTCGATTGCCGCCTGTTGTTGTTCCAGGGTGCCGGCGGTTTTCACGGCCAGGGCCAGGCTCATCCAGCCTGCGAGGTCGTCGGTCCCGTTGGGTTGCAGTTGATCGGTCGGCAGCGACGCAATCAGGGTCCAGATCGCTTCGTGGTTCTTGCTGGCGGCTTCACCTTCCAGCATCGGCGCGATGAAGATGCGCTCGCGAGCGGCAGCCAGTGTCTGGCCATCGGCCTCAAGGGCGCGAGCGTGAACGGTGCCGGCGCGAACCTGCAGCGGAATCGACATTTCGCTCAGGCGCTGCAGGCTTGGATGGTTCAAGGCTGCTAGCGCGGCTTTCGGCTGGTTGCGGGTCATCGCCAATTCGGCAGACAAAGTGCTGGCGAATGCCTGCTGGCCTGGCTGGAGTTGTTCCATCGGCACTTGTTGCAGGATTTGCGCGGACTGTCCGGCATTGCCCTGGCGGTAAGCCATGTCTGCCGCACTCAGGCGCAGCAGTGCAGCCTTGTCCGGCGATTTGGCCTGGGCGGCCTGTTCGAGCAGTTGCTCGATGCTGGCATCCGGAGTCCGTGGAAGTTCGCCAAGGCTGGAGGAAGGGGAGCTGGCGCAAGCCGCCAGCAAGGCAGCGAGGCAGAGGGCAGTGAACAGCCGCAGGCAAGCGATCATGTAAGTGTTCCTGATACTCGATCAAATTAGCGTCGAATTGTACCCAAGCGCTGGCCGGGGCGCGATGTTGCTGGTGTGAAACCGTCAATTTAGCTGATGTAAATGTTGCGCGACCGCACAATGGTGCGACAAACCGTGTCTGCCGCGAGCACATCGCCGGGCGCGTGACGCGCTACAATGGCGGCTTTTACCGATCATGAGGTGTGCGCTTTGACTGCTCCAGGTGCTTTGAATTCCGCTGCGGGCTCGCTTTATGTGGTGGCGACGCCCATCGGCAACCTGGATGACATCAGCGCCCGGGCGTTGAAGATTCTGCGCGAAGTGGCGCTGATTGCCGCCGAAGACACGCGCCATTCCCAGCGTTTGATGCAGCACTTTGGCATCTCCACGCCGCTGGCGGCCTGCCATGAACACAACGAGCGTGATGAGGGCAGTCGTTTCATCACTCGCCTGCTGGCTGGCGACAATGTCGCGCTGATTTCCGATGCCGGTACGCCGCTGATTTCCGATCCGGGTTATCACCTGGTGCGCCAAGCGCGTGCCGCCGGGATCAATGTGGTGCCGGTGCCGGGTGCCTGTGCGTTGATCGCGGCGTTGTCGGCGGCCGGTCTGCCATCCGACCGTTTCATCTTCGAAGGTTTTCTGCCGGCCAAGGCGGTGGGGCGCAAGGCGCGTCTGGAAGCCATCAAGGAAGAGCCGCGCACGCTGATTTTTTACGAGGCGCCACATCGTATTCTCGAGTGCCTGCAAGATATGGAAGCCGTGTTCGGCGCTGATCGCCCGGCCTTGCTCGCCCGTGAAATCACCAAGACCTTTGAAACGCTCAAGGGCCTGCCGCTGGCCGAGTTGCGTGCATTCGTCGAGGCGGACAGCAATCAGCAGCGTGGCGAGTGTGTGGTTGTAGTGGCTGGCTGGACTGCACCGGAGTCGGAAGACGCCGTGAGCAGTGAGGCGATGCGCATCCTCAATCTGCTGCTCGAAGAGATGCCGCTCAAGCGTGCAGCAGCGCTGGCGGCGCAAATCACCGGTGAGCGCAAAAACGTGCTGTATCAGGTGGCGCTGGATCAGCAAAAAGACGCGTAACCCGTCGCGCAGACCGGTTTGCGGGCTATTAGCGCTTGTTCTTCGGGCGCTCTGCCGTTAACCTGCGCGGCGGAGAGTCGATCGGACAGTCGCTGCCCTCTATGAAAATTAGGGGGGGGAGGAAAGTCCGGGCTCCATAGGGCGAAGTGCCAGGTAATGCCTGGGAGGCGTGAGCCTACGGAAAGTGCCACAGAAAATAA
Source organism: Pseudomonas sp. 91RF (assembly GCF_003576265.1). Classification (NCBI taxonomy): domain Bacteria; kingdom Pseudomonadati; phylum Pseudomonadota; class Gammaproteobacteria; order Pseudomonadales; family Pseudomonadaceae; genus Pseudomonas; species Pseudomonas sp. 91RF. Next base: position 20,542 of record NZ_QWFC01000024.1, read on the forward strand.
CCGCCTAAGCGCTTCGGCGCCGGTAAGGGTGAAAAGGTGCGGTAAGAGCGCACCGCACGTCTGGCAACAGTTCGTGGCTAGGTAAACCCCACTTGGAGCAAGACCAAATAGGGTCCCAAGGCGTGGCCCGCGCTGGGACCGGGTAGGTTGCTAAAGATGTCCAGTGATGGCCATCGTAGACGAATGACTGTTCAAGACAGAACCCGGCTTACAGATCGACTCTCCACCTTTTTCTTTTCCCTGCTTGAATTAAAGGCGACAGGGCTGTTTATTATCAGCAGGCCTGCTCTGGAAGTCCGGCAGCGGCAACCGCAGTAATAGCCATTTCCCACCTTGCTTCAATCAACAGCAGAAGCGCTTTTGTAATACCGAAAAAATCTTACTCTTAACAAATTACTTTAACTTTCGAGCGCAGCTATCAGTGCTGTCTCAAGTTGTTGGATAAAAGCATCCGCCAGATTCTCGTTGCTCCTCCCTTTATGCTCCTAAATCTCCGTTCTGTAAGGGTTTTCCTTTGATCCGCGCCTTGACGGTGTGGTGGGCGCATTCCTATAGTGTGCGCAAGTGGCGGAAAGTGGCATGAAGTGGGTTTTTTGAGCTCAAAACGATAAAAATTGGAGAAACGCAGACGTGTTTCGCGGAGCTAACGCTATCAGTCTCGACGCAAAGGGCCGTCTCGCCATGCCGAGCCGGTACCGTGACGAGCTCGTTTCGCGTAGTTCCGGCCAGTTGATCGTGACCATTGATGCCGTTGATCCGTGCCTGTGTGTCTACCCGCTCGATGAGTGGGAAATTATTGAAACCAAGTTGCGCGCGCTTCCTTCGCTCCGCGAAGAGAACCGTCGTCTGCAACGTTTATTGATTGGTAACGCCGTCGACCTCGAACTCGACGGCAGTGGTCGTTTTCTGGTACCGCCGCGCCTGCGCGAATACGCAAAGCTGGACAAGCGCGCGATGCTGGTCGGTCAACTGAACAAGTTCCAACTGTGGGACGAAGATGCCTGGAACGCGGTTTCTGCCGCTGACCTGGCTGCCATACAACAACCGGGCGCCATGCCTGATGAACTGCGTGATCTGATCCTGTGACTATTGATAGCGGCTTTAACCACATCACCGTACTGCTTGACGAAGCCGTCGAGGCTCTCGCCGTACGTCCTGATGGCTGCTATCTGGACGGTACGTTCGGGCGCGGCGGGCACAGCCGGTTGATCCTCAGCAAGCTCGGCCCGGATGGCCGGCTCATCGGATTCGACAAGGATCCACAAGCGATTGCCACCGGGCAAACGCTAGCGGCCGAAGACGGCCGCTTTGTCGTTGTGCAGCGCAGCTTTGCCGAGCTCGGCTCGGTGGTTGCCGAGCGCGGTCTGGCCGGCAAGGTCAGCGGCATTCTGCTCGACCTCGGCGTGTCTTCGCCGCAGCTCGATGATGCCGAGCGCGGCTTCAGTTTCCTCAACGATGGCCCGCTGGACATGCGCATGGATCCGTCCCGTGGCATCAGCGCAGCCGAATTCGTCAACACCGCGCCGGTGGAAGAAATCGCCCGGGTGTTCAAGGAATATGGCGAAGAACGTTTCTCCGGCCGCATGTCCCGTGCCGTGGCCGAGCGCCGCGACATCACTCCGTTCGAGCGCACCGCCGATCTGGCCGAAGTGCTGAAAGTCGCCAACCCGGCGTGGGAAAAGGGCAAGAATCCGGCCACCCGTGCATTCCAGGGCCTGCGCATTCACGTCAACAACGAACTGGGCGATCTGGAAGCGGGCCTTGAAGCCGCGCTCGAATGCCTGGAAGTGGGCGGCCGTCTGGTCGTGATCAGCTTCCACTCGCTGGAAGACCGCATCGTCAAACTGTTCATGCGCAAGCTGGTGAAAGGCGAAGCCGACAACCTGCCGCGCAACCTGCCGGTTCGCCACGTTGCGTTCGAACCGAAAATCAAGATCCATGGCAAAGCGCAGACGGCCTCCGACGCCGAACTCAAAGCCAACCCACGTTCCCGTAGCGCCGTCATGCGCGTCGCGGAGAAGTTGCGGTGAGCAAGCTTTTCGCCAAGCCACTGCCTGGCGGCAGCTTTTTCATGCTGCTGCTGTTCATCGGCGTGCTCGTGTCGGCCATCGGCGTGTCCTATAGCGCCCACTGGAACCGGCAGTTGCTCAATACCCTTTACAACGAACTCAGCGTGCGCGACAAGGCGCAGGCCGAGTGGGGGCGCCTGATCCTCGAGCAGAGCACCTGGACCGCTCACAGCCGGATCGAAGTGCTGGCCACCGAACAACTGAAGATGCACATCCCTGGCGCGGCTGACGTGAAGATGGTGGCGCCATGATGAAACTCGAAGGGGCACTCTTCCCGTGGCGCTTCCGTCTGGTCGTCGGTCTGCTCGGCGTGATGGTGGCCGCGATCTGCTGGCGCATTATCGACCTGCAGGTTATCGACCGTGACTTCCTCAAGGGTCAGGGTGATGCGCGCAGCGTTCGTCATATTCCGATCCCGGCACACCGTGGCCTGATCACTGACCGCAATGGCGAGCCTCTGGCCGTGAGTACGCCGGTGACCACCCTGTGGGCCAACGCCAAGGAAATGCAGCTGGCCAAGGAAAAGTGGCCGGCACTCGCTGCTGCTTTGGGCCAGGATCCGAAAGCACTGGCCGAACGTCTTGAAGCCCAGGCCAACAAAGAATTCATTTATCTGGTGCGCGGACTGACCCCCGAGCAGGGCCAGGCCGTGCTCGACCTGAAAGTGCCGGGCGTCTACGGCATCGAAGAATTCCGCCGGTTCTATCCGGCCGGTGAAGTCACCGCGCACATGGTCGGGTTCACCGACATCGATGACCACGGTCGTGAAGGCGTCGAACTGGCCTACGACGAGTGGCTGGCCGGCGTACCCGGCAAACGGCAGGTCATCAAGGATCGGCGCGGTCGGCTGATCAAGGATGTCCAGGTCACCAAGAACGCCAAGGCCGGCAAGCCCTTGGCGTTGTCCATTGACCTGCGCCTGCAATACCTGGCCAACCGCGAGCTGCGCAACGCGATCATCGAGAACGGCGCCAAGGCCGGCAGTCTGGTGATCATGGACGTGAAGACCGGCGAGATCCTCGCCATGGTCAACCAGCCGACCTACAACCCGAACAACCGTCGCAACCTGCAACCGGCGATGATGCGTAACCGCGCGATGATTGACGTGTTCGAACCGGGTTCGACCATGAAAGCGATCTCGATGAGCGCCGCGATCGAAACCGGCCGCTGGAAACCGAGCGACACCGTCGAGGTGTATCCGGGTTCGCTGCAGATCGGCAAATACACGATCAAGGACGTATCGAAGACCGAAGGCCCGGTGCTCGATCTGACCGGGATTCTGATCAATTCCAGTAACGTCGGCATGAGTAAGGTCGCATTCGACATCGGCGGCGAAACCATTTTCCGTCTGGCACAGAAAGTCGGCCTCGGCCAGGACACCGGTCTCGGCTTCCCGGGTGAACGTGTTGGCAACCTGCCGAACTACCGCGAGTGGCGCAAGGCTGAAACCGCAACCCTGTCCTATGGCTACGGTGTTTCGGTGACCGCGATCCAGCTGGTGCACGCGTTCTCGGCACTGGCCAACAACGGTCGTCTCGCACCGTTGACCCTGATCAAAACCGACAAGGCGCCGCAGACCACCCAGGTGCTGCCGGAAGCCGTGGCGAAAACCATGCAGGGCATGTTGCAACAGGTGATCGAAGCCCCGCGCGGGGTATTCCGTGCGCAGGTGCCGGCCTATCACGTGGCCGGCAAGTCGGGTACGGCGCGCAAGACCTCGGTGGGCACCAAGGGCTATGCCGAAAACTCCTATCGCTCGCTGTTCGCCGGTTTCGGCCCGATGAGCGATCCGCGTTATGCCATCGTCGTGGTGATCGATGAACCGACCAAGGCCGGTTACTTCGGTGGTCTGGTTTCGGCGCCGGTGTTCAGCCGTGTGATGTCCGGCACCCTGCGTCTGATGAACATCACCCCGGACAACCTGCCGAACACCCAGCAGGCCAATGCCACCCCGGCTGTTCCGCTGAAAGCCAATGGAGGGCGCGGCTGATGTCTCTTAGTCTGAACAAGATTTTCCCCCACGCCGGCCACGATCTGTTGATCCGTGAACTGGCGCTCGACAGCCGCAACGTGCGCGCGGGCGACCTGTTCCTCGCGGTGCCGGGCGGCAAGTTCGATGGTCGTGCGCACATTGCCGATGCACTGGCTCGTGGCGCTGCGGCGGTTGCTTACGAAGTGGAAGGCGCCACCGTGCTGCCGATCACTGACGTGCCGTTGATTCCGGTCAAAGGCCTGGCGGCGCAGCTGTCGGATATCGCCGGTCGCTTTTACGGTGAGCCGAGTCATCACCTGAATCTGGTGGGCGTGACCGGTACCAACGGCAAGACCAGCGTGACCCAATTGGTCGCACAGGCGCTGGACCTGCTCGGCCAGCATTGCGGCATCGTCGGCACCCTGGGTTCCGGTTTCTACGGTTCGCTGCAAAGTGGCCTGCACACCACGCCGAATCCGATTGCCATGCAAGCGACCCTGGGCGATCTGAAAAAGGCCGGCGCCAAAGCCGTGGCCATGGAAGTTTCGTCCCACGGCCTGGATCAGGGCCGGGTCACGGCACTGGCGTTCGACGTGGCGGTGATGACCAACCTGTCCCGCGATCACCTTGATTACCACGGCACCATGGAGGCCTACGCTGAAGCGAAGGCCAAACTGTTTGCCTGGAATGACTTGAAGTGCCGCGTAGTCAATCTGGATGACGATTTCGGCCGGCAACTGGCCGCTGAAAAACGTGAGTCGCGCCTGATCACCTATAGCCTGCTCGACAGCAGCGCCTATCTGTATGTCCGCGAAGCACAGTTCGACGACCATGGCGTGCGCGCTACGCTGGTCACCCCCCAGGGCGAACATCATCTGCGCAGCACGTTGCTGGGCCGTTTCAACCTGAGCAACGTACTGGCTGCCGTCGGTGCCTTGCTCGGTCTGGACTATGCCCTCGACGAAATCCTCAAAGTGCTGCCGAAGCTCGAAGGCCCGGCCGGGCGCATGCAGCGTCTCGGTGGCGGCACCCAGCCGCTGGTAGTGGTCGATTACGCCCACACCCCGGATGCCCTGGAAAAAGTCCTCACTGCGTTGCGTCCACACGTAAAAGGCCAGTTGCTGTGCCTGTTCGGCTGTGGCGGTGATCGCGATCGCGGCAAGCGCCCGCTGATGGCCGAAGTGGTCGAGCGTCTGGCCGACCGCGTGCTGGTCACCGATGACAATCCGCGCACCGAAGACCCAGCGGTGATTTTCGATGACATCCGCGCCGGTTTCACGGCTGTGGATAACGTCACATTCGTGGCCGGTCGCGGCCAGGCCATCGCGCAACTGATCGCCAGTGCCTCGGCGGATGACGTAGTCGTCCTGGCCGGCAAGGGGCACGAGGACTATCAGGAAATCAACGGCGAGCGCCACGCATTTTCTGATCTGGTCGAGGCCGATCATGCCCTGACCGCGTGGGAGGTGGCCCATGCTTAAGGCCCTGAAACTCAGCGAACTGACCAACGCACTCGACGCGCGGCTGATCAGCGCGGACGCAAGCTTCGACGGCGTGAGCATCGACAGCCGTGCCATCAAGGCCGGCCAACTGTTTATCGCCCTGACTGGTCCGCGCTTCGACGGTCATGACTATCTGAATGAAGTCGCCGGTAAAGGTGCCGTTGCTGCATTGGTCGAGCGCGAAGTCGCCGACAGCACGCTGCCGCAACTGCTGGTCAAGGATACCCGTCAGGCCCTCGGTCAACTGGGTGCACTGAACCGTGCCGCGTTCACCAAACCGGTCGCGGCCGTGACCGGCTCCAGCGGCAAGACCACGGTCAAGGAAATGCTTGCAAGCATCCTGCGCACACGCGGCTCGGTGCACGCGACCCGTGGCAACCTGAACAATGACCTTGGCGTACCGCTGACCCTGCTCGAACTTGCCCCGGAACACAGCGCGGCAGTGATCGAACTGGGTGCTTCGCGTCTGGGTGAGATCGCCTACACCGTAGGGCTGACCAAGCCGCACGTGGCGATCCTCAACAACGCCGGTACTGCTCATGTTGGCGAGTTCGGCGGGCCGGAGAAAATCGTCGAAGCCAAGGGCGAAATCATTGAAGGGCTGGCGGCCGATGGCATTGCCGTGCTGAATCTCGATGACAAGGCGTTCGGTATCTGGAAGACCCGCGCTGCCGGCCGCAAGGTGCTGACCTTCGCCCTGAGCAACACGCAAGCGGATTTCCACGCCAGCGACCTGGCCACCGATGCCCGTGGCTGCCCGGCGTTCAACCTGCACAGTCCCGAAGGTGTGGAACGGGTTCAACTGAACCTGCTCGGCACCCATAACGTCGCCAATGCCCTGGCCGCCGCCGCTGCCGCTCACGCCCTGGGCGTGTCGCTGTTCGGCATCGCCACCGGTCTTGGCGCGGTACAACCGGTCAAGGGTCGCACCGTCGCGCAACTGGCGAAAAACGGCATGCGCGTGATCGATGACACTTACAACGCGAACCCCACCTCCATGTGCGCGGCCGTTGATATACTCGCCGGCTTTTCCGGCCGCACCGTCCTGGTGCTCGGGGATATCGGCGAGTTGGGCGACTGGGCGGAGCAGGGGCACCGCGACGTGGGCGAATACGCCCGGGGCAAGGTTTCCGCGCTTTACGCCGTCGGGCCGAACATGGTCCACGCCGTGAACGCATTCGGCCAAGAGGCGCATCACTTCGGCACGCAGGCCGAACTGATCCAGGCCCTCGGTGCCGAGCAGGACAAAAACACCACCATTTTGATCAAGGGTTCGCGCAGCGCAGCGATGGAAAACATCGTTGCGGCCCTGTGCGGGTCCAGTCTGGAGAAACATTAATGCTGCTGCTGCTAGCGGAGTATCTGCAACAGTTCTACAAAGGCTTCGCGGTCTTCCAGTACCTGACCCTGCGCGGGATCCTCGGTGTGCTGACCGCGCTGGTCCTGTCGCTGTGCTACGGCCCGTGGATGATCCGCACCCTGCAGAACCGTCAGATCGGCCAATCGGTTCGTAACGATGGTCCGCAATCGCACCTGTCCAAATCCGGTACGCCGACCATGGGCGGCGCACTGATTCTGTCGTCCATCGGTGTCAGCACCCTGTTGTGGGCTGACCTGAGCAACCGTTACGTGTGGGTCGTGCTGCTGGTGACCCTTTTGTTCGGCGCCATCGGCTGGGTCGACGACTACCGCAAGGTGATCGAGAAGAACTCCCGTGGCCTGCCGAGCCGCTGGAAGTATTTCTGGCAGTCGGTGTTCGGCCTCGGCGCGGCAATCTTCCTTTATATGACTGCCGCCACGCCGGTGGAAACCACCCTGATCCTGCCGATGCTCAAGGACTACAGCATTCCGCTGGGCGCCGGTTTCATCGTGCTGACCTACTTCGTGATCGTCGGCTCGAGCAACGCGGTCAACCTGACCGACGGCCTCGACGGTCTGGCGATCATGCCGACGGTGATGGTCGGCGGTGGCCTGGGCATCTTCTGCTACCTGTCGGGTAACGTGAAATTCGCTGAATACCTGTTGATCCCGTACGTACCTGGCGCGGGCGAGCTGATCGTGTTCTGCGGCGCGCTGATCGGTGCCGGCCTGGGCTTCCTGTGGTTCAACACCTACCCGGCGCAAGTCTTCATGGGTGACGTCGGCGCACTGGCGCTGGGTGCGGCCCTCGGCACCATCGCGGTCATCGTCCGTCAGGAAATCGTCCTGTTCATCATGGGCGGCGTGTTCGTGATGGAAACCCTGTCAGTCGTCATTCAGGTGGCTTCCTTTAAGCTGACCGGTCGCCGTGTGTTCCGCATGGCTCCGATACACCACCACTTTGAACTCAAGGGCTGGCCCGAGCCGCGCGTGATCGTCCGTTTCTGGATCATCACCGTGATTCTCGTGCTGATCGGCCTTGCCACCCTGAAGCTGAGGTAGAACGAGTGTCTCTGATCGCTTCTGACCACTTCCGCATCGTTGTCGGCCTCGGCAAGAGCGGCATGTCCCTGGTTCGCTTCCTGGCGAACCGGGGCGTGGCGTTTGCTGTGGCCGATACGCGGGAAAATCCACCGGAACTGGCCACGCTCCAGCGTGACTATCCGCACGTGGAAGTGCGTTGTGGCGAGCTGGACGTCGAGTTCCTGTGCCGTGCCGACGAGCTCTACGTGAGCCCCGGCCTGGCGCTGGCGACCCCGGCCCTGCAAGCCGCCGCGGCCCGTGGCGTGAAGCTGTCCGGCGACATCGAGCTGTTCGCGCGTAACGCGAAGGCGCCGATCGTGGCCATCAGCGGTTCCAACGCGAAAAGCACCGTCACCACCCTGGTCGGCGAGATGGCGGCTGCGGCCGGCAAGCGCGTGGCGGTCGGCGGCAACCTCGGTACGCCGGCGCTGGATCTGCTCAGCGATGACGTCGAGCTGTACGTGATGGAGCTGTCGAGCTTCCAGCTGGAAACCACCGATCAGCTCAATGCCGAAGTGGCGACCGTGCTCAACATCAGCGAAGACCATATGGATCGCTACAGCGGTCTGCCGGCCTATCACCTGGCCAAGCACCGGATCTTCCGTGGCGCGAAGCAGTTCGTGGTCAACCGTCAGGATGCGTTGACCCGGCCGCTGATGGGCGAGGGCCAGCCATGCTGGACCTTCGGCCTGACCAAACCCGATTTCAAGGCGTTCGGTCTGCGCGAAGAGAATGGCGAGAAATACCTGGCCTTCGAATTCCAGAACCTGATGCCGGTGCGTGAACTGAAGATTCGCGGTGCCCACAACCAGTCCAACGCCCTGGCGGCGCTGGCGCTCGGGCATGCGGTCGGTCTGCCGTTCGACGCCATGCTCGCGGCCCTGCGCAACTTCGCCGGCCTCGAACACCGCTGCCAGTGGGTGCGTGACCTGGACGGCGTTGGTTACTACAACGATTCCAAAGCCACCAACGTTGGTGCCGCACTGGCGGCCATCGAAGGTCTGGGCGCGGACATCAGCGGCAAGGTCGTGCTGATCGCCGGCGGCGACGGTAAGGGTGCCGAGTTCAAGGACCTGCGTGACCCGGCGGCGGCCCATTGCCGTGCCGTGATCCTGATGGGCCGCGATTCCGACAAGATCGGCGAGGCCATCGGCGACGCCGTGCCGCTGATCCGCGCCACGACACTGATCGACGCCGTCGAAAAATGCCGCGCCGCCGCCCAACCGGGTGACGTAGTGCTGCTGTCACCGGCCTGCGCCAGTTTCGACATGTTCAAGAATTACGAAGACCGTGGTCACCAGTTCGTCCGCGCCGTGGAGGATCTGGCATGAGCCTGCGAAACATCATCAAGCCGTATCCGTCGCCGATCATCACCGGGCGCGGGATCGACCTCGACTTCCCGATGCTCGCCGGTTGCCTGGCGCTGCTCGGCCTGGGCCTGATCATGATTGCTTCGGCATCCACCGAGGTGGGTGCAGTGCAGTCGGGCAGTGCTCTCTATTACATGACCCGTCACCTGATCTACGTGGTGCTGGGCCTGGGCGCGTGCATCGTCACCATGATGATTCCGATCGCCACCTGGCAACGCCTGGGCTGGATGATGCTGATCGGCGCGTTCGGCCTGCTGGTGATGGTGATCGTCCCTGGGATTGGCCGTGAGGTTAACGGTTCGATGCGCTGGATCGGCTTCAGCTTCTTCAACGTGCAACCGTCCGAGATCGCCAAGGTGTTCGTGGTGATTTATCTCGCCGGTTATCTGGTACGTCGTCAGAAAGAAGTGCGCGAAAGCTGGATGGGCTTCTTCAAGCCGTTCATCGTGCTGCTGCCGATGGCCGGTCTGTTGCTGATGGAGCCGGACTTCGGTGCCACCGTCGTAATGATGGGCGCTGCGGCGGCGATGCTGTTCCTCGGCGGGGTCGGACTGTTCCGGTTCTCGCTGATGGTGGTGCTGGCGGTGGCGGCGGTGGTGTTGCTGATCCAGATGCAACCGTACCGGATGGCGCGTCTGACCAACTTCGCCGACCCGTGGGCCGACCAGTTCGGTGCCGGTTATCAATTGTCCCAGGCCTTGATCGCCTTCGGTCGCGGCGAATGGCTGGGTGTTGGTCTGGGCAACAGCGTGCAGAAGCAGTTCTACCTGCCGGAAGCCCACACCGACTTCGTGTTCTCGGTATTGGCCGAGGAACTGGGCGCTGTCGGCTCGCTGTGCACCGTGGCGCTGTTCGTGTTCGTGTGTATTCGCGGCATGTACATCGGCCTGTGGGCCGAGAAAGCCAAACAGTTTTTTGCCGCTTATGTTGCCTACGGCCTGTCGTTCCTGTGGATCGGTCAGTTCCTGATCAACATCGGCGTGAACGTCGGCTTGCTGCCGACCAAGGGTCTGACCTTGCCGTTCCTCAGTTATGGCGGCAGTTCCCTGGTGATCTGCTGCGCCTGCCTTGGTTTGTTGCTGAGGATCGAGTGGGAGAGCCGGACCCACCTGGGCAGTGAAGAGATGGAATTCCATGAGAGCGACTTCGCCGAGGAGCCGAACCATGGGCGCTAACGTATTGATCATGGCCGGCGGTACCGGCGGCCACGTGTTCCCGGCACTGTCCTGTGCCCGTGAATTCCAGGCGCGGGGCTACACCGTGCACTGGCTCGGCACGCCACGGGGGATCGAGAACGACCTGGTGCCGGCTGCTGGCCTTGAATTGCATCGCATCAACGCTACCGGCCTGCGCGGCAAGGGCAAGCTGTCGCTGCTCAAGGCGCCGTTCATGCTGCTGAAGTCGGTGTGGCAGGCGCGGGCGATCATCCGCCGCCTGCGTCCGGTGTGCGTAGTCGGTTTTGGTGGTTATGTGACCGGTCCTGGTGGCATCGCCGCCAAACTGGCCGGTGTGCCGGTGATCGTTCACGAGCAGAACGCCGTGGCCGGCACCGCCAATCGGTTGCTGGTGCCGTTCGCCGCCCGGGTGTGTGAAGCGTTCCCCGACACCTTTACCCTGTCGGACAGCCGCCGTACCACCGGCAACCCGGTGCGCAGCGAGCTGTTCCTCGAAACACCGCGTGCGGCACTGGCCGGACGCAAGGCGCGTTTGCTGATCCTGGGCGGAAGCCTGGGCGCAGAACCGTTGAACAAGTTGCTGCCTGAAGCCCTGTCGCAAGTCGCAGCCGACTTGCGCCCGGAAGTGTTTCATCAGGCTGGCAAAAATCACGATGAAGTGACTGCAGAGCGCTACCGCGCCGCCGGCGTGGACGCGCAGGTGCAGCCCTTCATCAAGGACATGGCTCAGGCCTATGGCTGGGCTGACATCGTGGTGTGCCGTGCCGGCGCACTGACCGTCAGCGAGCTGGCCGCCGCCGGTCTGCCGTCGATGCTGGTGCCCTTGCCCCATGCGATCGACGATCACCAGACCCGCAACGCCGATTATCTGGCCCGCGAAGGCGCTGCCTTCCTGATGCCGCAAAGAACGACTGGTGCCGCGGACCTTGCCGCGCGCCTGACAGAGGTCTTGATGCAACCGCAACGACTCGAAGAAATGGCCCGAGCGGCCCGCCGTCTGGCAAAACCCGAAGCCACCCGCAGCGTGGTCGATACCTGTCTGGAGGTGGCCCATGGTTGAGAATCAGAAAGCCATGCCACAACCGGAAATGCGCCGCATCCGTCGCATCCACTTCGTCGGGATCGGCGGCGTGGGCATGTGCGGTATCGCTGAAGTGCTGCTGAACCTGGGTTACGCCGTGTCCGGCTCCGACCTCAAGGCCTCGCCGGTCACCGAGCGTCTGGAATCCTTCGGTGCGCAGATCTTCATCGGCCACCGTGCCGAGAACGCCGCAGCCGCCGACGTGCTGGTGGTTTCGAGCGCCGTGAACACTTCCAATCCGGAAGTCGCGACTGCGCTGGAACGCCGTATTCCGGTGGTGCCGCGTGCCGAGATGCTCGCCGAGCTGATGCGCTACCGCCACGGCATCGCCGTCGCCGGTACTCACGGCAAGACCACCACCACCAGCCTGATCGCTTCGGTGTTCGCCGCTGGTGGCCTGGATCCGACGTTCGTCATCGGTGGCCGTCTGAATGCTGCGGGCACCAATGCCCAGCTCGGCACCAGCCGCTACCTGATCGCCGAGGCCGACGAGAGCGACGCCAGCTTCCTGCACCTGCAACCGCTGGTGGCCGTGGTGACCAACATCGACGCCGACCACATGGCGACCTACGACGGTGACTTCAACAAACTGAAGAAAACCTTCGTCGAGTTCCTGCACAACCTGCCGTTCTATGGTCTGGCGGTAATGTGCCTGGACGATCCGGTGGTGCGTGAAATCCTGCCGCTGGTGAAGCGTCCGACCGTCACCTACGGCTTCAGCGAAGACGCCGACGTGCGCGCCATCAATGTGCGCCAGCAGGGCATGCAGACCTTCTTTACCGTGCTGCGCCCTGATCGCGAGCCGCTGGATGTGTCCGTGAACATGCCGGGCAACCACAACGTGCTCAATTCCCTGGCGACCATCTGCATCGCCACCGACGAAGGCGTCAGCGATGAAGCCATCGTGCAGGGCCTGTCCGGATTCCAGGGCGTCGGCCGACGCTTCCAGGTCTACGGCGAACTGCCGGTGGACGGCGGCAACGTGATGCTGGTCGACGACTACGGTCACCACCCGACCGAAGTCGCGGCCGTGATCAAGGCCGTGCGCGGTGGCTGGCCAGAGCGCCGTCTGGTGATGGTCTACCAGCCGCATCGCTACAGCCGCACCCGCGACCTGTACGACGATTTCGTCAATGTACTGGCCGACGCCAACGTGCTGCTGCTGATGGAAGTCTATCCGGCCGGCGAAGAGCCGATCCCGGGCGCCGACAGCCGCAAGCTGTGCAACAGCATCCGTCAGCGCGGTCAGCTGGACCCGATCTACATCGAGCGCGGCGTCGACCTGGCGCCGCTGGTCAAGCCGCTGCTGCGTGCCGGCGACATTCTGCTGTGCCAGGGCGCCGGTGATATCGGCGGTCTCGCACCGAAACTGTTGAAAAGCGAGTTGTTCGCCGGTGCCGTGGCCGCACCGGTCGAGGGGAAGTTGAAATGACTGCTGCCTACGCCAACCTGTTCTCCACCATTGCCCCGAAAGACTTCGGCCGCGTCGCCGTGCTGTTCGGTGGCCTGAGTGCCGAACGTGAAGTCTCGCTGAAGTCCGGCAACGCCGTGCTCACTGCGCTGCAAGGCGCCGGTGTGGACGCGTTCGGGATCGATGTCGGCGCCGATATTCTGCAGCGTCTGCTGAGTGAAAAGATCGACCGCGCCTTCATCATCCTCCACGGTCGCGGCGGTGAAGACGGCAGCATGCAGGGTCTGCTCGAAGTGGCCGGCATTCCGTACACCGGCAGCGGCATCCTCGCGTCGGCGCTGGCCATGGACAAGCTGCGCACCAAGCAGGTCTGGCACACGCTCGGTATTCCGACGCCGCGTCACGCCGTGCTGCGCACCGAGGCCGATTGTATTTCGGCGGCGACGGAACTGGGCTTCCCTTTGATCGTCAAACCGGCGCATGAAGGTTCAAGTATCGGGATGGCCAAAGTGAGTTCTGCGTCCGAGTTGATCGACGCATGGAAAGCGGCCAGTACCTACGATTCGCAAGTGTTGGTCGAGCAATGGATCCACGGTCCGGAGTTCACCATCGCCACCCTGCGTGACCAGGTGTTGCCTCCTATCGCCCTGGGTACGCCACACACGTTCTACGACTACGACGCCAAGTACATCGCCAACGATACCCAGTATCGGATTCCGTGCGGGCTCGATGCCGCCAAGGAAAAAGAACTCATGGACCTCACGGAGCGAGCCTGCGAGGCGCTGGGTATCGCCGGTTGGGGCCGGGCGGACGTGATGCAGGACGCCGACGGCAAATTCTGGTTCCTGGAAGTCAACACGGCTCCCGGCATGACCGACCACAGCCTGGTACCGATGGCGGCGAAAGCGGCCGGTCTGGATTTCCAGCAACTGGTCCTGGCCATCCTGGCCGCCAGTGTCGATGCCGATGGCCATAAAGAGGCGCGAGGTTAAGACCATGCAAGGCGCACAGCTCAGACATCAGCCACCCGCTCCCGGCCGCAAGCCGGTGCCGCGGGGTGCCAGCCGAATGGTGGCCAAAGAGCCGATGTCCGCGCGCCTGCCGAAAGCCAATTTCGGGTTTCTGAAAAGCCTGTTCTGGCCGGTGCTGCTGGTGGCGCTCGGGTTCGGTACCTACGAAGGTGCGCAGCGTCTGTTGCCATACGCCGACCGGCCGATCACCAAGATCGCCGTGCAGGGTGACCTGAGCTACATCAGCCAGCAGGCGGTGCAGCAGCGAATCGCCCCGTACGTGGCGTCGAGCTTCTTCACCATCGACCTGGCCAGCATGCGCTCGGAACTGGAGCAGATGCCGTGGATCGCCCACGCCGAAGTCCGTCGCGTGTGGCCGGATCAGGTGGTGATCCGTCTCGAAGAGCAACTGCCCGTGGCCCGTTGGGGCGACGAGTCGCTGCTCAACAACCAGGGCCAGGCGTTCACGCCCAAGGAACTGGCGAACTACGAACACCTGCCACAGCTGTTCGGTCCGCAGCGGGCCCAGCAGCAAGTGATGCAGCAATACCAGGTACTGAGCCAGATGCTCCGGCCGCTGGGCTTCTCGATCGCGCGCCTGGAACTGCGTGAGCGTGGCAGCTGGTTCCTGACCACCGGTGCCGGCAGTTCCGGCCCCGGCATCGAGTTGCTGCTGGGACGCGGCAACCTGGTGGAAAAGATGCGCCGCTTCATTGCCATCTACGACAAGACGCTTAAAGACCAGATTACGAACATTGCGCGTATCGATCTGCGCTACGCCAACGGCCTCGCTGTTGGCTGGCGGGAACCAGTAGCGCCGACGACAGCCCAACCCGCTGTCGCAAAGAATTAAGAAGAGGCAGGACCCATGGCAAACGTGCAAAGCGGCAAAATGATCGTCGGTCTCGATATCGGCACCTCCAAGGTGGTGGCGCTGGTCGGCGAGGTTGCGGACGACGGCACGCTCGATATCGTCGGGATCGGTACCCATCCGTCCCGCGGCCTGAAGAAAGGCGTGGTGGTGAACATCGAGTCCACCGTGCAATCGATCCAGCGCGCGATCGAAGAAGCCCAGTTGATGGCGGGCTGCCGCATTCACTCGGCGTTCGTCGGCGTGGCGGGCAATCACATCCGCAGCCTGAACTCCCACGGCATCGTGGCGATCCGCGACCGCGAAGTCAGCTCGGCTGACCTGGAGCGCGTACTCGATGCTGCCCAAGCCGTGGCGATCCCGGCTGACCAGCGTGTGCTGCACACCTTGCCGCAGGACTACGTGATCGATAACCAGGAAGGCGTGCGCGAGCCGCTGGGCATGTCCGGCGTGCGTCTGGAAGCCAAGGTCCACGTGGTCACCTGCGCCGTCAACGCCGCACAGAACATTGAAAAATGCGTGCGTCGCTGCGGTCTGGAAATCGACGACATCATTCTCGAGCAACTGGCTTCGGCCTACTCGGTGCTGACCGACGACGAAAAAGAACTGGGCGTGTGCCTGGTCGACATCGGTGGCGGCACCACAGACATCGCGATCTTCACCGAAGGCGCGATCCGTCACACGGCCGTGATCCCGATTGCCGGCGATCAGGTGACCAACGACATCGCCATGGCGTTGCGCACTCCGACCCAGTACGCCGAAGAGATCAAGATCCGCTACGCCTGCGCCCTGGCCAAACTGGCCGGTGCCGGCGAAACCATCAAGGTGCCGAGTGTCGGTGACCGTCCGCCGCGCGAACTGTCCCGTCAGGCCCTGGCCGAAGTGGTCGAGCCCCGTTACGACGAACTGTTCACCCTGATCCAGGCCGAACTGCGTCGCAGCGGCTACGAAGACCTGATCCCGGCCGGCATCGTGCTGACCGGTGGAACGTCGAAGATGGAAGGCGCCACCGAACTGGCCGAGGAAATCTTCCACATGCCGGTACGCCTCGGTGTGCCGCACGGCGTGAAGGGCCTGGATGACGTGGTGCGCAACCCGATCTATTCCACTGGCGTGGGCTTGTTGATGTACGGCCTGCAGAAGCAGTCCGACGGGATCTCTTTCTCGGGCATCGGCAGCCGCGACAGCTACAGCAACGATGAGCCACAGGCGCCGTTGCTGGACCGTTTGAAGAAGTGGGTTCAAGGCAACTTCTAAAGCTTTACCGCAACACCGCAACAAAATGCAGTAGGCGAAAAAACTAGAGAATGTAAGGAGAGGGAAAATGTTCGAACTCGTAGACAACATCCCCGCAAGCCCGGTAATCAAAGTTATCGGTGTTGGCGGTGGCGGCGGCAACGCTGTCAACCACATGGTCAAGAGCAACATCGAAGGCGTCGAGTTCATCTGCGCCAACACCGATGCTCAGGCGCTGAAAAACATCGGCGCGCGTACCATTCTGCAACTGGGTACCGGCGTGACCAAAGGCCTGGGCGCCGGCGCCAACCCGGAAGTTGGCCGTCAGGCTGCGCTGGAAGATCGCGAGCGCATCGCTGAAGTGCTGGCCGGCACCAACATGGTGTTCATTACCACCGGCATGGGCGGCGGTACCGGTACCGGTGCAGCGCCGATCATCGCCGAAGTGGCCAAGGAAATGGGCATCCTGACCGTTGCGGTCGTGACCCGTCCGTTCCCGTTCGAAGGCCGCAAGCGTATGCAGATCGCCGACGAAGGCATCCGCATGCTCTCCGAAAGCGTCGACTCGTTGATCACCATTCCCAACGAGAAGCTGCTGACCATCCTCGGTAAAGACGCAAGCCTGCTGTCGGCTTTCGCCAAGGCTGACGATGTACTGGCCGGTGCCGTTCGCGGTATCTCCGACATCATCAAGCGTCCGGGCATGATCAACGTCGACTTCGCCGACGTACGCACCGTAATGAGCGAAATGGGCATGGCGATGATGGGCACTGGCTGCGCCAGCGGTCCGAACCGTGCACGTGAAGCCACCGAAGCGGCCATCCGCAACCCGCTGCTGGAAGACGTGAACCTGCAAGGCGCACGCGGCATCCTGGTGAACATCACTGCCGGTCCTGACCTGTCCCTGGGTGAGTACTCCGACGTGGGTTCGATCATCGAAGCCTTCGCTTCCGAGCACGCGATGGTCAAGGTCGGTACCGTTATCGATCCGGACATGCGCGACGAGTTGCACGTGACCGTGGTTGCCACTGGTCTGGGCGCGAAAATCGAGAAGCCTGTGAAGGTCATCGACAACACCGTTCACACCACCATGGCTTCCGCTCCGGTGCAACAACAGGCCCCTGCGCGTCAGGAACAACCTGCTGTGAACTACCGTGACCTGGACCGTCCGACCGTCATGCGCAACCAGGCTCAGGCCGGTGCTGCGACTGCCGCGAAGATGAATCCGCAAGATGACCTGGACTACCTGGACATCCCGGCTTTCCTGCGTCGTCAGGCTGATTGATGGAATGTATCAGGGCTATGAAGGTGATTGGTGTTCAGCAAAGGCTCGGTCTGCTATTATCGCCAGCCTTTGTTGATACCAGTTCGCAATTTGCGCTGAAGCGGCCCAAGCCATGATTAAACAACGCACACTGAAAAATATTATCCGTGCCACAGGTGTAGGCCTGCACTCCGGGGAGAAGGTCTACCTGACCCTCAAGCCTGCGCCTGTCGACACTGGCATTGTGTTTTGTCGCGCTGACCTCGACCCTGTGGTGCAGATTCCTGCCCGCGCGGAAAATGTCGGTGAAACCACTATGTCGACGACGCTGATCAACGGCGACGTCAAAGTGGACACGGTAGAGCACTTGCTCTCGGCCATGGCTGGCCTGGGCATCGATAACGCCTACGTCGAGCTCTCCGCGTCCGAAGTCCCGATCATGGACGGTAGCGCAGGACCTTTCGTATTCCTGATTCAATCGGCAGGCCTGGAAGAACAGGACGCCGCCAAGAAATTCATCCGCATCCTGCGTGAAGTGACAGTGGAAGACGGCGACAAGCGCGCCACTTTCGTCCCTTTCGACGGATTCAAGGTGAGCTTCGAGATCGATTTCGATCACCCGGTTTTCCGGGACCGCACCCAAAGTGCAAGCGTGGATTTTTCCAGCACTTCGTTCGTAAAAGAAGTCAGCCGCGCCCGTACTTTCGGTTTCATGAGTGACATCGAGTACCTGCGCAAGCACAACCTCGCACTCGGCGGCAGCGTTGAAAACGCGATCGTGGTCGATGCCGATGGCGTACTGAACGAAGACGGCCTTCGCTATGAAGACGAATTCGTGAAGCACAAGATCCTCGATGCAATTGGCGACCTGTACCTGCTGGGCAACAGCCTGATTGGTGAGTTCAAGGGCTTCAAGTCCGGCCACGCACTGAACAACCAGCTTCTGCGCAAACTGATTGAGCAGAAAGATGCCTGGGAAGTCGTGACGTTCGAAGACGCCAGCACTGCACCGATCTCTTACATGCGCCCGGTTGCGGCAGTGTAAGTAAAAAACCTCTCTAGTTTTTTGAAGGCCACCTTTGGGTGGCCTTTTTTTATGCCTGTGTTCAGGAGGCCAGCACCACCCGGTTCCGGCCACCTTCCTTGGCCTGATACAGCGCCCGGTCCGCCGCGAACAACAGTTGTTCCAGACTGGTTTCACTCGCCACCGTCCAGGTGCTGATACCGATGCTCACCGTCATCGGCATTTCATCGCCCTCCATGCGCGGCAATTGTTCAACGGCGGCCCGCACATGCTCGGCTATCTGCTGCGCGCCGACGCTGTCGGTCTCGGCCAGGATCACCGAGAACTCTTCACCACCATAACGCGCCACCAGATCCGCCGGGCGTCGCACATTGGCGGTAATGACTCTGGCCAGTTCACGCAGGGCCTGATCCCCGGCCTGATGGCCGTGCCGGTCGTTGAAGGCCTTGAAGTGATCGGCGTCGATCATCAACAACGACAGCGATTTGCCCGAGCGTTGGGCGCGAAACCACTCGTGCCGCAGCGCCTGATCGAGCATGCGCCGGTTGGCGACACCGGTCAGGGCGTCGGTGGCGGCCAGTTGTGCCAGCTCATGTTCGGCCCGCTGGCGCAGGCGCAGCTCCCGGGCCAGCAGCCAGGTCAGCCACAGCAGGCCGAGGCAAAGTACGCCGGTGGCACCGCTGATCAGAATCGCCGTACGCTTCCACGCGCCGAATACTTCCTCGCTGGATAGCGCGACGATCACCGTCAACGGCAGGTTGCCGACCTGGGAGTAGGTGTACAGCCGTTGCTGGTGATCCATGCTCGAAATGCTGTTGAAACTGCCATTGCCGCTGCGGTCGCGCAGAATCCGCACGACGTTGGGGCGGTTGGCAAAACTCTTGCCGATCGAATCGCTCTGCAGATAGGGCTTCTGGGCCAACAGGATGCCGTCGTTGTTGATGATGTTCAGCGTGCTGTCGACGCCGATGTCGAGGCTGTTGAACAACTGGTCGAAATAATCGAGCTTCATTGACGCCACCGCTACGCCCAGGAATTCCCCGGTGTCCGAGGAAATGCGCCGGCTGAAACTGATACGCCACTGGTTGGCGTCGTCGCAGTCGCAACGGGGCTTGAACGGGCGGCTGATGAACATGCCGGCGTCGCGGTTGAAGGCGTGGGCGAGGAAGTAGTCGCGGTCGGCGAAATTGCCCGGCAGCGGTTCGACCCGCGAGGAGTCGGCGATGACCTCGCCATGCTTGTCGAGCAGCAGGATGTCGCCCTTGAAGCGCGCGGTGGTGGAACGGTCGAACAGCGCCAGGTGGCGGATCTGCGGCGACACGTTTTTCAGGTCGTCGCGCTGGGCGGCGGCGATCAGCCCTTGCAGGGTCAGGTCGTACAGTTCGACGGTGCGCAGAACATCGGCGTCGATCAGTTGGGCGATGGTGGTGGCGCTGCGAGTCGCCGACTCCTGAGCATTGGCGTGCTCGCGAATCAGCAGAAAAGTCACGATGCACACAATCGCGAACACGCTCAGCAGACTGCCGAGAATCAGCAGCAGCTCGGGACGTCCGGTCTTGCCCGCAGCGGGTGGGGTACGGCTCGCGATCATGGTTGGCTATCGGTGATGGATTCTTCTAAGAGTAGGCCTGTGGATAACAATGTGGGAGCGAGCCTGCTCGCGATAGCGGTGAATCAGTCAGCATTCCTGTTACTGACTCTCCGTTATCGCGAGCAGGCTCGCTCCCACAGTGTAAGTGGCCTGCCTGTTCAGGGAGGCCGCCCTCAGCTTAGCGCCGATCTTAGAAGACGTTGATCGGGTAGTCGATGATCACGCGGTATTCATCTGTGTCAGTGTCCAGCGCGCCGTAACCGTTGCCGCCACGGTTGGTCGCCCACTGCAGTCGTACCGCCAGGTCTTTGGCCTGGCCGCTCTGCACCACGTACTTGAGGTCGATGTCGCGTTCCCAGTGCTTGGCGTTGCGGCCTTCGGCGCTGTACCACGAGGCGTAACCCTTGCTGTCCGGGTCGACTTTGGTCAGGTCCAGCGTACCGCGCGAGTAAGACACCGCCGAGGTCAGGCCCGGCAGGCCGACGCCTGCGAAGTCATAGGCGTACTTGAGTTTCCACGAGCGCTCGTTCGGGCCGTTGAAGTCCGAGTATTGCTGGGAGTTGTCGAGGTAGATGCTGTCGCCCTGGCTGATGTAGTCGAACGGCGTGTTGCCGTTGACCCGCTGGTACGCGGCGGTGACGCTGTGGCTGCCGATGCCGACGGTGAAATGCAGGCTGTAGGTGTTGTTGTCGATGTTGCCCAGCAGCGCCTCGCCGGTGTCCTGGGTGTGATAGAAGTGCAGGCCCGGGTTGAGGGTCACCAGATCGTTCAGCGCCCAGGTGTAGTCGAGGTCGTAGTAGTACTGGTTCCAGATGTCCTTCAGCTCGGCGGCGTACAGGTTGCTGGTCAGGCCTTCGACGCCGCTCCAGGACACACCGGCCCAGTTCAGGTGCTGGCTTTTATCGCCCTCGGCCAACGTACCGTACGAGGTGCCGATGCGTTTGTGGCCGCTCTGGTTGTACGGCTTGGTGAAGCTGGCCTGGCCGCCTTCGATCATCCAGCCGTCGAAGCTGTGGTTGGTCACGCTGACGCCACGGAAGGTCTGCGGCAGCATGCGGCTTTCACCGCCGGCGATCACCGGGTTGGTGAGGAACAGGTCACCGGCCTTCAGCTCGGTATCGAACGCACGCATTTTCAGCGTGCCGCCCGCCGTGGAGAACGAGCCCGGCGCTTTGCCGTTGCCATCGCTGACCGGCAGGATACTGGAGTTGTCCGTACCGCCACCGCCATCGAGTTTCAGCCCGAGCATGGCGTGGGCATCGACACCGAAACCGACCGTGCCTTCGGTGTAACCCGACTGGAATTTGCCGAGGAAACCCTGGCCCCACTCGATGTTGTCGTCCGCTTTCTGCAAGCGGTTGCGATTCATGTAGTAGTTGCGGGCGTTGAGGTTGAGGCTCGAACCTTCGACGAAACCTTCCTTTTCGGGTTCGGCGGCGTGGGCGGTGGGGGCAATCGTTGCGGCGATTGCAATGAACAGCGGGGTAAAGCGGACTGGGTAACGCACTTGCGGTAAAGCTCCTTGGGTCAACTGACACTTCAATGTCTTGAGGTGCGGGATGTTTCTAATTGTAAGAGACGAACCGGACCGCTTTCACACCACAACGAAAAAAGGCCACTGAACATCAGTGGCCTGGAAGGACGACGGTTGAACGGGAAGAGCCAAACAACCGCGTCGAGGGAAACTGTGCTGTGCGTGACTCAGCTGTCTTTCTCGGCTGCCTGAGCCTGGGAAGTTGCGGCCTGAGGGGCTTGTGTGGCGTCTTGGGCCTTGGCCATCACTTCTGCCTGATGCTGTTCGAATGCGTGAGCGCGAGCGGCATTCTGCGCTACAAACGACTGCGATTCTTCAGCCATCGCCATCGGCGACAGGATCAATGAGGACAAAACGAAAGCGCTGGCAATACCCATACTGTTGGACATCTTGAAAACCTTCTTGCTTGGCAAGTGCTGTTTGGTGCGGGCAAAGATAAGGTCGCCGGGCACCGGGAAACAGCGTGATTTTCATAAATGACTGTTGCGGGAATGGCAACGATCCCAGTATTCAGACCGGAAGATGAATACCAAAAGTGTTCATCCCCCGGTCACTGCGCACGAACACATCGCCGCCATGCATCAGCGCAATCGCCTTGACGATCGCCAGCCCCAGCCCGTGGTTGTTGCCACTGTTGCTGCGCGATGCATCGACCCGGTAGAAGCGCTCGAATAGCCGCGGCAAATGCTCGCCGGCAATCGGCGCACCGGGGTTGGCCACGCCGATGCTGACCTGATGTTCCTCGACCGTGATCTGCACTTCGATCGCCTGTCCCGGCGCGGTGTGTTGCACCGCGTTGCTCAGCAGATTGATCAACGCCCGGCGCAGATGGGCGATCTCGATCTGCACCTGGGCGTCGCCACTCACATGGACCTCAACCTGTGCATCTTCGAGGATAAAATCGAGGTATTCGAGGGTGGTCGCCACTTCATCGGCCAGCGACGTCGAGGTCAGCTTGGTGGCCTTGCTGCCCTGATCGGCGCTGGCCAGAAACAGCATGTCATTGATGATCGAGCGCAGGCGTTCCAGCTCTTCGAGGTTGGATTGCAGCACTTCGAAATAATGCTCGGCGGAGCGCCCGCGAGTGAGGGCGACCTGGGTCTGGCCAATCAGGTTGGTCAGCGGCGAGCGCAGCTCATGAGCCACGTCGGCGTTGAACGATTCCAGTCGTGAATACGCCTGTTCGACCCGTTCCAGCGTCGAGTTGAACGAGTCGACAAACTGTTCCAGCTCCGGCGGCAACGGCGACAGACGCAAGCGCCCGGCCCGCAGCGGTGGCGCCAGACGCTGGGCTTCATGGGACAGTTTGATCAGCGGCTTGAGGCCGATCCGCGCCACCCAGTAACCCAATGCAGAAGCCATCAACACGCCGACAATCGCCAGGCCGATCAAGGCGATCAGCAGATTGTGTTGAGTCTGGTGAAAGGTCTCGGTATCGATGCCGATCATGAAGCGCAGAGGCGGGCGTTGATCCTTGGCCGGGAACTGGCTGACCAGCACTTTCAACGGGTAGGGCTGACCGGGCAATTGCAGGTCGCGCATGCCCAGCGGACCATTGGCGAATTCACGAATCTGCGGGGTGAAATCGCCGTACTCGTACTGCGGATCGCCGCTGCTGATCCAGAAACTGATGCGCTTGTCTTCTTCGCCGAGCAGCTTGAGTTTGCTGTTGATCTTGACCCAATGCTCGGGCGTGCCGTAACGGCCGACGGTGGATTCGAGCACGCTGTAGCGCGCATCCAGCTCGGCTTCCGGTAGCAGCCCCAAGCCCTTGTCCACTTGTTGATAAAGCGCGCCACCGATCAACAGGAACACCAGCAACGCTACCAGCGTGAACATGCCGCTCAGGCGCAAAGCGATGGAGTTACTGGACACCACGGCTCTCCAGCACATATCCCATGCCACGGATGGTGTGCAGCAGCTTCTCGTCGAACGGCCCGTCGAGCTTGGCCCGCAGGCGCTTGATCGCGACTTCGACCACATTGGCGTCGCTGTCGAAATTGATGTCCCAGACCATCTCGGCAATTGCGGTTTTCGAGAGAATTTCACCCTGACGCCGAGCCAGGACGCTGAGCAGCGAAAACTCTTTCGCCGTCAGATCCAGCCGGGTGCCGGCGCGGGTGGCCTTGCGACTGATCAGATCGATCCACAGGTCGGCAATGCTCACTTGCACCGGTTCATGGCCGCCGCTGCGTCGGGTCAGCGCTTGCAGGCGCGCCACTAGTTCGAGGAAGGAAAACGGCTTGCCGAGGTAATCGTCGGCGCCGTCGCGCAGGCCCCGGATCCGGTCTTCAACCCGCTCGCGGGCGGTGAGCATGATCACCGGCGTCTGCTTGCGCGCGCGCAAGGCGCGCAGTACGCCGAAGCCATCGAGGCCCGGCAGCATGACGTCGAGGACGATCACCGCGTAGTCGCTTTCCAGCGCCAGGTGCAGGCCCTCGATGCCGTCGCGGGCCAGATCCACGGTGTAACCCTGTTCCGTCAGGCCGCGGTGCAGATAGTCCGCGGTTTTCTCTTCGTCTTCGATAATCAGGACGCGCATGACCCGCCTCAGTCTGTCGTTGCCAGCGCCGCAACGGGCGCCGGTTTGGGCTTGTGGAACAGCCGCTCAAGCCACAAGTATATGACCGGTGTGGTGAACAGCGTCAGCATCTGGCTCACCAGCAGGCCGCCCACGACCGCGATCCCCAGCGGCTGGCGCAGTTCGGCGCCGGTGCCGTAGCCGAGCATCAGCGGCAGGGCGCCGAGCAGGGCGGCGAGGGTGGTCATGATGATCGGCCGGAACCGCGTCAGGCATGCCTCGAAAATCGCATCCTGGGGTGCCAGCCCACGATGACGCTGGGCTTCCAGGGCGAAGTCGATCATCAGGATGCCGTTCTTCTTGACGATACCGATCAACAACACCAGCCCGATCAGCGCCATGATCGAAAAGTCCTGGCCACATATCCACAGCATGATCACCGCACCGAGACCCGCCGCCGGCAAGGTCGAGATGATCGTCAGCGGATGGACGAAACTCTCATAAAGCACACCCAGAATGATGTACACCGCCACCAGCGCCGCGAGAATCAGCCACGGCTGGCTGGCCAGCGAGCTCTGGAATGCCTGGGCCGCACCCTGGAAGTTGCCGCTGATGGCGGTCGGCATGCCGATCTCGGCCTTGGCCTGGTTGAGCAGGATCACCGCGTCGCCCAGTGCCACGCCGGGCGCCAGGTTGAACGACAGGTTGGCGGCCGGGAACATGCCGTCGTGGGCAATCGACAGCGGGCCGATGGTCGGTGCGTCGAATCGGGCCAGCGCCGACAGCGGCACCATTTCCCCGCTGAGCGGCGAGCGCAGGTAGAAGTAGTTGAGGCTTTCGGCCTTGCCGCGCTGTGCGGTGTCCAGTTCCAGAATCACGTTGTACTGGTTGACCTGAGTCTGGAACTCGTTGATCTGCCGCTGACCGAAGGCGTCGTACAGCGCTTCGTCGACATCACTGGCGGTCAGGCCGAAACGCGCGGCGGCGCTGCGGTCTATGCTGATGTGGGTGATGCTGCCGCCCAGTTGCAGGTCGTTGGAAATGTCACGGAATGCCGGGATGCTGCGCAGTTTTTCGGTGAGTTTCTGGGTCCAGGTAGCGAGCGTCGGCCCGTCGTTGCTCTTGAGCACGTACTGATACTGCGCACGGCTCGGGCCGGAGCTGAGGTTGATGTCCTGGCCGGCGCGCAGGTACAACACGATGCCTGGGACTTTCATCAACTGCGGACGAATGCGGTCGATGAACTGGCTGGCCGAAACATCGCGATCACCGCGTTTTTTCAGGGCGATCCAGAAGCGGCCGTTGGCGATGGTCTGGTTGCTGCCGGACACGCCCACCGAATGGGAAAACGCCTGCACGGCCGGGTCGGCGGCGACGATTTCCGCCATCGCCAGGTGCTTTTTCACCATGTCGCTGTAGGAGATGTCCGCAGCGGCTTCCGTCGTACCGAGGACGAAGCCGGTGTCCTGCACCGGGAAGAACCCTTTGGGAATAAAGATGTAGCCGCCAATGGCCAACGCGACCGAGATACCGAACACACCGATCATCAGTTTCTGGTGGGCGAGGGCGCGACGCAGGCCTTTTTCGTACCAGCCGAGCAGGCGTTCGCTGAACCCCGGTTTGTCATGGGCGTGATGCACCGGTTTGCGCATGAACAGTGCAGCCAGTGTCGGCGCGAGTGTCAGCGACACCACCACGGAAATCATGATGGTCGAGGTGGCCGTCAGGGCAAACTCCTTGAACAGCCGTCCGACCACGCCGCCCATGAACAGTAGCGGAATGAACGCCGCCACCAGCGAGAAACTGATCGAGACCACGGTGAAGCCGATCTCCCCGGCACCCTTGACCGCCGCTTCGCGCATGCTGTCGCCGGCCTCCAGATGACGGTGAATGTTTTCCACCACCACGATCGCATCGTCGACCACGAAACCTACCGCCACAACGATGGCCACCAGTGTCAGGTTGTTCAGGCTGAAGCCGAGCAGGTACATCAAGGCGAAACTGGCGGTCAGCGACACGCCGAGTACCGCCGACACGATCATCGTCGCCGACAACTGACGCAGGAACAGCGCCATCACCGCCACCACCAGCAGGATCGCGATCAGCAGGGTGATTTCCACTTCATGCAGGGAGGCGCGAATGGTCTGGGTGCGGTCGATCAGCACTTTGACCTGCACCGAGGCCGGCAGCATGGCTTCGAGGCCGGGCAGGGCGGCTTGAATACGATCCACTGTCTCGACGATGTTGGCCCCCGGCTGGCGGGAGATCACCAGGTTCACCCCCGGTTGATCGCCGGCCCACGCTTGCACGTAGGCATCTTCCGAACCGTTGACGACTTTGGCGACATCTTTCAGGTGAACCGGGGCGCCATCCTTGTAGGAAACGATGAGCTGGCTGTATTCCTCGGGGTGGAACAGCTGGTCGTTGGTCGACAGCGTGGAAATGCTCGACTCGCCATACAACGCACCTTTGGCGAGGTTGAGGCTGGTCTGCTGGATCGCCAGACGAATGTCGGCGAGGGTCAGGCCGATGGCCGCCAGTTTGTCCGCCGAGGCTTGTACGCGAATCGCCGGACGTTGCTGACCGGTGATGTTGATCTGGCCTACGCCGTCGATCTGACTGATCTGACGGGCCAGCAGGGTTTCCACCAGGTCACTGAGTTCAGTGCCGGGCATCTGTGTGGAACTGACGCTGAGGATCAGCACCGGGCTGTCGGCCGGGTTGACCTTCTTCCAGGTCGGCAGGGTCGGCATGTCTTTCGGCAGTTTGCCGGCGGCGGTGTTGATCGCGGCCTGCACTTCCTGGGCGGCGGTGTCGATGCTCTTGTCGAGGGTGAATTGCAGGGTCAGCAGGCTGGAGCCCAGCGCACTGCTGGAGGTCATCTGGGTCATGCCGGGGATGGCGCTGAATTGCACCTCCAGCGGCGTGGCCACGGAGGACGCCATGGTGTCCGGGCTGGCGCCGGGCAATTGTGCGGAGACCTGAATGGTCGGAAATTCCGCTTCCGGCAACGGCGCAATCGGCAGGCGCGGAAAGGCAATCACCCCGACCAGCACCAGCGCGATGGTCAGCAGAATCGTCGCCACCGGGTGATCGATGCACCAGGTCGAAACGCCTTTGTGCTGCTTCATGGCTTGGGCTCCGCTTGTACCACCTGCGGCGGCTCGCTCATGACCTGCACGGTCGAACCGGGCTTGAGCCGTGACTGGCCGTCACTGACCAATACGTCGCCGGGGTTCACGCCTTTGATGATGTCCTGGCCGCTGCCCTGATAGACCATTTGTACTTGCACCGCTTCAACCTTGTCGCCGTTGACCCGATACACGAAGTGTTGATCCAGCCCCCGCTGTACGACAGTAGGTGGGACCACCAGCGCATCTTTATCCAGCGCCGTCTGAATCTTTACCGTCACCAGCAGGCCGGGCCAGAGTTTCTGGTTGGGGTTGTCGAATTCAGCCTTGGCGCGGATGGTGCCGGTGTTGGCGTTGATCTGGTTGTCGATCAGGGTCAGGTGACCTTCGCCCAGCAGGTTGCCGGTTTCGCCATCGGTGTCGGCGCCGATGTAGGCCTTGACCTGAGCGCGCTGCGGATCGCTGATCAGGCCCTGAAGGGTCGGCAGCATTTGCTGGGGCAGAGAGAACTCGACGGCGATCGGGTCGATCTGGGTCACGGTGAACAGACCCTGGGTGTCGGTCATGCGCAGGAAGTTGCCTTCGTCGACCGTGCGAATGCCGACGCGACCGGTGACCGGGGAGCGAATCTGGGTGTAGGAAAGTTGTACCTGCGCCGCGTCAATCGAGGCCTGATTGCCTTGGGCGGTGGCCTTGAGCTGGTTGACCAGTGCCTGTTGCTGATCGTAGGTCTGCTTGGAGACACCGTCGTCGATGCTGAGCAGTTTGTAGCGCTTGAGGTTGACCAGCGCCACTTGCAGTTGTGCCTGGCTTTCGCCCAGTTGTGCCCGGGCCTGGTCGAGGCTGGCGCGGATCGAGCGGTCGTCGATGGTGGCGAGCAGGTCGCCCTGTTTGACCAGTTGACCTTCCTTGACCAGCAGCTTGGTGAGGATGCCGTCGATCTGCGGGCGTACCACCACGCTGTGCAGCGAGAGCACCGAGCCGATGCCGCTGGTGTAGCGGGGGACGTCTTTTTCGCTGACGGCGACGACCCTGACCGGGATCGCGGTCGGGGCGGCCAGTTTGGCCGGTGCGGGTTTTATCGCATACCACAGGCCGGCGGCTGCGAGGGCGATCAGCAGGGTGGCGAGCAGGGCCTTTTTCTTCTGGATTTGCATGCTTGTGGGGCGCCAGGGGGACGGGGTTTGGGCAGGTTGGTTCTTTATAAACTTGTTTGGGGGTCAGGAGGGTGACGGCTAGCTGTCGCGGCTGTCAGTTTCGGCTTTGACTTGGCGGCCTTTGGGCCGACCAGGCTGTGGGTTGTTTTGGGTGAATATCCGTTGCTTCGGGTGTTGCGGCTGGCGGTTCCGCTCTTACAGCGGGTCACTTTTTCAAACGCCAAAAAGTAACCAAAAGGCTGGGCCCCTGCGTTCGGCACCTCGCTTTGGCTCGGTGTTCCTTCGTTCCGGTATTCATCCGGGGGCATCGCCTACGGTTTGCTTCGCTGCACCTCCTCTCGATGTGTTTGGCTTCGCCAAACGGTCGCTGCGCTCCCACCCCCGGATAAATCCCTCCACTCAGCCTGCCGAAGGGGCCGGTACGTCAAGAGCGGTACTCGAGCTAACGCTCATCGTTTTGAGTGGTGGGAAGCGAGAGGCGGCTGCTTACTGCTTGATCGTTCCCACGCTCCGCGTGGGAATGCAGCCCGGGACGCTCCTCGTTCCATTTTCGGATGTTTGGAAATGTGTTGGGTGTACCGTTTGTTTCTGCAGTGTATTTGGGTTGATAGGGAGAAGTGATCCGTTAGTCGAGCAGTCCCAAAAAGGGACCGGTCGTACCCTTTTTGGGACTCTTTAAAGTCCGCGCACGCAGGTATACTGCGCGCCTTCGCGGCTCATCCACCGGGCCGGACTTTTTGCTTCCCGGAGCTTTCATGACTTCCCCAATCGACAACGCTGTAAGCGATGTCCCGGCAGAGCTGGCCGAGGCCGGCGAATCCAAGCCGACCATTCCTGCGTTCAAATTTCCGTTCAAGCCAGGTGAACTGGCAGCGGCCAAAGCCGCCAAGCAGCCGCAGTTCAAGGGCAAGGACGGTGACCGTCACGCCAGGACCCCGGGTGTGGCGCCGTCGGGCACTCGTCGTTCGATGGGCAAGCGCTGATTCACTTCCCTCCTGCAGCCATCGTCTGTGATTTTCGGTCACAGTGATGGCTAATTGCTCAGTTCCTGAGCCAGATCAACGTTTAACCGATGAGTGCGCTTAGAGTCAGCAGCCCTGCCGACTCTTTCCAATAAAACGAGCGCGCTTTCCATGAAGATCAATCTCCCGGTGACCGGGCGCAATGTCGATGTTGCGCCGGATGCGAACATTCTCTCGACCACCGATCTGACCAGCGCGATCACCTACGCCAACGACGACTTCATCAAGATCAGCGGTTACAGCCGTGACGAGCTGCTGGGCACACCGCATAACCTGTTGCGTCATCCGGACATGCCGGCGCAGGCGTTTGCCCATATGTGGCAGACGCTCAAGCGCGGGCGGTCGTGGATGGGGCTGGTGAAGAATCGTTGCAAGAACGGTGATCACTACTGGGTCAGTGCCTATGTCACGCCGGTCACGCAGAACGGTGCGGCGGTGGAGTTTCAGTCGGTACGCACGCGGCCGGATGTGCGGCAGATTGCTGCGGCGGAACGGGCCTACGCGCAGTTGCGTGGCGAGCGGGTGTCGCGTTGGCAGCGGCTGCCGGTGTTGGGTTTGCGGGCGCGGATTGTGGCGTTGACCAGTTCGGTGCTGGCAGCGGTGCTGGGGATAGAAGCCTGGTTGCGGCCGGAGTCCATGGGCATTGAGGCCGCTGCGCTGGTGGCCGGCAGTGGCGCCTGTGCTCTGGGCGTGAGCTGGTTGTTGCGACCGCTCGAGCGGCTGACCGAACGCGCGAAACAGATTGCCGACAACCCGTTGAGTCAGGGCATTTATACCGGGCGGCGGGATCAGTTCGGGCAGATCGAGTTCGCCTTGCAGATGCTTGAGGCTCAGGTCGGCGCGGTGGTCGGGCGGATCGGTGATGCCTCGCAGCGGCTGGCCGGGCATGCGGCGCAACTGGTGGATCATCTGCACAGCAGTCACACCAGCACGTTGGCGCAACAGGCGGAAACCGATCAGGTGGCGGCGGCGATTCATCAGATGGCGGCCAGTGTCGCCGAGGTGGCCAGCCATGCGCAGCAGGCGTCGGTGGCGGCCGATATGGCGGGGACGGAAACCCGTGAAGGTCATCTTTTGGTTGGCGAGAGTCGCAGTGCGGTGTTGCGGCTGGCTGAGGAGTTGGGCAGGGCCACCGAGGTGATTCATCAACTGGAAGGACACAGCAGCGAGATTTCCGGGGTGCTGGAGGTGATTCGCAGCATCGCCGAGCAGACCAATCTGCTGGCGCTCAACGCCGCGATCGAAGCGGCCCGAGCCGGGGATGCCGGACGCGGGTTTGCGGTGGTGGCGGATGAGGTGCGGGGGCTGGCCCAGCGCACTCAGCAGTCGACCAACGAGATTCAGCGGATGATCAGCACTCTGCAAAATGGTGCACGGGATGCGGTGCTGGTGATGCAGCAGAGCAGCGAACATGTGGATAACAGCGTCGAACAGGCGCAACGCGCGGCCCGGGCACTGGATGGCATCAGTGGGCGAGTCGAGCAGATCACCGAGATGAGCCTGCAGATTGCCGCAGCGGTCGAGGAGCAGAGCGCGGTGAGCGAGGACATCAACCGCAACATTGTCAGCATCCGCACGGCGTGTGAACTGACGGTGGATGAAGGGCGCCAGAGCCAGCTCAACTCACAGGATGTGGCGGGGCTGGCGGGGGATTTGCGTTCGCTGGCGCGGGAGTTCTGGGGGCGGCGGCAGGTTCGGGATTGAGGCTGCTTTCTCCGGCCCAATCGCTAGCAGGCTAGCTCCCACATTTGAAATGCGTTTCCCTGTGGGAGCTAGCCTGCTAGCGATTGGGCCATCAAATCAAGCCGCTCTTAATGAAATGAACGCGTAAGTCTGCGGCGGTTCGGTCACCACCTGTGCCCCGGCCGCCAGCACTTGTCCGGCGACATCATCACCGGAGAGATGAAACAGCCATTCACTGGAGACGTCGCTCAATGGTTGCGCCGTGACCTGATCGATCACCGAAGCAAATACGCCCATGTCCGGCAAATAAGCAGTAAACCCGTCGCCCTTGAGCGCGGTGGTGCGGATGCCGAGCAAGCCGCAAATCGCATCCTTGGTCCGGATCTCGTCGCGATCGGCCTGACGGGAGCGCTGGATCAATGTCACCAGTTCCTGATCCACCAGTTCGCCACCGACGATCAGCTCCGGCCCTTGTTCCCACGATTCCGGCGGGCAGTCCTTGGCGGCAGGGTTCAGCGCAATGTGCGGATTGATTTCGGCGGGATAGATACGACACACCAGTGGCCGCCGCTCGTAGATGCGGCACAGCTTGTCTTCGTCAAGATTCCGGCAGGGACCGACGTTGTAGGCGGCGAAGGTGATCGCCACATGGGCGTCGGACGTTCCGCTGCGCACCACCGCCGAACGCCGCTGTGCATGCTCACGCTGTTGCGCCGGTAAACCCAGGCCGTTGGCGAGAAACGCCTCCACCAGCACGATCACCTGACCGCCGTCGGCCGCCCACATCCGGGCTTCGGCCAGGGTCAGGGGGACATGGTGATCGGTGCAGCATTTGCCGCAACCTACGCAGGAAAAGGTCGTATTCATTGAGCGGGCAATCTTCAATCAGGGTGCGAATCGGCGACATAAAGCCGCCGTACAGGTCCGGAGTGAAGCAAGTTGTGCGCCATTCGCTCAGGGTTTGGCGGTCGGGCGGATCGAGTCCCATTCGGTGACGAACGCGGTTTTCGACTTCTTGTTGTACAGGCACAACTCGGTGCCTTGCTGGCCCTTCATGTGTTTTTGCGGGTACTGGCCCTGCAGCAACAGGGCGGTGTAGCCCACGCGGTCATCGAATTGCGCCGCAGTGCCGACCGGTTTGGCGTCTTTCAGGCCGCTGGCCTTGGTGCAACTGGCGAGTACGGTTTTGTCGTAGGCCGCCCAGGCGTCGGGGCTGGAGGCGTGGGCAAGCGGGGCGATGAGACACAGTATGGAGAGGGCGAGGCGTTTCATGGTTCGGGCATCCTTGGAGGTTGATCGCCAGGGTTTGAGTATGCCGCAGGATTTTAGTTTGTCAGTCCGGCACCAATTCCCGGCGGACCGCATACATTCCAGACTTTTCGTACAGCCGTCGCGCCCGCAAGTTGTCCTCCAGCACCTTCAGGTCGACAAAGCCCTCGCGCCGATCCTGAAAAGCCTTGAACGCATGCAGAAGTAACGCCCGACCGAGTCCGCGACCTTGCGCCCGGGGATGCACCACCAGATTCTTGATATAGGAACTGGTCCAGCATTGCGCCACACCGATGACGCCGTCGGCATCGCTGGCGATGAAACACAGCGCCGGATCGTATTCGGCGTCCGTTTCATATTGTTGCTGCCAGACGTCCAGTGCCGGCACCCGCCCGCCGCCTTCGCGGTAACCGATTTGCATCAGTTCATGCACGGCGGCCGCCCGTTCAACGCTGTAGGTGGTGAGTTCGATGCCGTTCGGCCACTCGATGGCCGGCACGTCCTGGCTCAGGTCGCGCCGCATCAGAAAGCAGAATGTCTCGCTCAAGGCTCAGTAACCCTGGGCGGCGACGTGTTTGGCCGCTTCGATCAGGCAGTGGGTCAGCTCCGGCGAGGAGAACTTGGTCAACACGCCGTTGGCGCCGGCGAGGCGGGCCTTCTCGCTGTTCATCGCGCTGTCCAGCGAGGTGTGCAGCAGCACGTAGAGGTGGGCGAAGTCCGGGGTCTCGCGCAGGGTCCGGGTGAAGGCGTAGCCGTCCATCTCGGACATTTCGATGTCGGAGACGATCAGGTTGATCTGCTGCGCGGTGCCTTGCAGGTCCAGCAGGCAGTCGATGGCTTCCTTGGCGCTGCGGGCGGTGTGGCATTGCAGGCCGAGGTTGCGCAGGGTGTGCACCGATTGCTGCAACGCCACCTGGCTGTCGTCGACCACCAGGATCCGCGCGTTGCCCAGCACTTCGGCGTCTTCCATGCTCAGCTCGGTCGGGGCCATGTCGATCTGCGCCGGGGCGATGCCGTGGATGACTTTTTCAATGTCCAGCACCTGCACCAGCGTGCCGTCCACCGAGGTCACGCCGGTGATGTAGGCGCGGGAACCGCCGGAGCCGAACGGCGGCGGTTTGATGTCGGTGGTCAGGCAATGCACGATTTTGCTCACCGCCTGCACATGCAGACCCTGTTTCGAACGGCTGACGTCGGTAACGATCAGGCAGCCGCCGTTCGGGTCTTCCAGCGGACGCTCGCCGATGGCGCGGCTCAGGTCGATCACCGACAGCGAAGCACCGCGCAGGGTGGCGATGCCTTTGACGTGCGGGTGCGACTCCGGCAGCTTGGTCAGCGGCGGGCAGGGGATGATTTCACTGACCTTCAGCAGGTTGATCGCCATCAGCTTGCCGCTGCGCAAGGTAAACAGCAGAAGCGAAAGTGAATCTGCGCGGGCTTTGTTGGAAGACATAAAAACCTTCTGTGGAAAAAGGTGGTGGGCGAGGGTGGAAATCGCCAGAAACTATTGATGCCGGGTTATCGGCGTCAAAAGGTTGGGCTTTAGGTTAGTTGTCGGGTGGTGTTCCGATGCCGGATCTTTCAGCCTTTCAGGCCAAGCCGCTTGGCCAGCCGCCCCAGATTCGCCCGATCCAGCCCCAACTCCCGCGCAGCACTCGCCCAGTTGTCCCGATTACGCTCAAGTGCAGCACTGATCAACTGCCGCTGATACTGCTCGGTAGCGGTGCGCAGATCCCCGGAAATCAAAGGCAGTGAAGCGACGGCACTGGCCGGTTCCGGCGAGTTATCCACAACCTCGCGCGGCA
The DNA here is from genome assembly GCF_003576265.1 of Pseudomonas sp. 91RF. NCBI lineage: Bacteria > Pseudomonadati > Pseudomonadota > Gammaproteobacteria > Pseudomonadales > Pseudomonadaceae > Pseudomonas > Pseudomonas sp. 91RF. Next base: position 54,682 of record NZ_QWFC01000024.1, read on the forward strand.
GGTCGAGATCCATCGCGCTCAGGCTGAGAATCTTAGGCCGCACCTTGCAGTTGCCCAGCGCCTTCAGCGCGCTGCGCCCGATCAGGTGCTCCAGTTCCCGCACGTTGCCGGGCCAGGTGTAGGCCAGCAGCGCTTCCTGGGCATCGCTGTTCAGGCGCAGGCTGTTGAGGCCCATGCGCGAGCGGTTCTGTTCCAGGAAAAAACCGCTGAGCAGCAACACATCGCGACCCCGCTCACGCAGCGCCGGCACCCGCAACGGGTAAACACTGAGGCGATGGTAGAAGTCGGCGCGGTAGCGGCCGCTGCGCACTTCTTCGGCCAGGTCGCGGTTGGTCGCGGCGATCAGGCGCACATCGACCTGATGCTCCTTGTCCGACCCCAGACGCTGCAACTGGCCGCTCTGCAACACGCGTAAAAGTTTGGCCTGAACCGTCAGCGACAACTCGCCGACTTCATCGAGAAACAGCGTGCCACCATTGGCCAGTTCGAACTTGCCGCGCCGGTCGCTGGTGGCGCCGGTGAAAGCGCCGCGTACGTGGCCGAACAGTTCGCTTTCCACCAGCGTATCCGGCAGGGCCGCGCAGTTGAGGCTGATGATCGGTTTGTCGGCACGCTGGGAGGCGGCGTGGATCGCCTGCGCCACCAGTTCCTTGCCGACCCCGGTTTCCCCGGTGATCAGCACGGTCAGGTCGCTGCCGCCCACCAGATTGATTTCTTCCACCAGCCGTTTGTGGGCCTTGCTCTGGCCGATCATTTCCCGGTTCTGTTGGCCGCTTGCCTGGCGATAGACCTCGGCGCGCTGGTGTTCGTCCTCGGCGCGAGTCGCCAGACGTTCGATGCGTTCGGCGGCGTTGACCGTGGCCGAGGCGAGGCTGGCGAAGGCCTGCAGGGCGTCGAGTTCGATGGGTTCGAAACGCTCGGGATCGAGGGCGTCGAGGGTAATCAGGCCCCAGAGTTTTTCATCGACGAACAGCGGGCAGCCGAGGCAGTCGTGGACTTCGAGGTGATCGTCGAGGCCGTCGACCAATCCGTCATAAGGATCGGGCAATTCGCTGTCGGCGGCGAAACGGGTTGGCCCCGCGCCTGCCAGCAGCACTTCGAAACGCGGGTGTTCGCTGACCTTGAAGCGCCGACCGAGGGTGTCGGTGCTCAAACCGTCCACGGCCAATGGCACCAGCCACTCGCCATCGAGGCGCAACAAAGCTGCGGCATCGCACGGCAGCAGGGCGCGCATGGCTTCGAGCAGGCGTCGGTAGCGTTCGCCTTCGGGCAATTCACGGGACAGGTCGGAGACCAGCGGGAGCAGGGCGGTGAGCAGTGATTTGGCGGACATGGGCTTGTAGTCAAAGAGACGCGTTGTAGTCGAAGCGACTATAGAGGGGCTTGTGTCGATCTGACTACATAAATTTCAACTAATTGATTTATATAGAAAAAATACTTGGCACGATTACTGGAATACATAAGGCACTTTTATAGAAAGCTCAGGAGTCACCCTTATGCTTAGCGTCCAGGATCGTGCCATCGTCAAATCCACTGTGCCTCTGCTGGAAAGCGGGGGTGAAGCGCTGATCACCCACTTTTACCGCATGATGCTCTCCGAGTACCCGGAAGTCCGCCCGCTGTTCAACCAGGCCCACCAGGCCAGCGGTGACCAGCCTCGCGCCTTGGCCAACGGCGTATTGATGTACGCCCGTCACATTGATCAACTCGACCAGTTGGGCGATCTGGTGGCGAAGATCATCAACAAGCACGTGGCGTTGCAGATTCTGCCGGAGCACTACCCGATCGTCGGCACCTGCCTGCTGCGCGCCATCTCCGAGGTGCTGGGCGATGAAATTGCCACGCCGGAAGTGATGAGTGCCTGGGGCGCGGCCTACGGTCAATTGGCCGAAATCCTGATCGGCGCCGAAACCGCCATCTATGACCAGAAAGAACAGGCCGTCGGCGGCTGGCGCGGGGCGCGGGAGTTCATCGTCGCGGCCAAGGTCGAGGAGAGCGCGGAAATCATTTCGTTCTACTTCGAGCCTGCAGACAAGGGCCCGATTCTCGCAGCCGAGCCAGGCCAGTACATCGGCATGAAGCTGATCCTCGACGGCGAAGAAATCCGCCGCAATTACTCGCTGTCAGCCTTGGCCAACAAAGGCCAGTACCGCATCAGCGTCAAGCGTGAACCGGGCGGCCGCGCGTCCAATCACCTGCACGATCAACTGCATGTCGGTGCGAGCATCCAGCTGTTCCCGCCATCGGGCGAGTTCACTCTGACTGCCAGCGACAAACCGCTGGTGCTGATCAGCGGCGGCGTTGGTATCACGCCAACCCTGGCGATGCTGGAAGCAGCGCTGGAAACCGAGCGTCCGGTGCATTTCATTCACTGCGCGCGCAATGGCAGCGTGCATGCGTTCCGTGACTGGATCGACGGTCTGGCCGAGCGCCATCCGCAGCTCAAGCGTTTCTATTGCTACGCCGAAGATGACGGCGTGAGCCCGGCGGCGGACAAGGTCGGGCTGTTGAGCCAGGAACAACTGGGCGAGTGGCTGCCGGTGCAGCGTGATGTGGACGCCTACTTCCTCGGGCCGAAAGGCTTCATGGGGGCGATCAAGCGTCATCTGAAGGCGCTGGGTGTGCCGGAGAAGCAGAGCCGGTATGAGTTCTTCGGGCCGGCGGCGGCTCTGGAATAATCCAGAACCGAGTCGACTTCATCGCTAGCAGGCTAGCTCCCACAATTGGAATGCAATCCGTTGTGGGAGCTAGCCTGCTAGCGATTAGCCGTTATACGGTCTTGATTCTTAAAAAGTGTTTAAAGGTTAATCGTTTCTTAACCGGTTTATCGTTTATTCCTCGATGCTGATGATAGGCGCTCGTTTGTTTACATGATCAGGATCGCTCCCATGTCGCACTTCGCCTCTTCCCGCCGTTTCAGCCTGGCCGCGTTGGGCCTGTCGGTTGCCTTGCTGTCCAGTCCGTTTGCCTTTGCCGAATCCGCGTTGATCCAGCCGCAGACCCTGATCGTCGATCAGAGCCTGCCCAAGGCCCAGCGTGACGCAATGGAGCTGGCGGCGCGGCGTTACGGCAGTTTCTGGAACACGGGTGAAGAGGCGTTGGCCACCGCCGCCCTGTCGCCGCAGTTCGTCGACAAGACCCCGCCGGAAGGCCGGGTGCAAGGGCCGACCGGGCCGCTGCTGGCGTCGAAGTTCTTTCGCACGGCGGTGCCGGACCTGAGCTGCGAGATCGAACAAATGATCGTCGCCGGTGATCGCGTGGTGGTGCATCTGCACTTTCGCGGGCATTTCACCGGTACGTTCAAGGCTCTCAAAGGGCAGGGTCAGCGTGTAGACTTCCGGGCAACCGATATCTATCAGATCGACAACGGTCGCATCGCGGCCAATTGGCATATCGAAGACAACATCAGCCTGATGGCGCAACTGCAAGCACAGCCGCCGGCCAGCTGAACCATGGACATGAAAGGGAAACGCGATGAGCGAGGAAACGATTCGATTGGGACGTGAACGGCGCTATCTGGTGTTGCTGGGCGTCATCTGCCTGGCGCTGATCGGTGGCGCGCTGTACATGCAGATCGTGCTGGGCGAGGCGCCATGCCCGCTGTGCATCCTGCAGCGTTATGCATTGCTGCTGATCGCGCTGTTCGCGTTCATCGGCGCGGCCATGCGCACCCGCCGCAGCATCACCGTGTTCGAGGTGCTGGTGGTGATTTGCGCGATTGCCGGAGCCGGCGTCGCCGGGCATCACGTGTACACCCAGTTCTACCCGGCGGTGAGTTGCGGCATCGATGTGCTGCAGCCGATCGTCGATGACCTGCCGCTGGCGAAGATCTTCCCGCTGGGCTTCCAGGTCGACGGTTTCTGCTCGACGCCGTACCCGCCGATCCTCGGTCTGTCGCTGGCGCAATGGGCTCTGGTGGCTTTCGTGCTGGTGGTGATCCTGGTGCCGCTGCTGACCTCGCGCAACCGAAAAGCATTGCGCTGAATCAACTTTTCGGCCCCTGCGCCGATAACACAAACGCCTCGATTTGCAGTGACGCAAATCGGGGCGTTTTGCATTTCAGGGTCTTTGTGAAAACGTCGTGACGAACGGCAAGGGACGGTGCGACAGGTGTGCGACATGTTGTCACACGCGCCGTGTCGCAGTGCCTTTCGCGGGCCCGGATTGGAGTGTTGTTACAAAAAAGGATTGGTCTGTTTCAGGGTTTTTCGGCTTTGGGACGGTGGTGCCGGAACAGGCAGTTTTAACAACCTGTGGCAATTGGCCAAAGCCCTTGGGTTATCGGGGTTTAAGCGCTTCACGGTGTCGGAAAAAGTCTTCGGAACTGTCTGATCCGAGCCAGGTACACCTACATTTTTTGGTGTTTTTGTTGAGAATCGATTTCGATAACATGCGGAACTTTTGCAAAAACGGTGATGGATTGTTGCTCTGAGCGATAAAAATTATTTCGGGATAAGACATGGTGTATAGGGCGCTACCTATCTACAATCGCCCGCACTGAATTCCCGGCACTGTTCAACCTTTATAAGGAACTGAGCAGGAAGTCGGGTGTCGAGGGGCCGAAAGGCTTGCGAGACACCCAGGTGTCGGTGCCTTCCAACTTTCCGCACCAAATGGAATTGGTCTGTAACAAGGCCTTTGACCACGAATTCGAATAAGAACTGACCGCTGTCCCAGGATTTGTCGAGCGTCTGACGCGCGACGGGCGGCCCTTATTCAATCCAAAGAAAATGCCAACCCTTGGCAGGGTGAAGTGTTGGCGATCAAAACCCAACTGCATTGCGCAAGCTGCTTTAGAGGTCGTGAGATGAGTAAAAACAGGTACCCCAGATTACTAGGCCTAGTGCCGCTGCTCGGCACGTTGTTGCTGGGAGGCTGCAACATGACCTTGCTCAATCCAACGGGCCAGGTCGGCCTGGAACAGCGCAACCTGATCATCACCGCTACGCTGCTGATGCTGTTGGTTGTTGTCCCGGTCATCGTCATGACCTTCCTGTTCGCCTGGAAGTACCGCGCCTCCAACAAGAACGCCGTCTACACCCCGAAATGGTCGCACTCGACCAAGATCGAAGTGGCAGTCTGGACCATTCCGGTCCTGATCATCATTGCCCTGGGTTACATCACCTACAAGTCGACCCACTCGCTGGATCCGTATCGTCCGATCGAGTCCGACGTCAAGCCAGTGACCATCGAAGTGGTCGCGCTTGACTGGAAGTGGCTGTTCATCTACCCGGAACAAGGCATCGCCACGGTCAACAAGATCGTGTTCCCGGCGCACACGCCAGTCAACTTCCGGATCACTTCGGACGCGGTGATGAACTCGTTCTTCATCCCGGGCCTGGGCGGCCAGATCTACGCGATGGCGGGCATGACCACCAAGCTGCACCTGATCGCTGACCGCAACGCTGAAATGGACGGTATCTCCGCCAACTACAGCGGCGCTGGTTTCACCGGTATGAAATTCAAAGCGATCGCAACTTCTCAGGAAGATTTCGACGCCTGGGTAAGTGAAGTCAAAAAGGCACCTAAACAGCTTGAACAAGCTGAATACGCAGCCCTTGCCAAGCCAAGCCAGAACAATCCAGTCGAGCTCTACTCCTCGGTCACGCCGAACCTGTTCCAGACCATCGTCGACAAGTACGAAGGCATGAAACCGGGCAAGCCGCTGAAGCACGAGAAGAAAGAGAAAGAAGTGGCGGCAACGGATATGGACTCGAATTCGCATTCAGCTGCCGGGGCAGAGGAGTAAACGATGTTTGGTAAATTAAGTTGGGAAGCGATCCCTTTCCACGAGCCGATCGTGATGGTCACCATCTCGATGATCGCGCTCGGTGGTCTGGCGTTGTTCGCTGCAATCACCTACTTCAAGAAGTGGACTTACTTGTGGACCGAGTGGCTGACGTCGGTCGACCACAAGAAAATCGGCGTGATGTACATCATCGTTGCCATGGTCATGCTGCTGCGTGGCTTTGCCGACGCCATCATGATGCGTACCCAGCTGGCCATGGCCACCGAGGGTTCGCCTGGCTACCTGCCACCTGAACACTATGACCAGATCTTCACCGCTCACGGTGTGATCATGATCATCTTCATGGCGATGCCATTCTTCACCGGCCTGATGAACCTTGCAGTGCCGCTGCAGATCGGCGCCCGTGACGTTGCGTTCCCGTTCCTGAACTCCCTGAGCTTCTGGCTGCTGGTGTCCGGCGTCGTGCTGATCAACCTGTCCCTGGGCGTCGGCGAATTCGCCAAGACCGGCTGGGTAGCGTATCCACCGTTGTCGGGTCTGCAATACAGCCCTGGCGTGGGGATGGACTACTACATCTGGGCGCTACAGCTATCGGGTCTGGGTACAACGCTAACGGGGGTCAACTTCCTCGCGACCGTGCTGAAAATGCGTACCCCAGGCATGAAACTGATGGACATGCCGATCTTCACCTGGACCTGCACCTGGGCAAACGTTCTGATCGTGGCTTCGTTCCCGATCCTGACCGCTACCCTGGCACTGCTGACCCTTGACCGTTACATGGATTTCCACATTTTCACCAATGAACTTGGTGGCAATCCAATGATGTACGTCAACCTGTTCTGGGCATGGGGCCACCCTGAGGTTTACATCCTGATCCTGCCGGCCTTCGGCATCTTCTCGGAAGTGATCTCGGCCTTCACCGGCAAGAAACTGTTCGGCCACCACTCGATGATCTACGCTTCGGGCGCGATCTCGGTACTGGGCTTCATGGTTTGGCTGCACCACTTCTTCACCATGGGTTCGGGTGCCAGCGTCAACGCCTTCTTCGGTCTGGCGACGATGCTGATTTCCATCCCGACGGGTGTGAAACTGTTCAACTGGCTGTTCACCATCTACCAGGGCCGTCTGCGCTTCACCAGCCAGGTTCTGTGGACCCTGGGCTTCATGGTGACCTTTGCCATCGGCGGCATGACCGGCGTACTGCTGGCCATCCCGGGTGCTGACTTCGTTCTGCACAACAGCCTGTTCGTGATCGCGCACTTCCACAACGTGATCATCGGCGGCGCAGTATTCGGCTACATCGCAGGCTTCGGCTTCTACTTCCCGAAAGCGTTCGGCTTCAAGCTGCACGAAGGCTGGGGTAAAGCAGCGTTCTGGTTCTGGATCTCGGGCTTCTTCGTCGCGTTCATGCCGCTCTATGCACTGGGCTTCATGGGCATGACCCGTCGTCTGAACGCCACTACCAACCCTGAGTGGGTACCGTACCTGTACGTTGCCATGTTCGGTGCGATCCTGATCGCTGTGGGTATCGCTTGCCAGCTGATCCAGCTGTACGTTTCGGTACGTGACCGCAACAAGCCGGAAAACATGTGCGAACACGGTGACCCGTGGAATGCCCATACCCTGGAATGGTCGACCTCGTCGCCACCTCCGTTCTACAACTTCGCTGTGCTGCCTAAGGCTGACTGCATCGACCCGTTCACCGAAGCCAAGGAAAACGGTACTGCGTACCAGACTCCGGCCAAGTACGAGCCGATCCACATGCCGAACAACACCGCCACTGGCGTGGTGATGGGCGCACTGCTGACCGTATTCGGTTTCGCGATGATCTGGCACATCTGGTGGTTGGCGATCGCCAGCCTGGCCGGCACTGTCATCTACTTCGTGATCCACGCTGCACGTGACGACCAGGGCTACATGGTTCCGGTTGAAACGATCGAGCGCATCGAAGCCGAGCAGCACAAGCGTCTGGTAGCGGCCGGGAAGATCCCTGCTTCCGCGACCCGTGTTGAAACCAAGTTGGAACAGGCTTAAACAATGTCGAACTTAGTGACCAATGCTGGACACGCCCATGGCCACGACCATGGGCACGATGACCATCACCACGACTCGGGCGAGATGACCGTATACGGTTTCTGGCTCTACCTGATGACCGACTGCATTCTGTTTGCGTCGATCTTCGCGGTGTACGCGGTACTGGTAAACAACGTCGCCGGTGGCCCGTCGGGCCACGACATCTTCGAACTGCCATACGTGCTGGGCGAAACCGCTCTGCTGTTGTTCAGTTCGATCACCTACGGCTTCGCCATGCTGGCGTTGTACAAAGGTAAAAAGCAGCAGGTTCTGGGCTGGTTGTTCATGACCTTCCTGCTCGGCGCAGGCTTTATCGCCATGGAGATCAACGAGTTCCACCTGCTGATCTCCGAGGGCTTCGGTCCTAGCCGTTCGGGCTTCCTGTCGGCGTTCTTCACCCTGGTCGGTACCCACGGTCTGCACGTATCCGCGGGTCTGATCTGGATGGGCATCATGATGTACCAGGTCAACAAGCACGGCCTGACGGCGACCAACAAGACCCGTCTGAGCTGCCTGAGCCTGTTCTGGCACTTCCTGGACGTGGTGTGGATCTGCGTATTCACCGTTGTTTACCTGATGGGGACCCTGTAATGGCTAATGCACACTCCCATGACAGCCATGATGCTGGCCACGGCAGCGTAAAGTCGTACGCCATCGGCTTCATCCTGTCGGTGATCCTGACCGTGATCCCGTTCGGCCTGGTGATGTTCCCGACCCTGCCGAAGTCCACCACGCTGGCAATCGTCCTGCTGTTCGCGGTAATCCAGGTGATCGTTCACCTGTATTACTTCCTGCACCTGGACCGCTCCGTGGCCCAGCGTAACAACGTGATCGCGTTCGTCTTTACGGCCATCGTGATCCTGCTGCTGGTCGGCCTGTCGCTGTGGATCATGTTCAGCATCCACACGTTCATGATGGCGAAGTGAGGTAGACCCGATGTCGCTCAAGCACTTTATCCAAATCACCAAACCGGGGATCATTTTCGGTAACGTGCTTTCTGTGGCAGGCGGGTTCTTCCTGGCCTCGAAAGGGCATGTAGATCTGGCGGTGTTCCTGGCCGCCATGATCGGCACTTCCCTGGTCGTGGCCTCCGGTTGCGTGTTCAACAACTGCATCGACCGCGACATCGACCTGAAGATGGAACGCACCAAGAACCGGGTGCTGGTCCAGGGCCTTATCTCCCTGAAACTGGCCCTGGTCTATGCGACCGTCCTGGGTGTCGCCGGCGTTGCGTTGCTGTACAAGGTGGCCAACCCGTTGGCTGCCCTGTTCGCCGTGATCGGCTTCATCATCTACGTCGGCTTCTACAGCCTGTACCTCAAGCGCAAGTCGGTTCACGGCACGCTGGTGGGCAGTCTGTCGGGCGCCATGCCGCCGGTGATCGGTTACGTGGCCGTGACCAACAGCTTCGACATGGCCGCGCTGACCCTGCTGGTGATGTTCAGCCTGTGGCAGATGCCGCATTCCTACGCCATCGCGATCTTCCGCTTCAACGATTACCTGGCCGCATCGATTCCGGTGTTGCCAGTGAAGCGCGGAATCCAGGTGGCCAAGAAGCACATCCTGTTCTACATCCTGGCGTTCCTCGTGGCGACCCTGATGCTGACCTTCAGCGGCTACGCCGGCATGAGCTACCTCGCCGTCGCCGCGGCCATGGGCATGTACTGGCTGTACATGGCCTGGACCGGCTACAAGGCGGTGGATGACACGGTCTGGGCACGCAAGCTGTTCGTGTTCTCGATCTTCACCATCACCGCGTTGAGCGTCATGATGTCCCTGGACTTCAAGGTGCCGACCGAGCTTTTGCTGACGTACGCGCCGTAAGGTTCGAACGCTGTACGAGAAACCCCGTTCATCGAGAGATGAGCGGGGTTTTTTGTTGTCTGCGGCAGGTGAATCCCTCACAGCGGTTTTGGTTCAGGCGTAAATGATTAACCAGAAATCGACAGGTTGCGATCCCCAGGCAAAAGCCCTAGATTCGGATCCAACTTCATGCATCGATCAAGAGGCTGGGCGAAATGACTGAGAGGATGACCTGCGACGAACGCTTCATTGCCCTGGCAAAAGAGCTGAATTACGACATCAATGGCGAAAACACGGTGGGCGGCAATTACGCGCCGCTGGTGCGTCATCACGATGAGCTGTACATCAGTGGCATGGTGCCGCGTACCGAAGGCAAGATTCAGTATCCCGGCCGGGTCGGGCTGGAGCTGACGCTCAAGGATGCGCAAGCCGCCGCGAGCATCAGCGCCATGCGTTGCCTGGCGTTCATCGTCGATGCGGTCGGTTCGCTGGACAAGGTCAGGGCGCTGTTGCGGGTCACGGTCTATGTGAAGTCGACCCCGGACTTCGTAGACCTGAGCGAAGTGGCCAACGGCGCATCCGACGTTTTCAGTTATGTGCTGGGGGATGCCGGTCGCCATACCCGCACCACCGTCGGCGTCTATCAGTTGCCGAAAAACGCGGCCATCGAAGTCGACATGATCGCAGCGGTACATCCGTCGGCGTAATCGCTGAAAGCCGCGCAACAAAAAGCCCCGCCTGAGATTCAGAGCGGGGCTTTTTCGTCAGCGCTACGCTTACTGGGCAGCGATGCTGTAACCATCGAACGCGGTCTGCTGTTGCAGCGCGGTGATGATGTTCTTGCGGTTGATCGCGTGTTCGGTGCCGGCGTTGTCGACGAAGGTCTCGCCTTCGATTTCTGCTTCTTCGCCTTCACCGACGAAGGTGAAACCGAGGAATTCCAGCGCCTCACGATCCACGCTCAGGCGCGAACGCGGCGTGCGCATTGGCAGGGTCACGCTGATGCCGTCCTTGCTGATGCTGAACACCTCGACGTCTTTCTTGGCGCGGGTAGCCTTGCTCTTGCCGCCGCTCGGGTTGCTGATCGCCTGATGGGTCTGGTTCAGCACCTTGAGGGCCAGGCCGTAGACGATTTCCTGGAATGCCGGATCGTCCTTGAAGCTGGACAGGATGCGGCTGATCGGGAACTTGCTGCTCAGGTCTTCGAGGGCTGCGATGTCGGCTGCCTCGGCATCCTTCAGGCGCTTGAGCTGGCCCATCAGCTCGTAGGCCTGATCGTCATCGAAGCGATCGTGAGCCTGGCGGATCGCGGCGCGCAGTTCGCGGATCTGCTCGCTCTCGCGGGTCGACTGGAACGCGTCGAGTACCATCTCGCTGATGATCTTCGCTTGTGGAATGTGTTGTGAAAGATTGATGGAGTTTTCGTATTCCGCTTTGGACGACAGGGTGACTACGGATTCAGCGGTGTTGAAATCGGACATTGAAATTTCACTACTTTTTTAACTTGGGATAAGACGAGAAAGCATGGGGGGCTTTTTCAGGCCGACTAATTTAGGGGAGCGGGGCGGCATTGTCACGGAGCAACGGCCCGATGGAGATTATTTGCCAGGTGTATTCAGGTTCATCGAACGCACGATCCATTGTTCGGCGTTCTGTTGATCCACCGGCAGCGAGAAGCGAAAGGTCGCGCCCCGTCCCGCGACATCGAGCAACTGGATCTCGCGCCCGTGCAGTTGCAGGATCCGGTGCACGATTCGCAGGCCCAGTCCGCCGTCGCGTCGCGCGCCGCCGATATTGAACGGACGCAGGAACAAACCTTCACGCAAATCGGCGGCGATGCCGGGGCCGGTGTCACTGACGGTGATTTCAACCAGTGCGCCCTGGGGTTTCAGGCCGAGTTCGATTTCGCCCCCCGGCAGCGTATGGCGCAAGGCGTTATCGAACAGGTTGGTCAGCACCCGTTCGATCAGCCCGAGGTCGGCGCAGACCGTCGGCAGGTTGGCGCTGAAACTGGCCTTGAGCTCGACGTTCCGGGCTTCGGCGCCGAGTTCGAATTTCTGGAAGATGTCCTGGACCAGATCGGTCAGGGAGAACTGCTCCAGTACCGGCTGCACAAAACCATGTTCAAGGCGTACCAGCTCCAGCAGCGATTGCGCGAGTCCGCCGACCTTGCGGCTCTGATCCAGGGCGATCCCCAGATAGCGGCGGCGTTCTTCCGGAGACAGGGTGGCGTCCTTGAGTGACAGCGTTTCCAGATAACCATGCAGCGAAGCCAGCGGTGTGCGCAGGTCATGGGAAATGTTCGCCACCAGTTCCCGACGCTCCTGATCCTGACGGGTCAATGAGCGCCACTGTTCACCGAGGCGGTTTTGCATTTGCCGGAACGCTGCGTCGAGCACGGCGATTTCGTCCGGGTCGGCAGACTTGTCCACAGGCGTCGGCGCGATTGGCAGCGATTGCGGTGCGCCGTCGATATCGAATTGGCTCACGGTTTCGGTCAGCCGACGCAATGGCCGGGTGATCAGATTGAATGCCGTCAGACCGGCAATCAGGCACAGGAACGCCACCAGACCGATGGACAGCAACGCCGTATTCAACGCTGCACTGGTGGCGCCGCGTTCGGCGAAACGGTCGTGCGCTTCGCTGAGCAGGACCACGTAAAGGTAACCGGCTGGCTTGCCGTTGACCTGCAACGGCGCGGCACTGAAGACCTTGCGGCCGTCGACGCTGCGCGGGTCATCACCGAGGATCGGCAGCGGTTGATCATTGAGCAGGCGCCGGATCGGTTGCAGATCGACGGACTGCCGACGCAGGCGTCCTTCAGGAGCGGCGTTGCCGACGATCCGGCCTTCGGTGTCGAGCAGATACACCTCGACACTCGGGTTGACCAGCATCAACTGGCTGAACAGTTCGCGCACCGCGCCGGGCATCAGGCCGTTGCTGTCCATCAGTACCGTGTCGTGGGCGATGTGCTGCGCCAGATCCCGGGACAGACCCTGCACCACCTCCAGCTCATGCATCTGGCTGGAGCGCACCTGCAACCATGCCGACGTGCCGCAGCACGCCAGCAGCAACACGGCGAATACCAGGGACAGGCGCTGCGTCAGGGTCAGCTTCATGGTTGTTCTGTACCCGTGCCGAATTTGTAGCCACGGCCCCACACCGTGAGGATGCGCGCCGGTTGTGCCGGATCCGCCTCGATCTTCGCCCGCAAGCGATTGATGTGGGTGTTGACCGTGTGTTCGTAGCCTTCGTGGCTGTAGCCCCAGACCGCGTTGAGCAGATCCATGCGCGAGAACACCTTGCCCGGCTGGCGGGCGAAGAAGTACAGCAAGTCGAATTCCCGCGGGGTGAGGTCCAGGCGCTGGCCGTTCAGGGCGACGTCACGGGTGATCGGGTCGATGGTCAGGCCGTCGAGGCTCAGGCTGCCGGCGTCCATCTTCAGGTTGCGGGCCATGGCGTCTACCCGGCGCAGAAGGGCTTTGACCCGCGCCACCAGCTCCAGCATCGAGAATGGTTTGGCGAGATAGTCGTCGGCGCCCAGTTCCAGGCCAAGGATGCGGTGCAGTTCGCTGGAACGGGCGCTGGTGATGATGATCGGTGTATAGCGGGCCATGGCCCGGGCGCGGCGGCAGATTTCCAGGCCGTCGACGCCCGGCAACATGAGGTCGAGGATCAGTGCATCCCAGTGACCTTGCTGCAGCAGGCGCATGCCTTCGTCGCCGTCGGCGCTGTGGACCACCTCGAATTGTTCATCCCGCAGATGCAGGCAAATGAGGTCGGCAATGTGCAGGTCGTCCTCGACCACCAGGACGCGTTTGGTCTGTTCCATGAAGCTCAATCCTTCGGCGCAATGTGCGCATTGTGCGGGTTTTCCTCGGGGCGAGTTATCACGAATTGTTTAACTTCCCGTGAGGATTTGGCGATCAACCCAAGCCTAGGCTGTGTTCCACGACAGGCATCTGGAATTTTGGGAGACGGCCATGTTTTCACGGCGACAGATTCTGGCAACGGGCGGCGGGCTGGGGCTTGCAGCGTTACTGGCGGGTGTATTGCCAAAGTTATCCGGGGGTTCGGCGCTGGTCGGTGAGGCACTCGCCGATGAAGCGTTTGAAGTGACCCACAGCGACAGTGAATGGCATGCGCTGCTCACCGACGAGCAATTCGACGTGCTGCGCAAGGAAGGCACGGAGCGGGCCTACAGCAGTCCCCTGAACAACGAGCATCGGGCCGGCACGTTCGCCTGTGCCGGCTGCGATCTGGCGCTGTTTTCGTCGGACACCAAGTTTGACAGCCGCACTGGCTGGCCGAGTTTCTGGGCGCCGCTGGAACACGCCGTGGCCACCCGCCAGGACCGGTCCTTCGGCATGACCCGGGAGGAAGTTCACTGCCGACGTTGTGGCGGGCACCTCGGCCATGTGTTCGACGACGGGCCCAAACCCACCGGTCTGCGCTACTGCATGAACGGCCTGGCCATGACCTTCAAACCCGTGGCGGCCTGAGTCATGGCCCGCCTGCAATCTTCACTCACTTCAGGACGACACCATGTGGCTCTTGGTTCTCGCTTATCTCGGCGGTGTGCTGACGATCGTCAGCCCGTGCATCCTGCCGGTTCTGCCTTTTGTCTTCGCTCGCACCGGGCAGCCGTTTATCAAGAGTGGCTTGCCGCTGTTGGCCGGGATGGCACTGACCTTCGCCCTCGTCGCGACACTGGCGGCGGTGGGCGGCGGTTGGGTGGTGCAAGTCAATCAGTACGGTCGCTGGCTCGCGTTGCTGTTCGTTGCACTGTTCGGGCTGACGCTGCTGCTGCCGCGTCTGGCCGAGCGCCTGACCCGGCCGCTGGTGTCCGCCGGCAGTCGCCTGTCGGAGGCCGCCGGCCAGGACAATCGTCCGCGTCCCGGCGCGTCGTTTCTGATCGGTGTCGCCACCGGGCTGCTCTGGGCACCGTGCGCCGGGCCAATCCTCGGCTTGATTCTGACCGGTGCCGCGCTGCAAGGGGCAAGCATCGCCACCACGCTGTTGTTGCTCGCTTACGCGGCGGGCGCGGCGACGTCGCTGGCTGCGGCGCTGCTGCTGGGCGGTAAGGTTTTCGCGCTGATGAAGCGCTCGATCGGCACCGGCGAGTGGATCCGCCGCGGGCTCGGCGCTGCGATGCTGGCCGGTGTGGCCGCCATTGCGCTGGGGCTCGATACCGGGATTCTGGCGCGGGTGTCGACGGCTTCCACCGGTGGGCTGGAGCAGGCACTGGTCGGCAAACTGTCGGGGAAATCTCCTCAGGGCAACGGCACGATGATGGCGCAGATTCCCGCAGCGGATGACGCGGCGAACGGCAGCATGATGGCTGCTGGCGGTGCGATGAAAATGGCCGCCAAGGCACCGGGCTCGCTGCCGGTCGAAGGTCAGTTGCCGCCGCTCGATGGCGCGGTGCAATGGCTCAACTCCGCGCCCCAGGATGCACAGGCATTGAAGGGCAAAGTGGTGCTGGTGGATTTCTGGACCTACTCCTGCATCAACTGCCTGCGCACTCTTCCATACGTCAAAGCCTGGGCCGAGAAGTACAAGGATCAGGGCCTGGTGGTGATAGGCGTGCATGCCCCGGAATTCGCTTTCGAGCGTGACGTAGGCAACGTCACCAAAGCCATGAAGGAACTGGGCATCAACTACCCGGTGGCCATCGATAACGACTACAGGATCTGGCGTGCTTTCAGCAATGAATACTGGCCGGCGCATTACTTTGCCGACGCCCAGGGGCGCATTCGTTACCACCACTTTGGCGAAGGGGGCTACGCCGAATCGGAACGGGTCATCCAGCAACTGCTGCGTGAGGCCGGTGCGAAAACCGTCGCCGACGGTCTGATCAATGCCGATGCCCAAGGCGTGCAGCTGGCGCCGGACATGAATCAGGTGCTGTCGCCGGAAACTTACGTCGGCTACCAGCGTGCGGAACATTTCGTACCGGAAACCAGCCTCGTGCCTGACAAGGTGGCGGCTTACACGACGCCGACCAACCTGGCACTGAATGACTGGAGTCTCGGTGGCCAATGGGCAGTCGGTGCCGAGCGCGCCACCGCCAGCGCGCCGGCCAGCCGCATCGTCTATCGCTTCCACGCCCGTGACCTGCATCTTGTGCTGGGTCCGGGAACGGACGGCAAACCGGTGCGCTTCAAAGTGACCATCGACGGTCAGGCGCCGGGCGATGCCCACGGTGTCGATGTGGCGCCTGACGGCAGTGGTCAGGTGACCGAACAACGGCTGTACCAATTGGTGCGGCAGACCGATGAGGTGAAGGACCGAACCTTCAACATCGAGTTTCTCGATCCGGGCGTGTCGGCCTACGCCTTTACCTTCGGCTGATCAGGAGTGCGTGACATGAAAACTCGAATTATCTGGCGTCGTTTGTTGCTGGGCGTCGCAGTGGCCGGGGTGATCGGACAGTGCTCGGCGTTTTCCTTCGGCGCCGAGGAAGGCGTGGCGATTCCTCCGCCAGCGCTTGATGAGAGCACCCAGGCGCACAGTGAGACGGCAGTGTTCGCTGGCGGCTGTTTCTGGGGCGTGCAGGGTGTCTTTCAGCACGTCAAAGGTGTGCAGAAAGCCGTCTCCGGATACTCCGGCGGCGCGGCGAATACAGCGGAATATGAGCGGGTCAGCGAGGGCGATACCGGGCATGCCGAGTCGGTACAAGTCACCTTCGACCCAACTCAGGTCAGTTACGGCAGCCTGTTGCAGATCTACTTCTCGGTGGCCCACAACCCGACAGAACTCAACCGTCAGGGGCCGGACAGCGGTACGCAATATCGCTCGGCGCTGTTCCCGGTCAATGCCGATCAGCAACGCGTTGCGCAGGCCTATATCGCCCAGCTTGATGCGGCGCATGCCTACAGCAAACCCATCGTGACCAAACTGGAAACCTACAACGGCTTCTACCCGGCAGAGGACTATCACCAGGACTTCCTCACCGAACACCCAAGCTATCCGTACATCGTGATCAACGACCTGCCGAAAGTGGCGCAGTTGAAGCAGTTGTTTGCCCAGCGTTATCAGGAGAAACCGGTGCTGGTGAAAAGCGGATCGTGATCACCGGTTATCCAATGGTTAATGTGCGGTCACGGGCGACTGTCGGGCAACAAGGGCTCGCAGTGCCCAGTAGAGCTTCAGCGAGCGGGTACTGATCAGGCCGCACATGAACCCCGATACCGTGGACTTGAGCAGCAGCATGTCGGGGGAAGCGGCCAGCTCCGGATTTACCGCATCCTGATAGCCGAAGTAATAGTTCGCGAAAAAGAACATCAGGAACATGATCAGGATTTTCACGGTGCCCGGCATGATCAGCCCCGTCGCGGTATCGTCGAGTGCCACGCCCTTGCGGGAAAAAACCAGCCAGGCCGAGAGGCTGCCCAGCAACAGCGCGCCAAACCAACTGCCAAGGAACAGGACCGGGTCGATCGTCAAGTTCACGGAGTACAACGACCACGCCAGAAACGCCGGCGGTGTGATGAGCATCGAGAGACGGCTTTCGCGGCGGGGAGAAAACGCCTTGATGCCGAAATAAACCACAAGCAGAAAAAACACGTAGGCCCGAATCGGGGTGTTTTGCAGAATCGTGAGCATCGCGCAGCATCCATGCTGGAAAAGGGGAAGTTGGATAATAGTCGGCGTCGTTGTAACCGTCGGTTTTTTGTTGACCCCAGGATGATCAGCTCTTCCCCCATGTCCGCATCACAAACTCGACGAAGCGGCGAAGCTTCGGCAGCCGATAACGATCCTGTGCATAAAGCAGATGCAAAGGACGGCTCGGTGGCTGGTAGTCGGGCATTACTGTGACAAGTTTGCCGTCGCGCAGATCCTGCTCCACCAGTGCATCGGGCAGCATCACGATGCCCATGCCGGTACGCGCCGCCTGATGCAAACCGGCCGAGGTGTTCATCAGCATCGGCCCGCTGACGTCGACCATTATTTCGCCGTCCGGGCCGCTCAGTCGCCAGCGCTTTTCCACCGATTGCCAGTCATCACCGGCGGGGTAGGCGAACGACAGGCAATCGTGTTGTTGCAAGTCTTCAGGCGTGAGCGGCATGCCGCGCCGGGCCACGTAATCCGGAGACGCGCACACGGTCAGGGTGTAGTCGATCAGGGGGCGGGCGATCAGGTTCGATTGCTCGAAATGGCCGAGTCGGAACGCAACGTCGAGTCCACTCTCCAGCAGATCCGGCCGGCTATTGGTCAGCACGACATCCATCCTGACCTGCGGGTATTGCAGGGAAAATTCGCTGAGCGCCGGAGCCAGGCGTTCGACACCGAAGGTCAGTGGCGCGGTGATGCGCAACAGTCCGCGAGGCTCATCCAGGGTTTGCTCGGCAAGTCGTTCGGAGTCTTGCACCAGGCCCAGTACTTCCAGGCAACGCTGGTAGTAAACCGCACCGAATTCGGTCAGCCGCTGACGGCGAGTGGTGCGTTGCAGCAGTTGCACACCGAGGCGCTGCTCCAGTGCCCGCAGGTGATTGCCGACCATGGTCGTGGACATTTCGCACTGCAGGGCGGCCGCGGTCATGCTGCCGGTTTCCACGACCTTGACGTAGACGCTCATCGACTGGAACAGATCCATTATCAATCCCTGCTTATAAATGATTGAAGATTTGCCGAGTTTATCCAGCTCTGGTGGCTAACCATACTGCAAACACACCGACCTTCACTGGAGTTTGAAGTCATGACCGCCGCCCTGATGAACACGTACCAACCGCTGGCCCTGAGTTTCACCAAAGGTCTGGGCACCCGTTTGTGGGATCAGGCCGGTCGCGAGTACTTCGATGCGGTCGCGGGTGTGGCGGTGACCAATGTCGGCCACTCGCATCCGCGGATTGTTTCGGCGATCAGCGAGCAGGCGGGGTTGCTGCTGCACACCTCCAACCTCTACAGCATCGACTGGCAGCAACAACTGGCGCTGAAATTGACTCAGTTGTCGGGGATGGAGCGGGCGTTCTTCAACAACTCCGGCGCCGAGGCCAACGAAACCGCGCTGAAACTGGCGCGCCTGCACGGGTGGCGCAAGGGGATCGAGCAGCCGCTGGTGGTGGTCATGGCCAATGCTTTTCACGGCCGGACTCTCGGCACTTTGTCAGCTAGTGATGGCCCGGCGGTGCGCCTGGGATTCAACGAGTTGCCGGGGGATTTCGTCAAAGTGCCATTTGGCGATCCCGAAGCTCTGGAGCAGGTGCAGCAGCAACATGGCGAGCGGATCGTGGCAATTCTGGTCGAGCCGATCCAGGGCGAAAGCGGCGTGCAAATGGCGCCGCCGGGTTACCTGAAAGCCCTGCGCGAACAGTGCAATCGCCACGGGTGGCTACTGATGCTTGACGAGATCCAGACTGGTATCGGCCGTACCGGGCAGTGGTTTGCGTTTCAGCACGAAGGCATCGTCCCCGACGTCATGACCCTCGCCAAGGGCCTGGGTAACGGTGTACCGATTGGTGCCTGCCTGGCTCGCGGCCGGGCGGCGGAACTGTTTACGCCGGGCAGCCATGGCAGCACCTTCGGCGGCAATCCGCTGGCCTGCCGGGTGGGTTGCACCGTGCTGGACATCATCGAAGAACAGGGCTTGCTGGAAAACGCCCGGGTACAAGGCGAGCGTTTGCTCAGCCGCCTGCGGGCGGAACTGGCGGACAACCCGAATGTGCTGGCGGTTCGTGGGCTGGGGTTGATGATCGGCATCGAACTGAAACAGCCGATCCGCGACCTGACCCTGATTGCCGCGCGGGATCACGGCTTGCTGATCAACGTCACTCGTGGCAAGACGATCCGGCTGCTGCCGCCGCTGACGATTGATGAGCGGGAGGTGGGGATGATTGTCAGAGGGGTGAGCCGTTCCCTGAGCCATGTCTCATCCCTCGGTCAGTAGTGAAGTCTGCATGTAATGACGCAGATTTCGCCGTCTACGATTGCATAGACCAAGCGATGCTCCGCAGTAATGCGCCGGGACCAGAAACCGCTCATGATGTGCTTGAGCGGCTCCGGTTTACCCAAGCCTTCAAAAGGTTGGCGCTGGATCGCTTTGATCAAAAGATTGATTCGTTTGAGACGTGCCTTATCGTTTTGCTGAAACCATAAGTAGTCTTCCCAGCCCGTTGGCGTGAACTGGATTTTCATTCTTCGATCAGTTGCCTGACTTGTGCTTTTCCAGCGCGCATTTCGCCAATCGATTTGATCAAGCGCTCGGCATTGGCCGGAGAACGCAGCAGATAAGCCGTTTCTTCCAACGCGTTGTATTCGGCCAGAGACATCATCACTACAGGCTCGCCTTTTTGGCGGGTTACCAGCAATGGGGCGCAGTCTTCATTCACGCGATCCATGGTTTCAGCCAAGTGCGCATGGGCTGTGGTGTAGTTGATGGTGTCCATGTTGTAGTCCTCGCTTGATGCAAAGAACGTACAGAAATCAGTACAGAGTGACAAGGCGATACCTACCAGTGGTTGTGTCACAGACGGGCTGTCTGCGGCGTACTGAGTATCACCGAACTCTCATCGAGACGTTTCTGAGACTTCTGTAATCTGATTCCGACGAGACTGCCATCTCCCTCGCTCTCTACGTGAGATTTTTCTAATCAGGGGTGTCCGACAAATCCGGCGCCAGCATCCGGGTCTTCGGCGCGCCATTCGAGTTGTGCTGAATGATGTCCCGGGGCTGTCCTTGCTCATTGAAAAACACCTGGCCGATCCCCGCCGAATTCCATAGCCGTTCACCCGCTTCGGCATGTTCGGGAACGTACGGCACGATGCGCATGCGTCGGCGTTTGGTCAGCCAGTTCAGCGGCGAGCGGGGTGAGTAGAGCCATCGGTTCAGGCGATCGAACCACTCCAGCAGGGTGGGCGGAAATTCGTTCTTGATGCCGCTGCTGGTGATCTGCCAGATGCGCGGGCCGGCCTTGCGGTGTCGGATAAGCACTTCGTAGACGAAGGAATAATGCACATCCCCCGACAGCACCACATAGCTGCCGGGTGTACGGGTGTGTCGGAAAATATTCAGGATCACCTGGGCCGCACCGCGATGGGCCATCCAGTTTTCCGCGTCCACCAACAGGGGGTAACCGCACCAGCTGAACACTTTCTGCACGGTTTCGATCAGCTTCACACCGAAGATCGGTGCCGGCGAGACGATGATCGTCGACGGATGATCGAGCAGTTCCTGTTGCAGTTCGCAGAGGGCTTCCCAGTCGAGCAGGCCGGAAGGTTGTTTGAGCGCCAATTCGCTGCGCCAGCGTCGGGTGCGGGTGTCGAGCACCACCAGGGCCGGGCTGGTCGGCAGCACGAAATGCCAGTGCTGAAAGCGCAGCAGTTCATCAATCAGATCGTCCTGCACCGACGCGTCGAGATAGCAGTCATCACCGCTGTCACTCAGTCGTCGGGTTGTCTCCAATAACCCGCTGAATGCGTCCGGGTTGTTGCCCCAGCCCTGACACAACATATAAGCGATCAGCGCATTGCCGATGATGCGTCTGGAGAACGGATGACCATAGGCGGTTTCTTCCCACTGTGCGGACAGGTTCCAGTCATCGGTGATGTCGTGATCGTCGAAGATCATCAGGCTCGGCAAGTGCGCCAGCGCCCGGGCGACATTGCCCAGACCTGCCTTGAAGGTATCGATCCGGGACTGCTCCAGTATGTAGCGCCGCTGGCGTTCGGGCGTCAGGTTCGGGACTTGCGGATCGATCAATGTCCATGGTGTCGGTGACCACACCAATAAGTACATGGCCATGACTTCGGCAAACGTCACCAGATGGTTGTCGGCGCTGCTGCTGGTGAAAATCGGCTTGCGCGCGCCACCGAAAAATCGCTCGCGCAAAGTCTCGTTGCTCTCAAGTGCCGGTAACAAATCTGCACGGTGGTAATAACTGGCGGGGTGCTCGTAGAGACGGGCGCTGTCGCTGACCACCGCGCCTTCGAGTTGCTCACCAAACAGGCCGAGCCGCTCGATCAAGGCATGAATCGCCCGCAACATCGGACCGGCAACGTCATCGGCGTAAATCTGATCGCCGCTCATCATCAGCAGGGCAGGGCGCTGTTGTGGTTCGCTTTCAGCCGCGAGCAGTTGATCGACACAGAGCAAACCGTCTGCCGCAGGGTGATGCGGTTTGCGGCAGGAACCGTGGAGCAGTTGATTGATCCGTGAGCGCACCACAAGGTTCGGGCACGTGGCTTTGCCGTACAGCAGATGTGGCGCCCAGTCGGCGAGGGAATGTTGGCCATCGATCAGCAAGTCGTAATCGACCTGTGTGTCAAAAGGCAGGGGGCTGTCGAGCGTGACGTCTATCAGGTGAATGAATGCACGACTTCCCACAGGAATGACCGTGCATTTCCCGGCATCCAGTGAAATGTCTCCTACACCCTGCAGGCGCAAGGTCAACGACAGCTCCCGGCTGCCGACCAACCAAAGCACTACGCGTGCCGGTTCCAGCCGTCGCAAGAGCGGGCCGGCCAGTACTGGAGGCAACGGAGACAGGTCAGCGGACATTCGAGACATCGGAGGGCAAAACTCAGGTCGCACAGGCTGGCGATGATAGCTCAGCCCGTGCTTTCAACCCTTAAGCGAGGCTTAAGAGTCCGACTTTTGCAGCTTCAGCGCCAACAGGTGCCATTCGGCAGGCGTCGCGTCGACTCTTGGCTGTTCCTGCACGGAGCAGTCGAAACGGTAAGTGACGTCGTCGCCGTTCATGTTCCGCGCGGTGACGGTATTGCTGAAGGTGTAGACCTGATCCTTGAAGCGCTGCGGTGCGATGCTTTTGCTATCGGCAAACCGCGCGGAAGCGGGAAAGCGCAAGGTACTGGTCACGAACGGGCTGCACATGACATACGCGAGCATCGACTTGTCACCCTGCGCGTCGTTACGCAGTTTTTTGCTCAGAGCTGTCAGGGCTTTGCGCCCCTGGTCGTCACTCTGGTCAATCACGGTTTGCACCGACAGGGTCTTCGGCGCACGACTGGCGTAGTTCGGCAGCAAGGCTGAGTCCGGCGGTGAGGGTTTGTCGTCTGGCTCGATAGCGGCAAACACCGGAGCGGCTTTCAGCGCAGCGGGGTTGGCAGCCGACTCGGCTTCCGGCAGCAACGAGGTTGGCTCGGCTTCCCGTGTCACAACGTTTTCAGTCTGCTTGGCTTCGTAGTGATGGGCCGACGGGAACAGTGAAAGCGTGATCGACAGCACCACCATCGCCACAATAAAGCCGCCCGCCGCACCGACCAGGTTCCCGTAAAACAGATGCCAGCTGCCGCGGTTTTTCACCACCCAGCGCCACATGAAACCCCAGGCCGCGACAAATGCCAGAAAACGCAGAAACTCCATTCGATCCTTTCCTTAAACCTTCAAAAACCGGAAATCAGCGTCGCCCGACGATGAGCGCTGAAGATGGACGGCAAGATATCAAAATAGAAGCGTGATACCAGTGACGTAAGCGTTGTTCAGCGAAAGTTGAGGACGAAAAACATTAGCGTGGTGATATCGGCAGTCAGTCCGCACAGGCCTGCGAGCAGGTGGCGGGCCAGCGGTTGTTCGGGTTGGGGGCGGCGGAGCATCCACATCCAGACCCCCGCGAGCGCCCCTGCGGTTGTCATCACCTCCAGCAGGTCGCGGAGCAAATTTGCGGAGGACGGGGGGACGGCTGAGGGGAAAAGGCCGGAACATACAATCGAGATGGCCAGCGCCACCAGAAAACCGCTGGCGGCGCCTGCCAGATTGGCCAGAAGCAGATTCCAGTTGCCACGCGTCTTCACGACCCAAACCCACATGGCGGCCCAGGCGAAGAAGTAAAACAACGCATACATGCGGTTCGTTCCTTGAATGCGATTTTTTTGGAGTGAGGTGCTGTTGATGCGCTTGTCAGCAGTGGACGAGAAGATATCAAAATAGTAGCGTCGCGCCACTTCTCTCCTGTAACGGACTACCTATGTTTGCCGCCTTCAATGCCTCGCGTCTGTTCGGCGCGATCACGCTCGTTTTCGCGGTAACCCCGGCGTTCGCAGCCTGGACAGAAGCTCCACAGGCCAGTTGGCAGTACTACAGCGCCAACTGTCAGCGAATGCTGGAAAAAATGGCTGACGTCCAGAGCGGCCGCACCACAGCCTTCGAGATCATGTTTGCCCTGGAGGATAACCTGCGAGTTCTCGATGAACGCCGCCCGAACCTGACGCCCGAATATCTCTCATTCCCGCGAGTACGCCCAGTGCGACAGCACCATCGCGCAAGCCGAATCGATGATCGCCCAAGGTAAGGCTGATTATGCAGCCAGCACTCAGCGTGCCGTTCAGGAAGGCCGGATCGCTCACGAGAACTCCCCCGAGTACCAGCGCGCCCGCTCCCTGGGATTCAGCGATGTGGGCGAGCTCTCATTCCTGAAGTTGCATGAGGATATGGACGGCGAAGCTCGCCTCAAGACCATGATGATCACCGTCGATGCAGTCTGCGGCCGACACTTTCGCGCTACGCAGTATGTGAAACCGTATGTGATCTACACCGTCAGACCATCGGATGGCGGGTGCGGCGAGGAAAAACGTGTGGCGGTTCTGGGAGGCAGGTCCGTGGAGAAGGGCGATTACATCGATGAACGCGGGACGTTCCAGTACGTGGGATGGAAGAAACTGGTTGGCGCGGATGGTTTTCCCACAGATATCCGTGTCGTGAAAGCGCTGCGCTGATGACGAATTAAAGGATGTCTTTCAGGTAGCTTTTAAGGGCGAGGAGTGGTGCATTCATCTGCGCCACTGATCGTGCCTGGCCGAAGTCAACCGACAACCTGTTCAACTCACGCCCCAACGGTTTTTCGATACCGCCCAGGGCATCCATCGCCAGGCCCAGGCATTCGTTCATCTTGAACTGAATGGTTTCGACATCATCCCGGCGTACCAGCAGCTCGAACACATCCCGCTGGTAATCGCCCATGACCAGATCATCCCGCAAAATCGGGCTCAGGCCTTCTTCCTCGTACGCGAGTTTCAGGGAGAAAAGGGCGACTGTTTCCAGTGACGTTTCCATGCTGTGAACCTGTGTGAGATCTCGCCGGACAGCCAGCGGCACTTTCCGGCAGGCGAAAAAAAAGGCCTTGCAAAGCAAGGCCTTTCTTGATTTTGGTGCCCCGAGGGAGACTCGAACTCCCACTCCTTTCGAAAACGGATTTTGAATCCGCCGCGTCTACCAATTCCGCCATCAGGGCTCAATGGCGGCGAAGTATAGAGAGGTGCCTACCGTTGGTCAATCACGTTTCATGGTCAATTTTCGATATTTCCGCTAGACTTTCCGGCCCTGCTAGACGAACCCCATCATGCGCGTTGCTGACTTTACCTTCGAGCTTCCTGATTCGCTGATCGCCCGCCACCCTTTGGCCGAGCGTCGCGGTAGTCGCCTGTTGACCCTGGATGGGGTCAGCGGCGCCCTGGCACACCGTCAATTCACTGATCTGCTTGAGCATTTGCGCCCGGGCGATCTGATGGTGTTCAACAATACCCGGGTGATTCCGGCGCGGCTGTTCGGGCAGAAGGAGTCCGGCGGCAAGCTGGAAATCCTCATCGAGCGGGTGCTCGATACCCACCGCGTGCTGGCCCATGTGCGTTCCAGCAAGTCGCCGAAACCGGGTTCGAAGATCCTCATCGACGGTGGTGGCGAAGCCGAGATGCTGGCGCGTCACGACGCGCTGTTCGAGCTGGGTTTCTCTGAGGAAGTGCTGCCGCTGCTCGACCGTGTCGGGCACATGCCGCTGCCTCCTTATATAGATCGCCCGGACGAAGGTTCGGATCGCGAGCGTTATCAGACTGTTTACGCCGAGAAGCTGGGCGCGGTGGCTGCACCGACCGCCGGGCTGCACTTCGACCAGACGCTGATGGAAGCGATTGCCGCCAAGGGCGTCGAGACAGCTTTCGTCACGCTGCACGTTGGCGCCGGTACCTTCCAGCCAGTGCGGGTCGAGAAGATCGAAGACCACCACATGCACACCGAGTGGCTGGAAGTCGGCCAGGACGTGGTCGATGCCGTTGCCGCCTGTCGCACCCGTGGTGGCCGGGTGATTGCCGTGGGCACCACCAGCGTGCGCTCGCTGGAAAGCGCCGCCCGCGATGGCGTGCTCAAGCCGTTCAGCGGCGACACCGACATCTTTATCTACCCGGGCCGGCCATTCCATGTGGTCGATGCCCTGGTGACCAATTTCCATTTGCCCGAATCCACGCTGTTGATGCTGGTTTCGGCATTTGCCGGTTACCCGGAAACCATGGCCGCCTATAAGGCCGCCGTGGACAACGGTTACCGCTTTTTCAGCTACGGTGATGCGATGTTCATCACCCGTAATCCCGCACCGACTGCCCCTGAACAGACAGGCCCAGAGGAAACAGAATGAGTCGCGAATGTCGCATGTCCTTTGAACTCCTGGCCACCGATGGCAAGGCCCGTCGTGGTCGCCTGACCTTCCCCCGTGGCACCGTCGAGACCCCGGCCTTCATGCCGGTGGGCACGTACGGCACGGTCAAGGGCATGTTGCCGCGTGATATCGAGGCGATTGGCGCGGAAATCATTCTGGGCAACACCTTCCACCTGTGGCTGCGCCCGGGCACCGAAGTGATCAAGGCCCACGGCGACCTGCACGATTTCATGCAGTGGAAAGGCCCGATCCTGACCGACTCCGGCGGTTTCCAGGTGTTCAGCCTCGGCGCCATGCGCAAGATCAAGGAGGAGGGCGTGACTTTCGCCTCTCCGGTCGACGGCTCGAAAGTGTTCATGGGCCCGGAAGAATCGATGCAGGTTCAGCGCGACCTGGGCTCGGACATCGTGATGATTTTCGACGAATGCACCCCGTACCCGGCTGACGAAGACGTCGCCCGTGTGTCCATGGAGCTGTCGCTGCGCTGGGCCCAGCGTTCGAAGAATGCCCATGGCGACAACACGTCGGCGCTGTTCGGCATCGTTCAGGGTGGCATGCACCAGGACCTGCGCATGCGCTCGCTGGAAGGCCTGGACAAGATCGGCTTCGATGGCCTGGCCATCGGCGGTCTGTCGGTGGGCGAGCCGAAGCACGAAATGATCAAGGTGCTCGATTACCTGCCGGGCATGATGCCGGCTGACAAACCTCGTTACCTTATGGGCGTTGGCAAACCGGAAGATCTGGTTGAGGGTGTGCGCCGCGGTGTGGACATGTTCGATTGCGTGATGCCAACCCGTAATGCCCGCAACGGGCATCTGTTCATTGATACAGGCGTGCTGAAGATCCGTAACGCGTTCCATCGCCATGATGATTCGCCGCTGGATCCGACCTGCGATTGCTATACCTGCCAGAACTTCTCCCGCGCTTATCTGCATCACCTGGACAAGTGCGGCGAAATGCTGGGAAGCATGCTCAATACCATCCATAACTTGCGCCATTATCAGGTGCTGATGGCTGGTTTGCGCGAGGCTATTCAACAGGGTACATTGGCCGCCTTTGTCGATGCCTTCTACGCCAAACGCGGGCTCCCCGTTCCGCCTTTGGACTGAGTTTTCTGACCCCAAGATTCAACATTTGCAACTGGAGTGCTAAATGAGCTTTTTTATCTCTAACGCCATGGCTGACGCGGCTGCACCGGCTGCAGCGCCTATGGGCGGCGGCTTCGAGTGGATTTTCCTGGTCGGCTTCCTGGTCATCTTCTACCTGATGATCTGGCGTCCACAGGCCAAGCGCGCCAAAGAGCAGAAGAACCTGCTGAACAGCCTGCAGAAGGGCGACGAAGTGGTCACCACCGGCGGCATCGCCGGCAAGATCACCAAAGTGGCCGATGACTTCGTGGTTCTGGAAGTTTCCGACACCGTGGAAATGAAGTTCCAGAAGGGCGCCATCGCCGCCACGCTGCCAAAAGGCACGCTGAAAGCGATCTAAGGGCAACAACTTCTACTCAATCGACGGGGCGCGCAAGGCGCCCCGCGTCATAACGGGCGGCGTGATGCTGAACAAATATCCTCTGTGGAAATACATTCTGATCCTGGCGGTGCTGGCGATCGGTCTGATTTATTCCGCTCCGAATCTATACCCCGATGACCCGGCCATCCAGATCAGCGGAGCCAGCACGGCCCTGCAGGTCAACCAGGCCGACCTGGACCGCGTGAGCACCGCGCTCAAGGAATCCGGGATCAACGTCAAGGCGTCGAGCCTGGCAGCCAACGGCAAGGGCGGCCTGATCCGTCTGACCAAGGCTGAAGACCAGTTGCCGGCCAAAGACGTTGTGCGCAAGGCGTTGGGTGATGACTACGTTGTCGCGCTGAACCTGGCACAGACCACCCCGCAATGGCTGCGCAGCCTGGCCGCGCACCCGATGAAGCTGGGTCTGGACTTGTCCGGTGGTGTGCACTTCCTGCTGGAAGTGGACATGGACAAAGCCCTCGACGCACGCCTGAAAGTCTACGAAGGCGACGTCAAGAGCCTGCTGCGCAAAGAGAAACTGCGCTATCGCAGCCTGCCGCAGCTCAATGGCGCCATTCAGTTGGGCTTCAGCGATGCTGACTCCCGCGAACAGGCCCGTGCGCTGATCCGCAAGAACTTCAACGATTTCGACATTGTTCCGGCCGACCTCAACGGTCAACCGGTGCTGCGTCTGGCGATGACCCCGGCCAAGCTGGCGGAAATCCGTGAATACTCCATCAAGCAGAACCTGACCACGGTACGTAACCGCGTCAACGAGCTGGGTGTTGCCGAACCGATCGTCCAGCGTCAGGGCGCCAACCGCATCGTGGTTGAGCTGCCGGGCGTGCAGGACACTGCCGAAGCCAAGCGTATCCTCGGCAAGACCGCCAACCTGGAATTCCGGCTGGCCGCCGAGCCTGGCGCTTCGAAAGCCACTTCCGAGACTTTCGAGTTCCGCGAAGGCAAGCGTCCTCCGGCACAGATCGAGCGTAGCCTGATCATCACCGGTGACCAGGTGACCGATGCCAAGGCCGGTTTCGGCGAGCACGGCACACCTGAAGTGAACATCCGTCTGGATGGCCACGGTGGCGAACTGATGAGCCGCGCGACCCGCAGCAATGTCGGTCGCAGCATGGCGGTGATCTTCATCGAGCAGCGTCCGGTGACCACCTACGTCAAGCAGATGGTCGACGGCGTCGAGAAAGACGTGCCGGTGCAGTCCTTCAAGGAAGAGAAGAAGATCATCAGCCTGGCGACCATTCAGTCGCCGCTGGGTGCGCAGTTCCGCATCACCGGCCTGAACGGCCAGGGCGAGTCTTCCGAGCTGGCGCTGCTGCTGCGTGCCGGTGGTCTGGCGGCTCCGATGTACTTCGCTGAAGAACGTACCATCGGCCCGAGCCTGGGTGCGGACAACATCACCAAGGGTATCGATGCATCGCTGTGGGGCATGCTGTTCGTCTCGCTGTTTATCATCGCCATCTACCGCTTCTTCGGCCTGATCGCCACCGTCGCTCTGGCGGTGAACATGGTGCTGCTGCTGGCGCTGATGTCGCTGCTGGGTGCAACCCTGACCCTGCCGGGTATCGCCGGTATCGTGTTGACCATGGGTATGGCGGTCGACGCCAACGTGCTGATCTTCTCGCGGATCCGCGAAGAGATCGCCGCCGGCATGACCGTGCAGCGTGCAATCAACGAAGGCTTCGGCCGGGCATTCACCGCGATTCTCGACGCCAACCTGACCACCTTGCTGGTCGGCGGCATCCTCTTCGCCATGGGCACCGGCCCGGTGAAGGGCTTCGCAGTGACTATGTCCCTCGGGATCTTTACCTCGATGTTCACGGCCATCATGGTGACCCGCGCGATGGTCAACCTGATCTTCGGCGGTCGTGACTTCAAGAAGTTGTGGATTTAAGGGGCTGCCATGTTACGTACAATCAACTTCATGGGCGTTCGCAACTTCGCGTTCGGCGTCACATTGTTCCTTACCGTGCTGGCCTTGTTCAGCGTGTTCCACAAGGGCATGAACTGGGGCCTGGACTTCACCGGCGGTACGCTCATCGAGCTGACCTACGAGCGTCCGGCCGACGTCACCAAGGTGCGTGAGCAACTGGTTACCGCCGGTTATCACGAAGCGGTCGTGCAGAACTTCGGTGCGACCACCGACCTGCTGGTACGCATGCCGGGTGAAGACCCGCAGCTGGGCCATCAGGTGGCGGAAGCGCTGCAGAAGGTCGGCGGTGAAAACCCGGCGACGGTCAAGCGTGTCGAGTTCGTCGGCCCGCAGGTCGGTGAAGAGCTGCGCGACCAGGGCGGCCTCGGCATGCTGCTGGCGCTCGGCGGCATCCTGATCTACCTGGCTTTCCGCTTTCAGTGGAAATTCGCGGTCGGTGCCATCGTTTCGCTGATTCACGACGTGATCGTGACCGTGGGTATCCTGTCGTTTTTCCAGATCACCTTCGACCTGACGGTGCTGGCGGCGGTACTGGCGATCATCGGTTACTCGCTGAACGACACCATCGTCGTGTTCGACCGGGTGCGTGAGAACTTCCGCGTGCTGCGCAAGGCTTCGCTGATCGAGAACATCAACATCTCGACCACGCAGACCCTGCTGCGCACCATGGCGACTTCGATCTCCACCTTGCTGGCGATCGCGGCGCTGCTGTTCTTCGGTGGCGACAACCTGTTCGGCTTCTCGATCGCCCTGTTCATCGGTGTTCTGGCGGGTACCTACTCGTCGATCTACATCGCCAACGTGGTGCTGATCTGGCTGAACCTGTCCTCGGAAGACCTGATTCCGCCGGCCAATACCGAGAAGGAAGTCGACGACCGTCCATAACGGCCATCGTTTCCCCGGTTGTCAGTCAAAAAAGGCGCGAGTTGAACTCGCGCCTTTTTTATTGCTCCAAGGCTGGGAGAAGCGCGGGCGCGTCCCGCATGTGATGGTCAGGAGGTTCATGTGAACAAGTCGTTGCTGGTTGGTGCGGTACTGGGTGCTGTCGGTGTGACTGCCGGGGGCGCTGTTGCCACCTACAGCCTGGTTAAAAGCGGCCCTGAGTATGCGCAGGTTCTGGCCGTTGAACCGGTCAAGACACAGATCAAGACGCCACGTGAAGTATGCAAGGATGTCGCTGTGACCCGGCAGGCGCCGGTCAAGGATCAACACCAGATTCTCGGTACCGCCATCGGTGCCGTGGCAGGTGGTTTGCTGGGTAACCAGATCGGCGGCGGCACCGGCAAGAAGATTGCCACGGTAGCTGGCGCGGTCGGTGGCGGTTATGCCGGCAACAAGGTGCAGGAAGGCATGCAGAATCGCGATACCTACACCACCACTCAGACTCGCTGTAATACGGTGAATGACATCAGCGACAAGGTCGTAGGTTATGACGTCCGCTATTCGCTGGACGGCAAGGAAGGCAAAGTGCGGATGGATCGTGATCCGGGCAACCAGATTCCGGTCGACAAGGAAGGCAAGCTGATCCTGTCGCAGGCGCAGCCTGGGCAATAAGCGGTTGTAGTAAAAAAGAAGCACCCTTCGGGGTGCTTTTTTGTGCCCGGGATTAACGTGATGACAGGCATAAAAAAAGCACCCCGAAGGGTGCTTTTCCGGTTTCGCGAGAAGCTTAGCGCTTCAGCGAGGCCGGCAGGTGCGGCTGGATCGCCGTCAGAACTGCCTTGAAGCATTTGGTGTTGCCGGCAACGACGTGGCCTTTTTCAAGGAAGTCGTGACCGCCGGTGAAGTCGCTCACCAGACCGCCGGCTTCCTGAATCAGCAGGGCGCCAGCCGCCATGTCCCACTCGGACAGGCCCGACTCCCAGAACGCGTCGAAACGACCGGCAGCAACGTAAGCCAGGTCCAGGCTCGCCGATCCGGCGCGGCGGATGCCGGCAGTCTGGCCAACCAGGGCGCGGAACATGCCCAGGTAGTTGTCGAGGTTGTCCATCTGGTCGTCACGGAACGGGAAACCGGTGCCGAGCAGGGCACCGTCCAGGCTGGTGCGACCGCTGACACGCAGACGACGACCGTTCAGTTGAGCGCCGCGACCACGGCTGGCGGTGAATTCTTCCTGGCGAACCGGATCCAGAACAACGGCGTGTTCCAGGCGGCCACGGTATTTGCAGGCAATGCTGACAGCGAAGTGAGGAATGCCGCGCAGGAAATTGGTGGTGCCGTCCAGCGGATCGATGATCCACAGGTATTCTTCGCCTTCGATGCCGCTGCCGGCGTGCATGCCGGTCTCTTCACCCATGATCGAGTGATTCGGGTAAGCCTTGCGCAGGGCGTCGATGATTTTCTGTTCGGCGGCGCGATCGACCTCGGATACGTAATCCTTGGCGTCTTTTTCGTCGACCTTGATGGTATCCAGGCGCTCGATGGAGCGGAAGATCAGTTCACTGGCGCTGCGGGCGGCGCGCAGCGCGATATTCAGCATGGGCTGCATGGATGTGTCACCTAAGGTTGTTAAAGAAAGCCGCGCATTCTATCAGAACTTTTCTTCAGGTGAAGGTCGCTGTTCGCTTTCATAGCTTAACGGTAGGCTGTTCTGTAAGATTTGCACCCCTTTCCCCAGTCCGAGAGCGCCCGCCGTGCTGCAAAACATTCGTGTCGTCCTGGTCAATACCAGCCACCCGGGAAACATCGGCGGGACCGCGCGCGCCATGAAAAACATGGGTTTGTCGCGGCTGGTGCTGGTCGATCCGCGAGTCTTTCCGCATCACGAAGCCGATGCCCGCGCCTCGGGTGCCGGTGACATCCTTGAAAATGCGCAAGTCGTCGCCACCTTGGAAGACGCCCTGGTCGGCTGCAATCTGGTGCTCGGCACCAGTGCCCGTGACCGGCGCATTCCCTGGCCGCTGCTGGATCCGCGCGAATGCGGGACCAAAGTGGTCGAGGAGGCCGGGCAGGGCGCGGAAATCGCGCTGGTATTCGGGCGTGAAGACTCCGGCCTGACCAACGACGAGCTGCAGCGATGTCACTATCACGTGCACATCCCCTCCGATCCTGAATTCAGCTCGCTGAATCTCGGGGCGGCGGTGCAGGTGTTGAGTTATGAAGTGCGCATGGCCTGGCTGGCCGCTCAAGGGCAGCCGACCAAGATCGAGAAAGAAGAAGTGGCCTCCGTGAAAAGCGCCGAGCTGGCGACCATGGATGAGCTGGAGCGATTCTATGAGCACCTGGAGCAGACCCTGGTGGCCATCGAATTCCTCGATCCGGAAAAGCCTCGGCACTTGATGGCGCGCCTGCGCCGGTTGTACGGACGCAGCTCGGTCAGCCGGGCGGAAATGAATATTTTGCGTGGCATCCTCACGGAAACCCAGAAAGCGGCCCGTGGCGAGCTCCTTAAGCGGAAGGATTAATGATGTTCGAGCGTTTGCGTGAAGATATCCAGAGCGTATTCCACCGAGACCCGGCGGCGCGTAACGCTTTTGAAGTCCTGACCTGCTACCCCGGCATGCATGCGATCTGGATTCATCGACTGGCCGGCATGCTCTGGCGCAATGATCTAAAATGGCTGGCGCGGCTGGTGTCGAACTTCGGTCGCTGGCTGACCGGAATCGAGATTCATCCAGGCGCCAAGGTTGGGCGGCGCTTCTTTATCGACCATGGCATGGGCATCGTCATTGGCGAAACCGCTGAAATCGGCGATGACGTCACCATCTATCAGGGCGTGACCCTTGGAGGCACTAGCTGGAACAAGGGCAAGCGTCATCCGACGCTCGGCGATGGCGTTGTAGTGGGGGCTGGGGCGAAGGTGCTCGGCCCGTTCACGGTTGGTGCTGGCGCCAAGGTCGGTTCCAATGCGGTGGTGACCAAGGAAGTGCCGCCGGGCGCCACTGTGGTGGGCATTCCGGGGCGGATCATCGTCAAGTCCGATGATGAAGCCGATGCGAAACGCAAGGCGATGGCCGAAAAGATCGGTTTCGATGCCTATGGCGTGAGCGGTGACATGCCGGACCCGGTGGCGCGTGCCATTGGCCAATTGCTCGATCACCTGCAGGCGGTGGATGGCCGTCTGGAAGGGATGTGCGGGGCGTTGAAGGATCTGGGCAGCAATTACTGTGCGAAAGATCTGCCTGAGCTGCGCGAAGAAGACTTCGCCTGCGTCCAGGGCAAGGACGAATCCACGACGCATTGATGCGCTTGCAGGGCTGCTGCCGGCCGGTGTGCCATTAAGCCGCAGACCCTGCTATCATTCGCGCGCTCTTTTGCGGGTAAACCCGACTAAAGCACTAGGTCTTATAGTTGACTTAAATGCTCGGGAATTGCATACTCCCGCCCATTCCGAACTCCGTGGTAATTGTCCATGCGACTGACTACAAAAGGCCGATACGCTGTGACCGCCATGCTTGACCTGGCGTTGCATGCGCAGCACGGGCCGGTGTCCCTGGCCGATATCTCCGAGCGCCAAGGCATCTCCCTGTCCTATCTCGAACAGCTTTTCGCCAAGCTGCGCCGCAGCAACCTGGTATCCAGTGTTCGCGGTCCGGGCGGTGGCTACCAGTTGTCCCGCGACATGCAGGGCATCCAGGTCGCCCAGGTGATCGATGCGGTGAACGAATCGGTCGATGCAACAAAATGCCAGGGCCAGGGCGATTGCCATTCCGGCGACACCTGCCTGACCCATCACCTGTGGTGCGACCTGAGCCTGCAGATTCACGAATTTCTCAGCGGTATCAGCTTGGCCGACCTCGTAACTCGCCGTGAGGTGCAGGAAGTGGCCCAGCGTCAGGATCAGCGTCGTTGCAATGGCAAGGCGCCGCGCCTGGACAAGATTGAAGCGTCCGCCGTCGAATGACAGCCAGAGAGCTAGCGGCACGCCAGCCAGCCTGATTTAGGAGATAGTCCATGAAATTGCCGATTTACCTTGATTACTCTTCGACCACCCCGGTCGATCCGCGCGTTGCGCAAAAGATGAGTGAATGCCTGCTGGTCGACGGAAACTTCGGTAACCCGGCGTCCCGTTCCCACGTGTTCGGCTGGAAGGCCGAAGAGTCCGTCGAAAACGCCCGTCGTCAGGTGGCCGACCTGGTCAACGCCGACCCGCGCGAAATCGTCTGGACCTCCGGTGCCACCGAGTCCGACAACCTGGCAATCAAGGGTGCGGCACATTTCTACGCCTCCAAGGGCAAGCACCTGATCACCTCCAAGATCGAGCACAAGGCTGTCCTCGACACCATGCGCCAACTGGAGCGTGAAGGTTTCGAAGTGACCTACCTCGAGCCGACCGAAGACGGTCTGATCACACCGGCCATGATCGAAGCCGCGCTGCGTGAAGACACCATCCTGGTGTCGGTGATGCACGTGAACAACGAAATCGGTACGGTCAACGACATCGCCGCCATCGGCGAGCTGACCCGTTCGAAAGGCATTCTGTTCCACGTCGACGCCGCTCAGTCCACCGGCAAGGTCGAAATCGACCTGCAGAAGCTGAAAGTCGACATGATGTCGTTCTCTGCCCACAAGACCTACGGTCCTAAAGGCATCGGCGCGCTGTACGTCAGCCGCAAGCCGCGTGTGCGCATCGAAGCGACCATGCACGGTGGCGGTCACGAGCGTGGCATGCGTTCCGGCACCCTGGCGACCCACCAGATCGTCGGCATGGGCGAAGCGTTCCGTGTGGCCAAGGAAGACATGGCTGCCGAAAACGTGCGCATCAAAGCCCTGAGCGATCGCTTCTACAAACAGGTCGAGCATCTGGAAGAGCTGTACGTCAACGGCAGCCTGACCGCACGCGTTCCGCACAACCTGAACCTGAGCTTCAACTACGTTGAGGGCGAGTCGCTGATCATGGCACTCAAGGATCTGGCGGTTTCGTCCGGTTCGGCGTGCACCTCGGCGTCCCTGGAGCCTTCGTACGTACTGCGCGCCCTGGGCCGCAACGACGAACTGGCACACAGTTCGATCCGCTTCACCTTCGGCCGTTTCACCACCGAAGAAGAAATCGATTACGCCGCGCAGAAAGTCTGCGAGGCCGTTACCAAGCTGCGCGCTCTGTCGCCGCTGTGGGACATGTACAAAGACGGCGTCGATATCTCGAAGATCGAGTGGGCGGCACACTAAACATAGAAGCCGCCGGATACGGATCCTGTAGCGACGCGGCGGTTTGCGCAGCGCAGTTGCAGGGTCTCAAGAGCGGCCCTGATGAGTGAGGATTGAGAATCATGGCTTACAGCGAAAAGGTCATCGACCACTACGAAAACCCGCGTAACGTCGGCAAGATGGACGCGGAAGATCCAGATGTCGGCACCGGCATGGTCGGCGCTCCGGCGTGCGGCGACGTGATGCGTCTGCAGATCAAGGTCAACGACCAGGGCGTTATCGAAGACGCCAAGTTCAAGACCTACGGCTGCGGTTCGGCTATCGCTTCCAGCTCACTCGCCACCGAGTGGATGAAGGGCAAGACCCTGGACGAAGCGGAAACCATCAAGAACACCCAGCTGGCCGAAGAACTGGCCCTGCCGCCAGTGAAAATCCACTGCTCGGTACTCGCTGAAGACGCCATCAAGGCGGCCGTTCGCGACTACAAGCAGAAGAAAGGCTTGATCTAAGTATTGGGCGACGAGTAAGGAGTCAACGATGGCTATCAGCATGACAGAAGCGGCTGCTCGACACGTGCGACGCTCCCTCGACGGGCGCGGCAAGGGTGAAGGGATTCGTCTGGGTGTTCGCACCACGGGCTGTTCCGGCCTTGCCTACGTGCTGGAGTTTGTCGACGAGGTGGTTGCAGAAGATCAGGTGTTCGAGAGTCACGGCGAAAAAGTGATCATCGACCCCAAGAGCCTGGCTTACCTCGACGGCACCGAGCTCGATTTCGTCAAGGAAGGGTTGAACGAAGGCTTCAAGTTCAACAATCCCAACGTGCGCGGTGAGTGTGGCTGCGGCGAAAGCTTCAACATCTGAGGCTGGTCGTGGGAACTCCTTGTCATTTCGCTTTATTCGAGCTGCAACCGGGCTTTCGTCTGGATCTCGAGCAACTGGCCACGCGCTATCGCGAGCTGGCGCGCGGCGTTCATCCTGATCGCTTTGCCGACGCTTCCGAGCGTGAGCAGCGTTCGGCGCTCGAGCAGTCTGCACGGCTCAACGATGCCTATCAGACGCTCAAGAGTCCGGCCCAGCGTGCACGTTACCTGCTGACCATCAGCGGTCATGAAGTGCCGATGGAAGTCACGGTCCATGATCCCGAGTTTCTTCTGCAGCAGATGCAATGGCGCGAAGAGCTCGAAGATCTGCAGGACAGTGCCGACCTGGCGGGAGTCGCGACCTTCAAGCGTCGCCTGAAGACCGCCCAGGAGCAGCTGAACGAAAGCTTCGCAGCCTGTTGGGATGATGCAGCGCAACGTGAACAGGCCGAGCGCCTGATGCGGCGCATGCAGTTCCTCGACAAGCTCACCTACGAAGTGCGCCAGTTAGAAGAGCGCCTCGACGATTAACCCAGTGCCGCTCCGGTCGCACGCCTGATATACAGATAAGTCCTGATCACGATGGCCCTACTGCAGATCGCCGAACCCGGCCAAAGTCCTCAACCGCACCAGCGTCGTCTGGCTGTGGGGATCGACTTGGGCACTACCAATTCGCTGGTCGCTGCGTTGCGCAGTGGTCTTTCCGAGCCGCTGGCCGATGCCGAAGGGCGGGTCATCCTGCCTTCCGCCGTGCGTTATCACGCCGATCGCGTCGAAGTCGGCGAGTCGGCCAAACTGGCCGCGTCCTCCGATCCCCTGAATACCGTGCTGTCGGTCAAGCGCCTGATGGGCCGTGGCCTGTCCGACGTCAAGCAACTGGGCGATCAACTGCCGTACCGCTTTGTCGGCGGCGAATCGCACATGCCGTTCATCGACACCGTGCAGGGCCCGAAAAGCCCGGTCGAAGTCTCTGCCGATATCCTGAAAGTGTTGCGCCAGCGTGCGGAAGCGACCTTGGGCGGCGAGCTGGTCGGCGCGGTGATTACCGTTCCGGCCTATTTCGACGACGCTCAGCGCCAGGCTACGAAGGATGCGGCAAAACTCGCCGGTCTGAACGTACTGCGCCTGCTCAACGAGCCGACCGCCGCTGCGGTGGCTTATGGTCTGGATCAGCATGCCGAAGGCCTGGTCGCCATTTATGACCTTGGCGGCGGTACTTTCGATATTTCGATTCTGCGTCTGACCGGCGGCGTCTTCGAAGTTCTGGCCACCGGTGGCGACAGTGCCCTGGGCGGTGACGATTTCGACCACGCGATTGCCGGCTGGATCATCGAAAGCGCGGGCCTGTCCGCCGATCTCGATCCGGGTGCGCAGCGCAATCTGCTGCAAACCGCCTGCGCGGCCAAGGAAACACTGACGAATGCCGACAGTGTTGTAGTTGCTTATGGTGACTGGAAAGCACAACTGACCCGCGAGGCCTTCGACGCACTGATCGAGCCGATGGTCGCCCGCAGCCTGAAAGCCTGTCGCCGTGCCGTTCGCGACTCCGGTATTGAGCTGGAAGACGTGCATGCCGTGGTCATGGTCGGTGGTTCGACCCGCGTTCCACGTGTTCGCGAAGCCGTCGCCGAAGCCTTTGGCCGTCAACCGCTGACCGAAATCGACCCGGATCAGGTAGTGGCCATCGGTGCCGCGATCCAGGCCGATACACTGGCCGGCAACAAGCGCGATGGTGGCGAACTGCTGCTGCTCGATGTGATTCCGTTGTCCCTGGGGTTGGAAACCATGGGCGGCCTGATGGAGAAGGTAATTCCGCGCAACACCACCATCCCGGTTGCTCGCGCCCAAGACTTCACCACTTATAAAGACGGCCAGTCGGCCATGGCGATCCATGTGTTGCAGGGCGAGCGCGAGCTGATCAGCGATTGCCGCTCCCTGGCTCGCTTCGAATTGCGTGGTATCCCGGCGATGGTCGCAGGCGCGGCGAAGATTCGCGTGACCTTCCAGGTCGATGCCGACGGTCTGCTCAGCGTCTCTGCCCGTGAACTGGGTTCGGGCGTTGAGGCGAGCATTCAGGTCAAGCCGTCCTACGGTCTGACCGACGGCGAAATCGCCAAGATGCTCAAGGATTCGTTCCAGCACGCCAATGACGACAAGGTTGCCCGCGTCCTGCGCGAGCAGCAGGTTGATGCCCAGCGCCTGATCGAAGCGGTGCAGGGCGCTCTGGAGGCGGATGGCGAGCGTTTGCTCGACGCCGAAGAGCGCATGGTCATCGATCTGCAGGTGCAGGAACTGACTGAACTGATGAAAGGTACCGATGGTTACGCCATCGAGCAGCAGACCAAGCGTCTGTCGCAAGTGACCGATGCCTTTGCTGCCCGCCGTATGGATCAGACGGTGAAAGCCGCTCTGTCGGGGCGCAACCTGAATGAAATCGAGGATATCTGATGCCGCAGGTCATTTTTCTGCCCCACGAGAAGTTCTGCCCTGAAGGCATGGTGGTCGAGGCTGAGCCCGGCACTTCGATTCTCGAGCTGGCCCACGAACACCATATCGAGATGGAAAGCGCCTGCGGCGGCGTCTGCGCCTGCACCACCTGTCACTGCATCATTCGCGAGGGTTTCGACTCGCTGGAAGAAGCTGACGAGTTGGAGGAAGATTTCCTCGATCGTGCCTGGGGTCTGGAGGCGCAGTCGCGTCTGGCCTGTCAGGCCATCGTCGGCGAGGAAGACCTCACCGTCGAGATTCCGAAATATTCGCTTAACCATGCGGCCGAAGCGCCGCACTGACTGGTAAGACTGTCATGAGCTACGGTTGGAATGATGTTCAACGTATTGCAGAAGAGTTGGCTGAGGCCAAGCCGGGTGTAGATCCGTATTCTGTCAATTTCGTCGAGTTGCAGCAGTGGATCAAGGAGCTGCCTGACTTCGACGCTAACTCTGGCCGGGTCGGCGAGAAGGTGTTGGAAGCGGTTCAGCAGCTCTGGAATGATGAAATAGACTGATCATCCTTGCAGGTTAGGCAATACCCAAGAACCCGCGTATAATTCGCGGGTTTAATTTTTCGCAAATTACCGTTTCTGGAGTTACACCATGGCTGTTCAACGTACTTTCTCCATCATCAAGCCTGACGCCGTTGCAAAAGGCGCTGCCGGCGAAATCGTTACCCGTTTCGAAAAGGCTGGTCTGAAAGTGGTTGCTTCGAAAATGAAGCAACTGTCCAAAGCCGAAGCTGAAGGCTTCTACGCTGAGCACAAAGAGCGCGGTTTCTTCGGTGACCTGGTTGCTTTCATGATCTCCGGTCCGGTTGTCGTTCAGGTTCTGGAAGGCGAAAACGCTATCGCTCGCAACCGTGAGCTGATGGGCGCTACCAACCCTAAAGAAGCTGCTGCCGGCACCATCCGTGCTGACTTCGCTGAGTCGATCGACGCCAACGCCGTTCACGGTTCGGACTCCGAAGCCGCTGCCGCTCGCGAAATCTCGTACTTCTTCGCAGCTACTGAAGTAACCACTCGCTAAGCATTGGCTTAAGAGTGAAGGTGAATCCATGACTACATCGACTGTTAAAACCAACCTGCTGGGTCTGACCCAGCCGGAAATGGAAAAATTCTTCGACTCAATCGGGGAGAAGCGTTTCCGTGCCGGTCAGGTAATGAAATGGATTCACCACTTTGGCGTCGATGATTTCGACGCCATGACGAACGTCAGCAAGGCCTTGCGCGAAAAGCTCAAGGCTGTTGCTGAAGTTCGCGGTCCCGAAGTGGTCAGCGAGGACATTTCCAGCGACGGCACCCGCAAGTGGGTGGTGCGCGTGGCGTCCGGCAGCTGCGTCGAGACCGTTTACATTCCCCAGGGCAAACGCGGCACTCTGTGCGTTTCGTCCCAGGCAGGCTGTGCCCTGGACTGCAGTTTCTGCTCCACCGGCAAGCAAGGCTTCAACAGCAACCTCACCGCCGCCGAAGTCATCGGTCAGGTGTGGATTGCCAACAAATCCTTCGGCAGTGTTCCGGCCACCATCGACCGCGCCATCACCAACGTGGTGATGATGGGCATGGGCGAACCGCTGCTGAACTTCGACAACGTCGTGGCCGCCATGCATCTGATGATGGATGATCTGGGCTACGGGATCTCCAAGCGCCGCGTGACCCTGTCCACGTCGGGTGTGGTGCCGATGATCGATGAGCTGGCCAAGCACATCGACGTGTCCCTGGCGTTGTCCCTGCACGCACCGAATGACGCATTGCGTAACCAATTGGTGCCGATCAACAAGAAATATCCGCTTAAGATGCTCCTCGATTCGTGTGTGCGCTACATGTCCGCCCTGGGCGAGAAACGTGTACTGACCATCGAGTACACCTTGCTCAAGGACATTAACGACAAGCTTGAGCACGCTGTGGAAATGATCGAGCTGCTCAAGGATATTCCCTGCAAGATCAACCTGATTCCGTTCAACCCGTTCCCGCATTCCGGTTACGAGCGGCCGAGCAACAACGCGATTCGCCGGTTCCAGGATCAGCTGCATCAGGCGGGCTATAACGTGACCGTGCGCACCACCCGTGGTGAAGACATCGACGCGGCTTGCGGTCAATTGGTAGGGCAGGTGCTGGATCGCACCCGTCGCAGCGAACGTTACATCGCCGTGCGCGAATTGAGCGCCGACAGCGATCTGGCACAGAACGCCGCGAACACTAACTAAGAGAGGATCTCTATGTCCCTGCGCTTTGCGCTGCTGTTGCTGTTGGCCAGCCTGTGTGCTGGCTGTGTCCTGTCGGGTGATTACAACCCGATGAAGACCAGCAAGGGCCGCGACGAAGCGCGGGCCGCCTACGTTCAGCTGGGGCTGGGATACTTGCAGCAAGGCATGACCGAACGGGCCAAGGTGCCCTTGAAAAAGGCCCTCGAGCTGGACGGTTCCGATCCCGACGCCAACGCGGCTCTTGGGCTGGTCTTTCAGTCCGAGATGGAGCCGAAGCTGGCCGACGAACACTTTCGCAAGGCACTGTCCTCCCGTCCCGCCGATGCCCGCATCCTCAACAATTACGGCAGT
Source organism: Pseudomonas sp. 91RF (assembly GCF_003576265.1). Lineage (NCBI taxonomy): Bacteria > Pseudomonadati > Pseudomonadota > Gammaproteobacteria > Pseudomonadales > Pseudomonadaceae > Pseudomonas > Pseudomonas sp. 91RF. The sequence goes on from NZ_QWFC01000024.1 coordinate 96,141, forward strand.
TTTCTCTACGAAGAACAGCGTTACAAGGAAGCCTACGAGCGTTTTGAACAGGCCGCCGCCGATACCCTGTATCCTGAGCGTTCCCGTGTGTTCGAGAACCTCGGCATGACGGCGTCCAAGCTTGGCCAGCGTGATCTGGCCCAGCAGCAACTGGAAAAAGCATTGCGTTTGAACCGTCAGCAACCACGAGCATTGCTGGAAATGGCTGAGTTGTCATTCGAAGACAGGCATTATGTGCCCGCGCGTGACTATTACGACCGTTTCAGCCAGCTGTCCGAGCAAAATGCACGTAGTCTGTTGCTCGCGGTTCGGTTGGCAAAAGTGTTTGAAGATCGCGACAAGGCCGCCAGTGCGGGCCTGCAATTAAAACGACTCTATCCCGGTACGCCGGAATATCAGCAATACCTGTCGGAGCAATGATGAAAGCGGCGCATCCCGAAGTTGTAGCAGCGAATCGCGTTAACCCCGGTGAGACCTTGCGCCAGGCCCGCGAAAGCAATGGCTGGTCGCTGGCCGAAGTGGCCCTCAAGCTCAACCTCACCGTGACTTCCCTGACCAACCTCGAAGCCGGTGCGTTCGACAAGTTGCCGGGGCATACCTTCGCTCGCGGCTATATTCGCGCCTATGCCAAATTGCTCGGCATGGATCAGGCGGTCCTGGTCCAGCAGTTCGACCAGTCCACCGGCACCGACTCCCAGGGCAGCAATGTTCATGCGCTGGGCCGGATCGAAGAGCCGGTTCGTGTTTCCCATACCATTTTGCGGATCGTCAGCCTGTTGCTGCTGATCGCGGTCATCGGCGGCGGCTTCGTCTGGTGGCAGGATCAGACCTCGTTGCGCACCAAGGACCTGACCAGTCTGGCCCCGGAGCACGTTGAAGTCGAAGGCGCCGATGGCACCACGCAGATTCATCCGATCGACGAGCCGGAAGACCAGGCCGTTACCGAAGGTCAGACCGAGGGCGCGACAGCGCTGGCACTGCCCCAATCGGAAACCGCTGCCGAGTCGACCGGTGCCGAGCCAGTCGCTCCGGCAGCCGCACCGGCCGTGCCTGCTGCCCCGGCGGCGACGCCAGCTGCTCCGGCTCATGTCCCGGCACCGGTTGTTGCCACTCCGGCTGCACCTGCCCCTAATGTTCCGGCGACTCCGGCACCGACCGTCACTGCACCCGTTGCCCCGGCAATCCCGGCACCCACCGCAGAAACCACTGCTCCGGCAGCAGGCGAAGGTCAGGTGCAACTGCAGTTCACCGCTGATTGCTGGGCACAGGTCACCGATGGTCGCGGCAAGGTTTTGTTCAGCGGTCTGAAACATAAAGGCGACAGCGTCTCCGTGGCAGGCAAGCCACCGCTGGCCGTGCGTCTGGGTGTTGCCCGGGCTGCGCAGGTCAGCTACAACGGCCAGCCGGTCGATGTCGCTCCGTTCACCAGTGGCGAGACTGCTCGCCTGAAGTTGGGTCAATAAGTCATGCACGGCGAATCTCCAATCAAACGTCGCGAATCGCGCAAGATCTGGGTCGGTAACGTGCCTGTGGGCGGCGATGCACCTATCGCGGTGCAGAGCATGACCAACAGCGACACCAATGATGTCGCTGCCACCGTCGCCCAGATCAACCGTCTGGAAGCCGCTGGCGTCGACATCGTTCGCGTATCGGTGCCGGACATGGACGCCGCCGAGGCGTTCGGCAAGATCAAGCAGCTGGTCAAGGTGCCGCTGGTTGCCGACATCCACTTCGACTACAAGATCGCTTTGCGCGTGGCCGAACTGGGTGTGGACTGCCTGCGTATCAACCCGGGCAACATCGGTCGCGAAGACCGCGTGCGTGCGGTGGTCGATGCCGCCCGTGACCGCGGGATTCCGATCCGCATCGGTGTCAACGCCGGTTCCCTGGAAAAAGACCTGCAGAAGAAATACGGTGAGCCAACCCCGGCCGCGCTGGTCGAGTCCGCACTGCGTCACGTCGAACACCTCGAACGCCTGAATTTCCAGGACTTCAAGGTCAGCGTGAAGGCATCCGACGTGTTCATGGCCGTCGAAGCCTACCGCCTGCTGGCGAAGGAAATCGTCCAGCCGCTGCACCTGGGCATCACCGAAGCCGGTGGATTGCGCTCCGGTACAGTGAAATCCGCCGTGGGCCTAGGTATGCTGCTCGCCGAGGGGATTGGCGATACCATCCGCATCTCGCTGGCGGCCGATCCGGTCGAGGAAGTGAAGGTCGGTTACGACATCCTCAAGTCTTTGCATCTGCGTTCCCGTGGCATCAACTTCATCGCCTGCCCGAGCTGCTCGCGGCAGAACTTCGATGTGGTCAAGACCATGAACGAACTGGAAGGGCGCCTTGAAGACCTGCTGGTGCCGCTGGATGTTGCGGTGATCGGTTGCGTGGTCAACGGCCCGGGCGAAGCAAAAGAAGCCCATATCGGCTTGACCGGCGGTACGCCGAACCTGATTTATATCGACGGCAAGCCGTCGCAGAAACTGACGAATGACAATCTGGTGGACGAGCTGGAAAAGCTGATCCGCGAGAAGGCGGCCGAGAAGGTCGAAGCCGACGCAGCGGTCATCGCGCGCGGCTGATCGAACGAATTAAGGAATTTCTGTGAGCAAGTCCCTGCAAGCCATTCGTGGCATGAACGACATCCTGCCGGAACAGACCCCGGTATGGCGCTACTTCGAAGGCACCGTTTCGCGTCTGCTGGATAACTACGGTTACAAGCAGATCCGCATGCCGATCGTCGAGTTCACCGAGCTGTTCAAACGCTCGATCGGCGAAGTGACCGACATCGTCGAAAAAGAGATGTACACCTTCGACGACCGCAACGGCGACTCCCTGACCCTGCGTCCGGAAGGCACCGCCGCTTGCGTGCGTGCCGTGCTCGAGCACGGCATCACCGGCGGTGGCCAGGTGCAGAAACTCTGGTACATCGGTCCGATGTTCCGTCACGAGCGTCCGCAGAAAGGCCGTTATCGCCAGTTCCACCAGATCGGTCTGGAAGTCTTCAACCTCGACGGTCCGGACATCGACGCCGAGCTGATCATCATGACCTGGCGCCTGTGGGGCGAGCTGGGCATCCGTGATGCGGTCAAGCTCGAACTCAACAGCCTGGGTACCAGCGAGTCCCGCGGCCGTTATCGTGAAGCGCTGGTCGAGTATCTCTCGGCGCACCACGACAAACTGGACGAAGACAGCCAGCGTCGCCTGAAAACCAACCCGCTGCGCGTGCTCGACACCAAGAACGCCGACACACAAGCCGTCCTCGTCGATGCGCCGAAGATGGCCGACTACCTGGATGACGAATCCCGTGCCCACTTCGAAGGCCTGAAGGCCCGTCTGGATGCCGTCGGCATTCCTTACGTGTTCAACCCGAAACTGGTACGCGGTCTCGATTACTACAGCAAAACCGTATTCGAATGGGTCACCGACAAGCTCGGCGCCCAGGGCACCGTGTGCGCGGGCGGCCGTTACGACGGTCTGGTCGAGCAGATGGGCGGCAAGCCGACCCCGGGCGTCGGTTTCGCCATGGGCATCGAGCGTCTGGTGCTGATGCTGGAAACCCTGGAGCAGATCCCGCAAGAACTCGCCCGTCAGGTCGACGTCTACCTCTGCGCCTTCGGCGAAGAAGCGGAGCTGGCCGGTCTGGCCCTGGCCGAGCGTGTACGCGACCAGTTGCCTAACCTGCGCCTGCAGGTCAATGCCGGTGCCGGCAGCTTCAAGAGCCAGTTCAAGAAAGCCGACAAGAGCGGTGCGCTGTACGCACTGATCCTCGGTGACGACGAAATGGCCCAGCAAGTGGTAGGTTTCAAACCCCTGCGTGGCCAGGGCGAACAACAAAGCATTGCCTGGGATGCGCTTGCCGCTCACCTGGCCACCTGCGTCGTGCAGGGTTGAAGCTGTTTAAACAGCCGATTTAGCGATTAAGGAGTATTGGGGTGTCGAGTACCGAAGACGAACAGTTGGCGGATTTGAAGGACTGGTGGACACGCAACGGCAAACCTCTGGTCACTGGCGGCCTGTTGGCGCTGGTCATCGTGTTCGGCTGGCAGGCATTTCACAAGTATCAGAGCAACCAGTCGCAAGGCGCCTCGGTGCTCTATCAGCAATTGCTGGAAACCACGCTGACCCCGGACGGCAAGCCTGACGCTGCGCGCGTTGCGGATCTGGCCGGCAAGCTCAACAGTGAATTCGGCGGGACTGCCTACGCGCAGTACGGCAGCCTGTTCGTGGCCAAGGTAGCGGTCGACAGCGGCAAGCTGGACGACGCGGCGACCGAGCTGAAAGCCATCGTTGCCAAACCGGCCAACGCAGCACTGGGCGAAATCGCCCGTCAGCGTCTGGCGCAGGTGCTGGGTGCACAGAACAAGGCGGATGAAGCCCTGAAACTGCTTGAAGGCGATGCCGAAAAGTCGTTCCTGGCCACTCGCGAAGAACTCAAGGGCGACCTGCTGGTACAGCTGGGCCGCACGGACGAAGCGAACGCGGCGTATCAAAAAGCCAAGGCGGCACTGTCGGATGAAGCGGCAGTCGGCGGCCTTCAAATCAAGCTGGACGACCTGGCCAAAGGGGATGCGTGACGTGATCGGTTGGAAGCATGCAGCATTGCTGGCTCTGGCCATTCTGGCCACGGGTTGCAGCAGCAACAGCACAAAAGAACTGCCACCAGCCGAACTGACTTCCTTCAAGGAAGAAGTGGTTCTGCACAAAGTGTGGAGCCGTTCGATCGGTGACGGTCAGGGCGAAACCTACAACATGCTGGTACCGGCGATCGATGGTGACACCATCTACGCCGCCGACGTGACCGGCATCGTGATGGCCATGGATCGCAGCAACGGCGACGTGAAGTGGAAGAAAGAACTGGATGTGCCTGTCTCCGGCGCCGTCGGCGTGGGTTACGGTCTGGTTCTGGTCGGCACGCTGCGTGGCGACGTCATCGCTCTCGACACCATCAACGGTGAAGAGAAGTGGCGCGCTCGCGTGACCAGTGAAGTATTGGCGCCACCAGCCAGCAACGGCGACATCGTGGTCGTGCAGACCCAGGACGATCGTCTGATCGGTCTGGATGCATCCACCGGTCAACAGCGCTGGGTGTATGACAGCACCCCGGCCGTACTGACCCTGCGTGGCACCAGTGCACCGCTCGCGACCAACCGCCTCGCGGTGGCTGGCCTGTCGACCGGTAAAGTGGTCGCTCTGGACATTTCCAACGGCGTGCCGGTCTGGGAACAACGGATCGCGATTCCACAAGGTCGTTCGGAACTGGAGCGCGTGGTCGACATCGACGGCGGTCTGCTGCTGTCCGGCGGCACACTGTACGTTGCCAGCTATCAGGGTCGCGTTGCGGCACTGGACCTGGAAAGCGGCCGTCAACTGTGGCAGCGCGATGCGTCGAGCTACGCCGGTATCGCCCAGGGTTTCGGCAACGTCTACGTGAGCCTGTCCTCGGGCACCGTTGAAGGCGTCGACGAGCGTTCGACCACTGCACTGTGGACCAACGACTCGCTGGCCCGCCGTCAACTGTCGGCTCCGGAAGTGTTCTCCAGCTACGTTGCAGTCGGTGACTTGGAAGGTTACCTGCATCTGCTGAGTCAGGTGGACGGTCGTTTCGTCGGCCGCGAGCGCATCGACAGCGACGGCCTGCGTGCCCGTCCGCTGGTGGTGGGTGACACGATTTACGTGTATGGCAACAGCGGCAAACTGGAAGCCCTGACCATCAAGTAATGGTTTGACTATGCTTGGGGTTGAACCCCAAGCGGCCCTGCTCCGTCAGGGTTTGCAACACCCATGGGTGTTGCCCCGAGCACCAGCCGCTGCTTCGCAGCGGCTTTTGTATTTTCTGAAATAACGAAGTGGAGAGCCGCATGGTTCCCGTAATCGCCCTGGTGGGCCGACCGAACGTCGGCAAGTCCACCTTGTTCAACCGCCTGACCAGGACTCGCGACGCCATCGTCGGCGACTTGTCCGGTCTGACCCGTGATCGCCAGTACGGTGAGGCCAAGTGGCAAGGGCGTTCCTACATTCTGATCGACACCGGCGGTATCTCCGGTGACGAACATGGTATGGACGAAAAAATGGCCGAGCAGTCGCTGCTGGCCATCGAAGAAGCGGATGTCGTTCTGTTCCTGGTAGATGCCAAGGCCGGCTTCACCGCCGCCGACCAGATGATCGGCGAACACCTGCGCAAGCGTAACAAGCGTTCCTACGTGGTCGCCAACAAGGTCGACAACATCGATCCGGAAATGGCCCGCGCTGAATTTGCCCCGATGGGCATGGGCGATGCGATCCCGATCGCCGGCGCCCATGGCCGCGGCATCACTCAATTGCTGGAAATCGCCCTGAGCGAATTCCCGAAAGATGAGGACGAGCCGCAGGAAGGCGAAGAGCAGGAAGAAGTTGCCGAAGGCGAGGAAGCCAAGCGCATTCCTGGCCCGAGCGAAAAGGACGGCATCAAGATCGCCATCATCGGCCGGCCGAACGTCGGCAAGTCGACGCTGGTCAACCGCATGCTGGGTGAAGAACGAGTGATCGTCTACGACCAGCCGGGCACCACTCGCGACAGTATCTACATCCCGTTCGAGCGTAACGACGAGAAGTACACGCTGATCGACACTGCCGGTGTGCGCAAGCGCGGCAAGATCCACGAAGAAGTCGAAAAGTTCTCCGTGGTCAAAACCCTGCAGGCGATCAAAGACGCCAACGTGGTGATCTTCGTGATGGATGCCCGCGAAGGTGTGGTCGATCACGACCTCAACCTGCTGGGCTTTGCCCTCGAGTCCGGCCGTGCGCTGGTCATCGCACTGAACAAGTGGGATGGCATGACTCCGGGCGAGCGTGACTACGTGAAGACCGAACTGGAACGCCGGTTGTTCTTCGTCGACTTCGCCGACATCCACTTCATCTCGGCGCTGCACGGTACCGGCGTGGGCAACCTCTACGCGTCGGTGCAGAACTCGTTCAAGTCGGCGGTCACCCGTTGGCCGACCAGCCGCCTGACCCAGATCCTCGAAGACGCGGTCAGCGAGCACCAGCCACCGATGGTCAACGGCCGCCGGATCAAGCTGCGTTATGCCCACCTCGGTGGCGCCAACCCGCCGCTGATCGTGATCCACGGCAACCAGATCGAGAAAGTGCCGAACTCGTACGTGCGCTATCTGGAAAACACTTACCGCCGTGTGCTCAAACTGGTCGGTACGCCGATCCGTATCGAGTTCAAGGGCGGCGAGAACCCGTACGAAGGCAACAAGAACACGCTGACCGACCGCCAGGTCAACAAGAAGCGTCGTTTGATGTCGCACAACAAGAAGGCCAGCAAGAAGCGCCGCGACAAGCGCTGATCCCGGTCATCAAGAGAGAAGGGCGCCGTCTGGCGCCCTTTTTTTATGGGCGCCGGATGGGCTATCCTCGGGCTCTCCCGCGCCGTCGTCAGTGCCGGGGCAGAGCAGGGAACCCCGATGATCAACAGCAAGCTGCCGAATGTCGGCATCACTATTTTCACGCAGATGTCTCAGCTCGCGGCACAGACCGGAGCCATCAACCTGTCCCAGGGTTTTCCCGATTTCGACGGCCCGCAGTCGCTGCGCGATGCGGTCGGTCGGCACATCGCCAGCGGCCATAATCAGTATTCGCCCATGACCGGTCTGCCGGCCCTGCGCCAACAGATTGCGGCGAAGATCGCCCGCAGCTACGGGGTGAATGTCGATGCCGATCACGAGGTGACCGTCACCCCCGGCGCGACCCAGGCGATCTTCTGTGCGATCCAGGCGGTTATCCACAGTGGCGATGAAGTCATCGTGTTCGATCCGGCCTACGACAGCTACGAGCCGTCGGTGGAGCTGGCCGGTGGGCGCTGCGTGCATGTGCAGCTCGGTCTGGATGATTTCTCCATCGACTTCGACAAGCTCAGTGCAGCGCTGAGCCCACGCACGCGGATGATCATCCTCAACACCCCGCACAACCCGAGCGGTGCGCTGATCAGTCGCGCGGAGCTCGACCAGATGGCGGCGCTGATCCGCGATCGTGACATCTATGTGATCAGCGACGAAGTCTACGAACACCTGGTGTACGACGGCGTTCCGCATGTGAGCGTGCTGGCCCATGAAGAGCTGTATCAGCGCGCATTCGTGGTCAGCTCGTTCGGCAAGACCTATCACGTCACCGGCTGGAAAACCGGCTACGTCGTGGCGCCGCCAGCGCTGACTGCCGAGCTGCGCAAGGTGCACCAGTACGTCAGCTTCTGTGGCGTGACGCCGCTGCAATATGCCTTGGCCGACTATATGGCTGAGCATCCGGAACACGTCGAAGAACTGCCGGGCTTCTATCAGGCCAAGCGTGATCTGTTCTGTGATCTGCTGGCGCCGTCGCGATTCAGCTTCACCCGGGTCACCGGCACCTATTTCCAACTGGTCGATTATTCGCAGATCCGTCCCGACCTGAACGACGTCGAGATGGCGATGTGGATGACCCGCGAACATGGTGTGGCGAGCATCCCGGTGTCGGTGTTCTACCAGAATCCACCTGAAGGCCAGCGCCTGGTGCGGCTGTGCTTCGCCAAACGCGAGGAGACGCTGCGGGAAGCGGCGGCAAAACTATGCGTGATCTGAGTGCTTTGCCCGATCTCAACCTGGCGCTGATCCAGACCAGCCTGGCCTGGCATGATCGTCAGGCCAATCTTGAGCATTTCGACGCTTTGCTGGAACAGGCGCGTGGGGCGGATCTGATCATCCTGCCGGAAATGTTCACCACCGGATTCTCCATGGAATCCGAAACCCTGGCGGAAGCCGAAAACGGCCCGACCAGCAAATGGATGAAGGCACAGGCGGCGAAGCTCGATGCGGTGATCACCGGCAGCGTGATTATCCAGGCCGCCGACGGCAGCCATCGCAATCGCTTGCTATGGGCGCGTCCGGACGGCGAAGTGTGGCATTACGACAAGCGCCATCTGTTCCGCATGGCCGGCGAGCACAATCACTACACGCCCGGCGAACGCCAGGTGCAGTTCGAGCTCAAGGGCTGGCGCATCCGGCCGCTGATTTGCTACGACTTGCGTTTCCCGGTGTGGAGTCGCGATGCACAAGACACCAACCTGCTGCTGTACACCGCCAACTGGCCAGGGGCGCGGCGTCTGCACTGGAACCGTTTGCTGCCGGCGCGGGCGATTGAAAACCTGTGCTATGTGGCGGCCGTGAATCGTGTCGGCACTGACGGCAAGGGTTTTGCCTACACCGGCGACAGTCAGGTGCTGGACTTCCAGGGTGAGACCTTGCTGGCGGCGGGGGAGGCGGACGGGGTGTTCAAGGCCGTACTGGAAGCTGCACCGCTGGCGGCTTACCGCGAGCGATTCCCGGCGAATCTGGATGCGGACACGTTCGAGTTCACCTGAGTTTTTGCGTTGTCAGTGCGGGCCTCTTCGCGGGCTTGCCCGCGAAAAGGCCAGTTCGGGCAACATAAAGCCAGCAGGCATAAAAAGGCCCCGGAGTTCGCACTCCGGGGCCTTTTGCATTTCAGCGGTGAAGTTACGCCGCTTTCGCTTCCGGCTGGCTCAGCGAGCGGTTGAGCGCGCTGAACAGTGCCTTGAAGCTGGCGGTGGTGATGTTTTCATCGATACCCACGCCGTGCACTGCGCGTTCGCCATTCACACGCAGCTCGATATAAGCCGCAGCCTTGGCGTTGGTGCCCGCGCCGATGGCGTGTTCGTTGTAGTCCATGATCTCCACCGGAATCGGCAGACCGGCCACCAGCGCTTCCAGCGCGCCGTTGCCCTTGCCGCGCCAGTGCAGGTTGGTTTCGCCCTGACCCTTGCTCGCCACTTCCACTTCGACGGCGCTGTGGCCGTTTTCTTCCTGCAGGCGATGGCTGACCAGCGCATACGGAGTGTTGGCTTGCAGGTACTCAGTGTGCAGCAGCGAGTGGATCTGCTGGGCAGTCATTTCCAGGCCGAGGCGATCGGTTTCACGCTGCACGACCTGGCTGAACTCGATCTGCATGCGGCGCGGCAGGCTGATGCCGTATTCCTGCTCCAGCAGGTAGGCGATACCGCCCTTGCCCGACTGGCTGTTGACGCGGATCACCGCCTCGTAGCTGCGGCCGATATCGGCCGGGTCGATCGGCAGGTACGGCACTTCCCACAGGGTGTCCGGTTTCTGCTGGGCGAAGCCCTTGCGGATCGCGTCCTGGTGGGAGCCGGAGAACGCGGTGTGCACCAGGTCGCCGACGTACGGGTGACGCGGGTGTACCTGAATCTGGTTGCACTCTTCGACGACTTTGCGCACGCCGTCGATGTCGGAGAAGTCCAGTTGCGGGTCGAGGCCCTGGGTGTACATGTTCAGTGCCACGGTCACGAGGTCGACGTTGCCGGTACGCTCGCCGTTGCCGAACAGGCAGCCTTCGACGCGGTCGGCGCCGGCCATCAGGCCCAGCTCGGTGGCAGCCACACCGGTGCCACGGTCGTTGTGGGTGTGCAGGCTGATGATCACGCTGTCACGACGGTTGATGTTGCGGTGGAACCACTCGATCTGGTCGGCGTAGACGTTCGGGGTCGCGCACTCAACGGTGGCCGGCAGGTTGAGGATGATCTTGTGCTCGGGCGTCGGGTTCCAGACCTCGATCACCGCGTCGCAGACTTCCTTGGCGAATTCCAGCTCGGTGGCGCTGAAGGTTTCCGGCGAGTATTCGAAGGTCCACTCGGTGTCCGGCTGCATGGCAGCGTATTTGACGAACAGCTTGGCGGCGTTCACGGCAATGGCCTTGATCCCGTCCTTGTCCTGATTGAACACGATGCGACGGAAAGAAGGGGAGGTGGCGTTGTACAGGTGAACGATCGCCTTCTTCGCCCCGCGCAGGGATTCGAAAGTACGCTCGATCAGGTCTTCACGGCCCTGGGTCAACACCTGGATGGTGGTGTCGTCCGGGATGTGACCGTCTTCGATCAGGGTACGCACGAAGTCGAAGTCGGTTTGCGAAGCCGCCGGGAACGAGGCTTCGATTTCCTTCACGCCCACCTGCACCAGGGTTTTCCAGAAGCGCAGCTTTTTCACCGCGTCCATTGGCTCGATCAACGACTGGTTGCCGTCACGCAGGTCGGAGCTGCACCAGATCGGCGCGGCATCGATGGTTTTCGACGGCCAGGTGCGATCCGGCAGGTTGATCACAGGAAACGCGCGGTATTTCGAAGACGGGTCTTTGAGCATGCTCATCGGGAAATTCCTTATTGTCTGGGCCGAAAAGAGGCGGCCTGCCGGTGGAACGAATGTTCGGAGAAGCTTGGGACGAGGCGCAGCGATTCAGCCCGGCAGTCGTGCGCTGACAAGGCACAGGCTGCGGTGCTGGCGAAGCTGAATAAGGGTGTGAGAGGTTTTCATGCCTTCAACCCTAACCGCGGGGGATGAGGATGGCAAGCAGTCGAAAAAAATTGAGAGGAATACCCGGAAAGCAGTTTTTTCCGAGATTTTATTCTTTGAATTAGAGGGATTGTTTGCAGAGATTGCGCAGTCCTTTCGTCGTGCGCAATCCCTGTGGGAGCGAGCTTGCTCGCGATGAGGCCAGTCGCCTCACCCGTAAATCAAGGCTGGAACGCCCCAATGAAAATCGCCGGATCGACCCGCGCGTCGTTCAGACTGACGTTCCAGTGCATGTGCGGCCCGGTCGCCCGACCTGTGGCACCCACCTTGCCCACCACCGCGCCGCGAGCCAGTTGCTGGCCGTTCTGCACGTCGATCTTCGACATGTGGCAGAACATGCTGATGAAGCCCTGGCCGTGGTCGACGAACACGGTGTTGCCATTGAAGAAGTAGTTGCCGATCAGGATTACCTTGCCCGCTGCCGGAGTCTTGATCGGTGTGCCGGCCGGCACCGCGAAGTCCAGACCTGCATGGGGATTGCGTTCTTCACCGTTAAAAAAACGGCGCACGCCAAACTTGCTCGACAGCGGCCCGTTGACCGGTTTGTCCAGCAACAGGTTGCTCGGTGTGTTCGGGCTGAAGCTGCGATAGGCCTTGATCTGCTCGGCCATTTCACCCTCGATGCGCTTCAGGTTCGCCGGGTTCGGATTGACCTGTTGCGTGTTCTTCAGCGTGATGTGCTGTTCCGGGTACTTCTTGTTGCCGACGGTGAAGTTGAGGTTACGGCCGCCGCTGCTGATTTGCTGGGTGCCGGGTTTGACGGTCAATGGAACGCCGACAATCGCCAGCCAGTTGTTCTGTTCCTTGACCACCAGCACCGGTTTGCCCTGATACGTGGCTTTCGGTGCCTGCGCGGCGCTGCCCAAATCGACGACCGCGACGCCGCCCGGCACTGGTTTGTTCAGCAGGCGGGTGATGTAGCTGTCGGCGTGGGCGTTGAAGGTCAGGCACAGCAACAACAGCGGAACAAGAAAACGCGGCATGGATCAGTCCAGTAAAGAGAGAGTGACAGGCGTCAGGTGATTGTCCTCGACGCGCACTTGCAGTTCGCCTTCGCCCAGTCTGGCCTTGAGGCGCTGGCCGGTGTGGGTTTGCGCCGCGTTGCGGATCGCGTTGCCACGCTCGTCGAGCAGAATGCTGTAGCCACGACCGAGGGTCGCCAGCGGGCTGACCACGTGCAGGGTCTGCATCTGGCTTTGCAACTGCAGGCGTCGGCGTTTCAGGCCTTCGTTCATGGCGCGTGGCAGGCGCTCGGCGAGACTGTCGAGACGCTGGCGCAGCAGCGCCAGCTGCCGTCCGGGGTGTTGCCCGGCAAGGCGGGTTTCCAGTCGAATCAGACGTTCGCGGCGGGTATTGAGCTGGCGCTCGAACGCCCGGCGCAGGCGCATGTCCAGATCATCCAGACGCTGTGCCTGCTGGCGCAGACGTTCGCCGGGATGGCGCAAGCGGCGGGCCATTCCTTCCAGTCGCAGACGATCACGCATCAAGCGGTCGCGCATGCGCATCACCAGTCGGCGGTGCAGGCTTTCGACCTGACGGATCAGGTGGCTGGAATCCGGGGCGAGCAGTTCAGCAGCAGCGGACGGCGTCGGTGCGCGCACGTCGGCCACAAAGTCGCTGATCGACACGTCGGTTTCATGGCCGACCGCGCTGACAATCGGCGTCACACAGGCGTCCACCGCCCGGGCCACGGCCTCTTCGTTGAAGCACCAGAGGTCTTCCAGCGAACCGCCGCCGCGCGCCAGGATCAGTGCGTCGAAGCCCCGGGCGTCCGCCAGCTTCAAGGCGCGGACGATCTGCGCCGTGGCTTCGCGGCCCTGAACGGCAGTCGGGATCAGCGTCAGTTGCACTTGCGGCGCACGGCGTCGGAACACGCTGATGATGTCGCGGATCACCGCGCCGGTCGGCGAACTGATGATGCCGATGTGCTGCGGATGGGCCGGCAGCGGCACTTTGCGCTCGGCACTGAACAGCCCTTCAGCGCTGAGCTTTTCCTTCAAGGCATCGAAGGCCAGACGCAGGGCGCCATCACCGGCAGGTTCCACGGTGTCGAGAATCAACTGATAGTCGCCACGCCCTTCGAACAGCGAGACCTTGCCGCGCACCTTGACCGCCAGACCGTCCTTCAGCGCCTGACGCACCCGCGCAGCATTCTGGCGGAACAGTGCGCAACGCACCTGCGCACCGCTGTCCTTGAGCGTGAAATACACATGGCCGGACGCCGGGCGGGCGAGGTTGGATATTTCGCCTTCGACCCAGATGTTGCTGAACACGTCTTCGAGCAACACCCGCGCGCGGCCGTTGAGCTGGCTGACGGTCAGGACTTCGCGGTCGAGGCCGAGTCTTGCAAAGGGATCTTTAATCATGGGGCGCAGTTTAAAGGCTTTCGCCGGTGAATGTCTGGAGGAAGTGTTGCACCAAGGGTGTGGGATTTTGCCGAAAGGCGAGGGCGACGGTGCTCTGGCAATCGCCGGTCAGCGGCACAAATCTCACACCGGCAGGCGCGATGTCCTGCATCGACTCCGGCAGCAGGGCGATGCCGAAACCGGCCTGGATCAATTGCAGCTGTGTGGTCTTGCGCGACATTACCCGCGCTGCCTGGGGGAAAAAGCCGTGACGCATGCACAGGTCCGCACACAAATAGCTCAGCCCGCCGCGCTGCGGATGCGGTATGGAGATGAACGCTTCATCCTTCAATTGCGCCAGATTGACCGCATCGGCCTGTGCCAGTCGATGATCCGCCGGTACGGCAAGCAGCAGGCGCTCGGTGTAGAGCGGAACAACCTGAACACCTTCGCGCTGGCGCAGCACCGGCAGACGCAGAAGGCCGATATCGAGGTGGCCCTCAGCCAGCTCTTCAAGTTGTGCTTCCGAGGAGAGCGTGCCGATGTCCAGCGAAACCCCGGGTTGCTGCTCCAGGTAAGCGCTCATGTCGCGCAACAGTTGGCCGCTGATCGGCACTGTGCTGGAGTGGCACAAGCGCAACGTGCCGCGCTGGCCCTGGCCGATTTCCGTGGCGAGGGTGCTGGCCTTGTTCAATTCATTGAGCAGGTTTCTGGCTCGGGGCAAAAACGCTTCGCCAGCGGCAGTAAGCCGGGGCTGGCGTGCCGTGCGTTCGAACAGCGGCGTTTGCAGGCGGGTTTCCATGTCCTTGATCTGCCGGCTCAGCGCCGACTGGGCAATGAACAGGCGTTCGGCAGCAGCGCTGAAGCTGCCGCACTCGGCAATTTCCACGAAGTAGCGCAATTGACGGGTTGAAAGCACGAGGCATGCCTTTTCGAGATGGCTTGGCGGTTTTGATGATATTAGTCGCAACCCTCGGCGCTGGCTAAAGTCATCACAGGCTTATTAAAGGAAGCGAGCGGATGAGTGTGGCGGGTTTGTTGAGCGAATGGTCGTGGGGCTTCGGGGGCTGGGCAGTCATCGGAGTGGGTGTCGCGCTGGCCTACATCGTGTTCGGCATTGCCGGTTTTGGCACGGCGCTGGTGGCGGGGCCGATCCTGATCCTGTTCATGCCGCTGTCGAAAATCGTGCCGTTGCTGGTGTTGCTGGATTTTGTCGCCGCGTTCGGCAATCTGCTGCCGTCGCGGCGAGATGTGGCGAAGCCGGAGTTGCTGCGGCTGCTGCCGTGCATGGCAGTCGGGTGCACGCTGGGGGTGATTTTCCTGCTCAACCTCAAGTCCGATCTGCTGTTGTTGCTGATGGGACTGTTCATCAGCGCCTATGCGGTTTACAGCTTGTGGATCAAGGCCCGGCCGGCGCAGTTGTCCGCGATGTGGGCGTTGCCGATGGGCACGGTGGGCGGACTGTTCGGGGCGTTGTTCGGCAGTGGCGGCTTTCTTTATGCGATCTACCTCAACAGCCGGCTGCCCAAGGACGCGGCCCGGGCCACGCAAAGTGCGCTGATCAGTTGCAGCACGGTGGTGCGTTTGAGTTTGTTCGCCATCGCAGGCGTGTATGCGGAGCTACCCTTGTTGATGCTTGCGCTGTGCCTGCTGCCGGCCATGGCGCTGGGCTTGTGGATCGGACGGCGGCTGACGATGCGTTTGTCCCGCGAAGCCTTTGTGCGGCTGGTGACCTGGCTGGTGCTGGCGAGCGGGCTGGCGTTGATCGGTCGCTATTTAAGCACTTGACCGGATTGTCTCAGGGATTAAGCTGCCGGCCGCAGTTTCTGTGGGAGCGAGCCTGCTCGCGATAGTGCCGTATCAGCCAGCATTGAAGTGACTGACTTACCGCCATCGCGAGCAGGCTCGCTCCCACAGGGGTAACCTTCGGTATTTGCAGCAGGCTTGCACCATGAACTCCCAAAGCATCATCGTCCCGAAAATCTCCAACCTGCCGGTGCACGAGCCCCGCGCCCGGGCGATTCTGCGCTGGCTGGTGCGCAAGAACATCGTCAAGGAAGAACTGAGCACCTGCGGACGTACCGGCAACCGCATGGCCTACGCCATCGCCGATGGCGCCCGTGCGGTGGTGCTGCACCCCGAGGCGCTGCCGTTCGGTGAGCCGATCAATGGTCTGGAAGTCATAACCAAACGCTGCATCTACACTCCGGCCAAGGGCTTTCTCGAAGAGGCCGGTTGCGCCGAGTGTCGTCAGGAAATCGGCGAAGCGCTGTTCGAAAGCCTGGAAGACTGGATGCCGGGCCGTACCGACAATTTCACCTGCCCTGAATGCGGTCATGAAGACGACATCAACGGCTTTCTGTATTTGCAGGAGTGCGGGTTTTCCAACCTGGGTTTCATCTTCAATAACTGGCTGGAGGCGGGGTTCAAGCAGAGTTTCATCGACGAATTCGCCGACTGGCTGGATCAACCGGTGAGCTGGGTCAAGGTCGAGTTGTAGGGGCGGCTTTTCCCGTACATCAGCAACATTGATATAAGACAAGTTTTACATTGAACCCGAAGGGGTGTCTGACTATAATGGCGCGCTTCCATTTTCCCGCTCGGGAGCCCCCGCGATGCTGCGTATCAGCCAAGAAGCTCTGACCTTCGACGACATTCTTTTAGTGCCTGGTTATTCCGAGGTGCTTCCTAACGAAGTCAGTCTCAAGACCCGCCTCACCCGTGGCATCGAACTGAATATTCCTCTGGTTTCTGCCGCCATGGACACCGTCACCGAAGCCCGTCTGGCAATCGCCATGGCTCAGGAAGGTGGCATCGGCATTATCCACAAGAACATGACCATCGAGCAGCAAGCTGCCGAAGTCCGCAAGGTCAAGAAGTTCGAAGCCGGTGTGGTCAAGGACCCAATCACCATCGAGGCTGACGCCACGGTTCGTGATCTGTTCGAACTGACCCGCATGCACAACATTTCCGGCGTTCCGGTTCTGCACGATGGCGACCTGGTCGGCATCGTCACTTCCCGTGACGTGCGTTTCGAAACCCGTCTGGAAGCGACTGTTCGTGAAGTGATGACGCCCAAAGAGCGTCTGGTCACTGTTCGCGAAGGCGCCGACAAGAACGAAGTCCGCGAGCTGCTGCACAAGCACCGCCTGGAAAAAGTCCTGATCGTCGACGACAAGTTTGCCCTCAAAGGCATGATGACCGTCAAAGACATCGAGAAAGCCAAGGCCTACCCGCTGGCCAGCAAGGACGACCAGGGTCGTCTGCGCGTCGGCGCTGCGGTCGGTACCGGTAAAGACACCGGCGACCGTGTTGCAGCCCTGGTCAATGCCGGCGTTGACGTGGTGGTGGTCGACACCGCTCATGGTCACTCCAAAGGCGTGATCGACCGCGTTCGCTGGGTCAAGGAGAACTTCCCTGAAGTGCAGGTGATCGGCGGCAACATCGCCACCGGCGCAGCCGCCAAGGCCCTGGCCGAAGCCGGCGCCGACGCGGTCAAGGTCGGTATCGGCCCTGGCTCGATCTGCACCACCCGTATCGTCGCCGGTGTCGGCGTTCCGCAAATCAGTGCCATCGCCAACGTTGCCGCTGCCCTCGAAGGCACCGGCGTTCCGTTGATCGCCGACGGCGGCATCCGTTTCTCCGGTGACCTGTCCAAGGCCATCGTGGCCGGTGCTTCCTGCGTGATGATGGGCTCGATGTTCGCCGGTACCGAAGAAGCACCGGGCGAGATCGAACTGTTCCAGGGCCGTTCGTACAAGGCTTATCGCGGCATGGGTTCGCTGGGCGCCATGTCTCAGGCTCAAGGCTCTTCCGACCGTTACTTCCAGGACTCCTCGGCAGGCGCCGAGAAGCTCGTTCCGGAAGGCATCGAAGGCCGTGTTCCTTACAAGGGCACCCTGAGCGCGATCATTCACCAGTTGATGGGCGGTCTGCGCTCCTCGATGGGTTACACCGGCAGCGCCAACATCGAAGAGATGCGCACCAAGCCTGAGTTCGTGCGGATCACCGGTGCCGGCATGGCCGAATCCCACGTCCACGACGTGCAGATCACCAAGGAAGCGCCAAACTACCGCGTAGGTTGAGGCTTCAAGCAAAACGTTAAATGACCGGGGCTGTTTTATTCAGCCCCGAGTCGTTTCTGAATCAAGACTGTTTCTGAATTACTTAGACGAGACTGAATCATGGCCCTCGACATTCACGCTCACCGCATCCTGATCCTCGACTTCGGTTCGCAATACACCCAACTGATCGCCCGCCGCGTGCGCGAGATCGGTGTGTACTGCGAACTGCACCCGTTCGACATGGACGAGGATGCGATCCGCGAATTCGCTCCAAAAGGCGTGATCCTCGCCGGCGGTCCCGAGTCCGTGCACGAAGCCAACAGCCCGCGCTGCCCGCAAGCGGTGTTCGACCTGGGCGTACCGGTCTTCGGCATCTGCTACGGCATGCAGACCATGGCCGAGCAACTGGGCGGCAAGGTTGAAGGTTCCGAACTGCGTGAGTTCGGTTATGCCCGCGTTGACGTGGTCGGCAAGAGCCGTCTGCTCGACGGCATCGAAGACCACATCGACGCCGACGGCCTGTTCGGCCTCGACGTATGGATGAGCCACGGTGACAAGGTCACCAAAATGCCAAGCGATTTCCACATCCTGGCCAGCACCCCGAGCTGCCCGATCGCCGGCATGTTCAACGACGAGCGTGCTTACTACGGCGTGCAGTTCCACCCGGAAGTGACCCACACCAAGCAGGGCGGTCGCATCCTGTCGCGCTTCGTTCTCGACATCTGCGGCTGCGAAGCCCTGTGGACCCCGTCGAAGATTGCCGAAGACGCGATCGCCAACATCCGCGCACAGGTCGGTACCGACAACGTGCTGCTGGGCCTGTCCGGCGGTGTGGATTCCTCGGTGGTTGCGGCGCTGCTGCACAAGGCCATTGGCGATCAGCTGACCTGCGTATTCGTCGACAACGGCCTGCTGCGTCTGCACGAAGGCGAGCAAGTGATGGCCATGTTCGCCGAGAACATGGGCGTCAAGGTGATCCGCGCCAACGCTGAAGACCAGTTCCTGAACAACCTGGCCGGCGAAGCCGACCCGGAGAAGAAGCGCAAGATCATCGGCCGTACCTTCATCGACGTGTTCGATGCCGAATCCTGCAAGCTGGACAACATCAAGTACCTCGCTCAGGGCACCATCTATCCGGACGTGATCGAGTCGGCTGGCGCGAAAAGCGGCAAGGCGCACGTGATCAAGTCGCACCACAACGTGGGCGGCCTGCCGGACGAAATGAACCTGAAACTGGTCGAGCCACTGCGCGAACTGTTCAAGGACGAAGTCCGCCGTCTGGGCCTGGAACTGGGCTTGCCGTACGACATGGTCTACCGTCACCCGTTCCCGGGCCCAGGCCTGGGCGTGCGGATCCTCGGCGAAGTGAAGAAGGAATACGCCGACCTGCTGCGTCGCGCCGATCACATCTTCATCGAAGAACTGCGCAAGGCCGACTGGTACCACAAGGTCAGCCAGGCGTTCGTCGTGTTCCAGCCGGTGAAATCGGTGGGCGTGGTCGGTGATGGCCGTCGTTACGCCTGGGTCGTGGCCCTGCGTGCCGTGGAAACCATCGACTTCATGACCGCGCGTTGGGCACACCTGCCTTACGAACTGCTGGAAACCGTCTCCGGCCGTATCATCAATGAAATCGAAGGCATCTCCCGCGTTACTTACGACGTGTCGAGCAAGCCGCCGGCGACGATTGAGTGGGAGTGATCCCGCACACGCCCTGACGGCGTAAGAGCAGGTTACCCCGAGGCCGCGTGAACAGTGTTCACGCGGCCTTTTTATGGCCGCTTACAAGGGGCCGGACCAACCGGCCAGGGTCATGCCCCGTTCGTTCAGTGCCTTGAACAGGTCTTCGATACTGTTGAAGCGTTTTTCATGGAGGGCGGGCCACTCCGGGCGCTCGATGAACCAGCGGCCGGATTCCCAATGAATCTCCGTGCGCACAATCGCATTGTCGCGGCTGCGGTGAATCAGAAAGGTGGAGCGGGGTTCCTGTTTCAGGGTGTACATCCCCGGACGATTCAATAATTGATCGATCTCCTTTTGCGTCTGGGCTTTCCACGGCGTCTGCACCTGCAGGCGAATGTCACCTTTCACCTGCCCGGTCGGCTTGCCCTTGTCGTCGACAAAAGTCCTTCCGGGATCCGGTTCGAATCCACGGGATTTGCCGTATCCAACGTCTTCGATACGCAGGCCGATGGCATCTTCCAGCTCACTGACGCCGGCGACGCCCTCGTATATGTTGGAATGTGAGTTGCCCATGAGCGAGACCCATTTGTGTGGTTCGCGCGCGGCCTGATCGGCCTCGATGATCGTGTGGGCATAGAAGTTCATCATTTTCTGTCGACTCGTTGGCTCCAGGCCTCGCATGCCTTCCAGTCGGTAGCTGGCCATGCAGTCGATCGCCTGAATACGCACCCCATTACGGTTGGCTTCCTTCACCAGGTTGAGAAAGGTATAGCGACCTGTGGGATCGGTGATGTGACCCTGGTCGAGGCCCTCCAGGTACAGCTCAAGATCCCGAGGCATGACCGAGGTTCTGGCGAAATTGTCCAGCGCTGCCTGATGGAAGTCCGTGAGCAGATGTTCCATGTACAGGGTCTTCACGCCTTTTCGAGCGAGCACCGGCATCTGTTCGATGAGCCATTGTTTGCTGCCGATGTCTGCATGGCTTTCACCGACGACCAGACCGTTGAATTGCTCCAGGGATTTTTCGATGAACGATTCGGCGCTCGTGGCCGGCTCGATGGGCGCCAGCGTCGGACGTGGAGCGAGATTGAGCTCGGCATGAAAGTGGTTGGCGGTTTCACGCAGTTGTTGGCGCAACGCCTTGAACCTTTCGAGTGCCGGGTCAGCGTCGAAGCTCACAAAAGCATCGCCCAGTGTTCGATCATTGCCGATGACCGCGGCATTTTTCAGTTCATTGCGAAACGACGCGGGAATTTCATAAGGTGAGCTGATTAACGGGGTATCAGGCAGTGACACTTCAGGATTGAGCGCAGCGTCGGCACCGGAGACGGGTACCGACGGTTCCATGCCCGGCGATGGCCCCTCGGCCGCCAGTGGATCGATGCGCACGCGCCGGAGTGTCAGGCCTTCATCGTCCAGGGCTGTTGCCAATTCCTGAACACTGTCGAAGTGCCGTCCGCTGACTGAAATCCATTTTGGGCGGACGATGAAAAAGCCTCCGGCATCCTTCTGGATCGCTGTTTTCACCAGCGTGCCGTCGCCGCTGCGATGGATGAGTGTGGAGGGTTCCTGAAGCATGAACATGCCCCTTCTGGGCAAGGCTTCTTCGACCGTTCGGGCCGTGATCGCCGGAGGCGGTCCGTTCAATTGCAGGCGCAGATCGCTTTTAAGCAGGTCGATAGGGTTGCCGGCGAGATCGCGTACCTTTTTGCCCGGGTCGGTTGTCAGGCCTTCCGCCTGACCTACGGTGATCTCCTCGACTCGCAGTGTCGGTGCACCTTCCAGCTCACCCAGGCCGGCGACTTTGTCGAAGCGGCTGGCACGCCCCTCATCCACTAACGCCACCCAGCGATGGGCGCCCCGTGCTGCCTGATCGGCCTTGATCACGGTGTCGGAAAAGTAATTCAGCATCTTGCGGCTGCTGACTTCAGACGTGTGCTCCATGTTCGGGAAACGTCGGCTGGCCATACAGTCGATAGCTTGAACACGGATATGGCTTTTCTGAGCGTTCCTGACCATTTCCGTATACGAGTGGGGCCCTGTCGGGTCGGTGCCGAAGCGGGTGTCCAGTGATTTCAGATAATCTTCCAGCGCGGGCGGCATCTTGCCGGACTTGTGAAATACATCCAGGTCCGCCTGATGGAAATCGCTTAGTAGATGATCCAGATAAAGGGTTCGCACCTTCTGTTTGTTCAATGCCTTGAAGTTGTCGATCAAAACGCCACGGGCTCCAGTGCTGCTGTCCTGTCCAATGACCAGCCCAGGCGCCTCTTTGAGCAGGCGCTTGTTCATGTCGGCGAAAGACGTTGCGGGTTTGAAGGCCGGTATCGCTGGACGTGGCGAGGAGTTCGGGGCGCTGAAAAAGTCGATGGCGTCGTCATACAGACTGCGCCGCAAAGACTTGAAATCCTGATAGAGGCTGTCGCTCCCGGTCTGGCTGTTCAGCGGGAAGTCATCGACATGATTTTCCGCCAACGGGCGCAGAGTCGATCTGGACCACAGTGACGTGTCATAAGGCATCGTTTGTGTGGCCATTTCGGGCAATGGGTTTGCCGTATGACCCCAGGGCCAATCGCCGAACAATTTCATTCCCCCTTTGAGTCCTGGGCGGGCGACTGGCTGCCATTTCAACGCTTCGTTCAGGCGTACCGGCACGTTGCGATAAAACGAATAGGGATTGGCCGGGTCGACAATGACCCAGCTACGCATCTGCTCAACGTAACGCACCTGGTAGAAACCCTGGTTACCCAAGGCTCGGCGCATATAAATGTAGTACTTGCCGGAAGCGGTCTGAATGATCTCCTGGAATTTTGGGTCACCGGTTTCCATCCGGGTGCCTTCGCCGATCTCGGTCTTGAAGGACGCCAGAAAATCCTCCGGCGCTGCCGGCAGCACTTGCTTCGGTGCGATCTCTGCCAGTGTCGGCAGTGGTGAACGCTCCAGTGCGGCTTCGGCCAGTTTTTCGTCCGGTTTTACGGACAGTCCGGTTTGAGCAAGTTCTTCCTCCGGCGCAATGAAGGTCTCGGTTTCGGCAATCTCGGGCAGTTGTCCGCTGCCTTTGATGAACGTGGCGTTGAACAGCGTATCGATGGCCGCGAAGATTGCTCCGGTCACGCCGGCCTTGCGCGCCTGTGGTGTCTTGCCGTTGACCGCCTGATCGATCTGCAACCCGACGTTGGCGATGCCCGCACCGACCACCGCCAGCGCCACCGGCCAGCCAACGGCCGCCATCGGTCCGAATACGCGGTTGAAGGCGTTGAGGTAACCGATCCACAGCTTTTTGCGCAGGTCGCCGTTGGAGTGCAGCATGAATTCCGCATCGCTGATCATGCGGGCATGGGTGGCGGTCGCCAGAAAACTGAAGATATCGCCATTGAGTGCAATACCGGTGTGAGCCACCAGGGTGTGATCGTCGCTGTCCCAGGTGCTGACGAGCAGATCCAGCACAGGGTTCAGCCCGACATTCTCGATATGAGGGGCGCGCCACAACTCCGAGATACCTCCCGCCAGCGGGCCGAAGGCCCAGAGCCAGCGCCGTTTCGCGACGGCACGCCAGGATGTGTCCTCCATGATGTCGTGATCGGCGACCTGAAAGTGCGACATGAAGCGTTTTCGATCAGACGGATTTCTGATCTGCGACAGCACCCACCAATGCAGGTCGCGGGCGTTCTGCAGGGCATGCACACCCCAGACTTCTCCCGGGATGTAGAGAATTGCACCGCCCTTGCCATCGGTAATACACAGGATATCCGTCGCTACGAACCCGCCGATTTTCAGCAGGCCGATGCGCAACCCATCGGCTTGCGCAGCTTCTTCCTCGAGCATCTCGCGGGTCACTGGCCAGCTGACATTGCCGGCGATGGCTTTGACAGCGGTGCGGAAATTGTCGTCCGACAGCCGACCACCTTCTCGGTCTTCCGTGGCTTTGGCCAGAAAGGTGCACTTGGCCAGGGTTCGGAAGGTCTTGCCGTGCTTGGTCCAGAACGAATCGACCTTTTTGCGGTAGCGGTCGGCGAAGTTGATCGCCCAAAACGTCTTGAGCACATCGCTGCTGTGCAGCTTCACTTCATTGGTTTCGTTATAGGTGCCGGCGTCCGGGCCGGCGGTGTAGAAACCGGCATTGGAGTCGAGCAGGTCGGCGTTGTCCTGATCGTGAACGCTGAAGCGCTGAATCACCAGTTGCGGCAGGGTCATCGACTCGCGCGGGGTTTCGAACAGATGTTCCCAGCCGGTGAAGGTTCGAGGGCTGCTTTGTGAGGCAGTAAACCGATGCCAGTAAACCTGTTCGGGTTCCAGGTGAGCGAGGTCATGGCTGGCGAGAATATCTCTGGCAATCGCACAGGCCATTTCATACATGTCGGGGCAGGCCTCGACCAGTGTCGGCACCAATGCCTTGAGCGCCTTCCGGTCGTCGGCGTTGGGCAGGGCGATGTCTTTTGTTGTGTCCACAGTCTTTCCTTGAGCGTGGTGGTTGAAAAAAACACCGAGATCATTTCAAGTGCAGGCACGACACGTCTGTCAGCTAACGTGACGATTGATTGTCGTACTTGGGGAAAACCGGATAGGAAAACTCCGCAGCCAACGAGCGATCCGTAACCCGGGCGGGTCGAAATTGACCCGCCCGGTTTCCGTTCAAGCTGGAAGACGGCTTTGGAGTTGCAGTCCAATCTGCTTCAGTGCGCTGGATAATTGCTCAAGATTGTCGAAGGGTACGCGGTGTATCGCACCCCATGACGGGCGGTCAATGTAATAGCGCCCATCGGCGAAAGTCTGGACTGGGGTTTGAACAATCTCGCCATTCAGGTTTCGGTGGAATAGCCGGTAGGCGCCTTGCGAGCGTTCGAAAACATACATGCCCGCGCGATAAAGCAGTCGGTGTATTTGCAACTCGGTGCGGCTGACCGGCGCAGCTTCGATTTGCAGAAGCACATCAGCGTAATGCGTTTCGAGCGTTCCACGTTGTACCAGAGTCTGCGAATGTGGACCCCGTTCGATGTCAACGCCCGGGTCTACTGTCAAACGTTCGCCTTGTCCCGGATCGACCTCTTCAATCCGCACGCCGATGCCACCCTCCAGTTCGCTGACACCCGCAACGCCTCTGAACGTATTGGTATTTTCCACCCCCGTCAGCACCACCCACTTACCGACATTGTTCAGGCTTTTGTCCATGAACATGATGTCGGCTGTCAGGTGGTTGGTCATGATCTGTTCCTCGGGCAGCGTAAGTGAAACAGGCTTTTTGTAGGTCGCCGCGCAATCGGTGGCCTGGACCCGAATACCGTTTTCTCTGGCGCTTTTCACCAGCGCCAGTTCGTCTAACCGCTCAGCCGGATCGGTGCCGAGACGACTCAGGTACTGCTCAAGATCATCGGACATGACGCCTGACCTGAAATAGGCATTCAGCTCGGCCTGTGCAAAGTCGCTGAGCAATCGGCGTACATAGAGGGTCTTGACTCCCTGGCGCGCCAGAGTGGACATGTTTTCGATGACCAGTCGCATGCTGGTGATACGGCCCGGAGTTTCGCCGATGACCAGGCCGGGCGCTTCCTCAAGTGCTTGTGCAGCGAAGTCCGAGAAAGTCGTTGAGGGGGTGACCGCAGGAATCTGTGGGCGTGATGGAAGGTTCGCCCATTGGAGATTTTTGTAGAAGCGTCTGGCGGAGATCTGTAGTGCCCGTGCTTTTTCGGAGAAATACAGCGCATAACGATCTGGAGAAACTAACCCGCCGTCAGGACCGATCCGCAGTTCAATGTGGGTTTCGCGCAAGTTCAGGGCCCATCGTCGCAGTTCCAGCTCCCGCTGTGCGTCTACCGCGTAAGGGGTTATGACAATGCGAATGTTGTTTGAGGTCGAAGGTTGAGGCGCGACTGGCGCCGGGTTCGAAGGGGCAGGCTGCGTTGCGGGCTGTTCCGGTTCTGTGGCCGAGGGCTCGCGCGCATCAAGCTCAAGCGCCACATCTACAGTGCATTGCCTGCCCAGACACTGACCGCCCTGAGTCCCAGTTGAGTCATGCGCTCCCAAAGACCTTCGCTGTTCAAGCGCACGGGTATTGCGTGGATCAGTTGGTTGGGTCTGGCCGGATCAATGATTGCCCAGAATCCGCCCCCCCGTGAATCGTTGAAGTAGCGGACGCTATAGGCCGTATCGTTCATCAGGATTGCATAGGGCGGATCGGAGTTCAGCCTGTAGATTCCCTGGTATTTGCCCGGCTCCGTAACCGGATTCAGGCCCTCCAGTATTTCGTTGGATTGAAAGCGCTGCGGAATCTGTCGGGCTTGAACGGTTTGGGAGGAGAGCGAGGGCCGCTCTTGCGGAGCAGGCAGAATCTCGTTCGGTTCTTCTGGCGCCGGGTCCGCTGCGGTATCGGTTTCTGCCAGTTGGTCTGCCTCGTAGATCTCTGAAGGCGCGTCAAACTCGGCCAGTGCACCGGTGCCCTTGAGAAACGGAATATTAAACAACGCATCGATACCGCTGAAAATGGCCCCCAGGACACCTTCCTTGCGCTCCGCGGAAGTCTTGCCGTTGACGGCCTTGTCGATGTTCAACACCATGTCGGCGAGGCTCCCGCCAATCACCGGTAATGCAACGGGCCAGCCCACTACGGCCATCGGGCCGAAGACTTTCAGACCCGCGTTCAGATAGCCGATCCAGAGTTTCTTGCGCAGATCACCGTTCGAGGTCAGGGAAAGGTCCGCTTCGGCGAACATCGCGTTGTGTGTGCAGTCACGCAGCCAGTTGAATGCATCCGCCGTGACAGTGTGATCGTTGCGGTTGATCAGATGATGATCCGAATATCCCCAGGTGCTGACCAGTCGGTTCATCAGGTCGCTGATGTGCTCGGTCATCCATTGCCGGTCAGCCAGCGAGAAATGTTTGAGGAACAGATCGCGCGGTGCTTTCTCGTTCAACTGTTGCAACGCCCACCAGTGCATGTCAGTGGGACTGTCCAGCACATGAAAAGGCTGGTTGTCGCCGGGCACATAAAGGATTTGCCGGCCTGTCGAGTCGATGATGCGCAGGATATCGGTGGCCATGCGGCCGTCGATGTCCAGTGCGCAAACCCGTAGGCCATGACCGGCCATGAACTCGGTTTGCAGACTGTGCAGGCTTACTGGCCAGGTCAGGGGGCCGATGACCGCGCTGATTGCCGTCTGGAAGTCCCCGTCGCTCAGGTGGCCGAGCTCCCGGGCTTCAACCGCTTTGCCGAGGAAGTTGCATTTGGCCAGCGTGCGGAAGTCGCTGGAGTGCTGATCCCAGAACGACTGCAGCTCGTTGCGGTAACGCTCGCTGAAGTTGATGTTCCAGAAATCGCTGAGTACCTCGTTACCGTGCAGCCGGACTTCGTTGGTTGCATCGAAGTTTTCGGCGTCCGGTCCGGCGCTGTAAAACCCGCCGTACACATCGAGCAGGTCGGCGTTGTCCTGATCGGTGGCCCGGAAGCGCTGAATCACCAGCTGCGTCAGGGTCAGGCTTTCATAGGGCTTCTCACCATAATGCTGCCAACCGGTGAACGAGATGGACAAACTCTGAGCGGTTCTGAATCGATGGTAATAGACGTGATCGGGGTCGATCCCGGTAATGCCATGCCTGGCGAGCACTTCGGTGGCAACCTGACGGGCCGTGTCGTCAAGACTCGGACAGGCTGTGACGACCTGCGTGGCCATGACCTGAAGTGCAGCCTTGTCGGCGGCGTTGGGCTGTAGGCGCTGTTCTGCTGAGTTCATTCGCTCTATTCCTTGAGAGAAGTAGGAAGGGTGAACCATTTGCTCAAGGGGGATGTGGTACAGGGTTACTACCTGGTGTCACCCCGAATGTGCGGCCATCCGCCGCGCTGCCCTTACTGTTTCGCAACCGCAGGTGTATCGTATTCGCCTTTTGCGGGCGCCTTGGCCCGTGGCTGATACGAGAGGTAGTTGTGCCCATGTCCTTTACCCGTCGACAAATTCTCGGTGGCCTGGCCGGTCTGGCAGTGGTTGGCGCGGGAGCCGGTGGTGCGACGCGGTATTGGCTGGGCAAGGTGGCCGATGCCAACGCCGGGCATGACTACGAGTTGATCGCTGCACCGCTGGACGTCGAACTGGTGCCGGGGCACAAGACCGAAGCCTGGGCGTTCGGCCCGTCGGCACCGGGCACCGAGTTGCGCGTGCGTCAGGGTGAGTGGCTGCGGGTGCGCTTCATCAACCATCTGCCGGTCGCGACCACCATTCACTGGCACGGCATCCGCCTGCCGCTGGAAATGGACGGCGTACCTTACGTCTCGCAATTGCCGGTGCTGCCGGGTGAATACTTCGATTACAAGTTCCGTGTGCCGGACGCCGGCAGCTACTGGTATCACCCGCACGTCAGCAGCAGCGAGGAGCTCGGACGCGGGCTGGTCGGGCCGCTGATCGTCGAGGAGCGCGAGCCGACCGGGTTCAAGTACGAAAAGACCCTGAGCCTGAAGAGCTGGCACGTCGATGAAGAAGGCAACTTCGTCGAATTCAGCATTCCCCGCGAAGCCGCCCGTGGCGGTACGGCGGGGCGGCTGGCGACTATCAACGGCGTGCCGTCGCCGGTGATCGAGTTGCCCGCCGGGCAGATCACCCGTGTGCGTTTGCTCAACCTCGACAACACCCTGACCTATCGCATCAATATTCCCGGCGTCGAAGCGCAGATCTACGCGCTGGACGGCAACCCGGTCGAGCCCCGACCGCTGGGCAAGGAATACTGGCTCGGCCCGGGCATGCGCATTTGCCTGGCGCTCAAGGCACCGCCCGCCGGTGAGGAACTGTCGCTGCGCAACGGCCCGGTTCGCCTGGGCACCCTGCGTTCAGTGGCCAACAATGATGCGCCGACCGACTGGCCGAAAGCACTGCCGGCCAACCCGGTGGCCGAGCCGGACCTGGCCAATGCCGAGAAACTCAACTTCAATTTCGAATGGGTCGGTTCGGTGTCGGTCAATGTCGACAACGGTAAGCCGCCGAGCCTGTGGCAGATCAACGGCAAGGCCTGGGACATCACCGACAAGACCTGCGCCGACCGGCCGATCGCCAGCCTGAAGCTGGGCCAGAGCTATATTTTCGAACTGAAGAACATGACCCAGTACCAGCACCCGATCCACCTGCATGGCATGAGCTTCAAGGTGATTGCGTCGAACCGGCACAAGATCGTGCCGTACTTCACTGACACTTATCTGCTGGGCAAGAACGAGCGTGCGCAAGTGGCGCTGGTGGCGGATAACCCGGGGGTATGGATGTTCCACTGCCACGTGATCGACCACATGGAAACCGGCCTGATGGCCGCCATCGAGGTGAAGTGATGCGTCAGATTCGCCCCGCGGCGATCATCGACCGCAGCCGTGATCGCGACTTCATGCGCGAGGCGCTGGAATTGGCGGCGCAAGGCGCAGCCCTCGGCGAAGTGCCGGTGGGTGCAGTGCTGGTGCAGGACGGCGAGATCATCGGTCGCGGCTTCAATTGCCCGATCAGCACCAGCGACCCCAGCGCACACGCAGAAATGGTCGCGATCCGCGCCGCCGCGCAAGCAGTGGACAACTATCGTCTGCCGGGCAGCACGCTGTACGTGACGCTGGAGCCGTGCAGCATGTGCGCCGGGTTGATCGTGCATTCGCGGGTTGCCCGTGTGGTGTACGGCGCTTTGGAGCCCAAGGCCGGGATTGTGCAGAGTCAGGGACAGTTCTTCACTCAGGGCTTTCTCAACCATCGAGTGTTGTATGAAGGTGGGGTGCTGGCGGAGGAGTGCGGGGCAGTGTTGACCGAGTTCTTCCGGGCACGGCGGGCAAAACCCTCAGACTGAATACAAAACCAATGTGGGAGCGAGCCTGCTCGCGATCGCGGTCAGACATTCAATACTTCGGTGTCTGTCAGATCCAATCGCGAGCAGGCTCGCTCCCACAGTTTTTTGGGTGTTCGGAGGAATTATTTCTTCGCGACAATCACCGCCCGCATCGGCGCCGGCAGCCCTTCGATCGTCTTGCTGTGATCTTCCGGATCGAGGAAATCGCTCAACGACTGATACTTCATCCACTCGGTCCCGCGCTGCTCATCGACCGTTGTCATGCTGACATCCACGCAACGAATGTCGGTGAATCCCGCACGTCGCAGCCACAATTCCAGCGCCGGCACCGACGGCAAAAACCACACATTACGCATCTGCGCATAACGGTCTTCCGGCACCAGCACCTGATGCTTGTCGCCCTCGACCACCAGCGTCTCCAGCACCAGTTCGCCGCCCTTCACCAGGCAATCCTTCAACGCCAGCAAATGCTCGATCGGCGAACGGCGGTGATAGAACACACCCATGGAAAACACCGTGTCGAAGCCTTCCAGATTCGGCGGCAGGTCTTCGAACGGGAACGGCAGGTGCCAGGCATTCGGCTCTGAAAGATAACGCTGTACCGCCTGGAACTGGCAGAAGAACAGCCAGTTCGGATCGACGCCGATCACGCTGTCGGCACCGGCGCCGAGCATGCGCCACATGTAGTAACCGTTGCCGCAGCCGACATCAAGGATGCGCTTGCCCTTCAAATCCAGGTGCGGAGCGACCCGCGACCACTTCCAGTCCGAACGCCACTCGGTGTCGACATGTACGCCAAACAGATCGAACGGCCCCTTGCGCCACGGCGACAGGCCCATCAGCGCGGTACGCATCTGTGCGCGGGTTTCGTCGTCGCAATCGGTGTCCAGCTTCAGGCCGTCGAGCAGGTCGACTTCGCTCGGCTGGATCTTCGGCAGGGCGTCCAGCGCACTTTGCCAGCGCTCCAGATCGCCGTGGCCTTTCTCCATTTTCTTGTCGAGCTGCGCTTGCAGGGTGTTGGCCCATTCGGCCAGCGGCGTACCGGCCAGACGGCGGGCGAGGGGAGACAGATCAATCATGGCAAGGCAATCAACGAGGCAAAGTTAAGACACTGGAACCACGGCACGACTTTCGAGAACCCGGCGGCCAGCAGGCGCTCGCGGTGTTCTTCGAGGCTGTCGGGCTTCATGACGTTTTCGATGGCGCTGCGCTTCTGGGCGATTTCCAGTTCGCTGTAGCCGTTGGCGCGTTTGAACGCGACGTGCAGATCGGTGAGCAGCGCGTGTTCTTCGGCGTCGTTGAAGCGCAGCTTCTCCGACAGAATCAACGCGCCGCCCGGCAGCAGCGATTGGCGAATGCGCGACAGCAACGCCGTGCGCTGCTCGGGGGCGATGAATTGCAAAGTGAAGTTCAGCGCCACCACCGAAGCCGGTTTGAAATCGAGGGCTAGGATGTCGCCTTCGATTACCTCGACCGGCAGCAACTCCTGGAACATCGAGTCCTGACCGTTGAGGTACTCGCGGCAGCGCTCGACCATTGCCGCCGAGTTATCCACCGCGATCACCCGGCAACCGTCAGTGCGCACGTGGCGACGCAGGGCCTGGGTCACGGCACCCAGCGAGGCACCGAGATCGTAGAGCACGCTGTTAGGCTGGGCGAATTGCGCCGCAAGTACGCCGAGGTTCTCGACGATGGTCGGGTAACCCGGCACCGAACGCTTGATCATGTCCGGGAACACCCGCACCACGTCTTCGTTGAAGGCGAAGTCAGGCACCTGGGCCATCGGCTGGGCGAAAATGCGATCGGGTTCTTTGCTCACGGCGGTTCCGGCGGTGTCGATGAAAAGGCCGGCATTTTAGCCAAAGTAGCGCGCGGATGCTTGGGTGTCTGATAAAGCGAGGGGATGGCGAAGCGTGATTACTCAAAAAAATGATTGGGTGGCCAAACAACGGATAAAGATGTTTGGCCACTCAGGATTCAAGCGTGAATCATTTGTCGTTGAACAGGACGATAAAGACCGATTTGCCGGTGATCTTGAGCTCCTCTGTCCTACTGTCTTCACCCTTGAAATCAAAATCGAGTTCTAAATGCAGCTTGTCTGTACTGTTTTCCACGACCTCCAACGTCAGGGAACCGCTTTTGGCGTGATACTGATATGAAGTCGTGAAGTTCTCATTTTCACCCGTCTCAAAATAGTAAAGGGAGGGGAATTTTGGATCTGTCGCTGAGTACTGGCCGGTCGGGGTATCTTTATCCAATACAAGCACGATGCCTTTTTTGTTTCGCTCGGAGTAATCGCCAGTATTGGCCCGTGAAGCGAACACAACATTGTTGCTGTG
Source organism: Pseudomonas sp. 91RF (assembly GCF_003576265.1). Lineage (NCBI taxonomy): Bacteria > Pseudomonadati > Pseudomonadota > Gammaproteobacteria > Pseudomonadales > Pseudomonadaceae > Pseudomonas > Pseudomonas sp. 91RF. The sequence goes on from NZ_QWFC01000024.1 coordinate 127,754, forward strand.
TTCGTCAGCCTCGAACTGAACAACCTGAGTACTAAGATCTACTCGGTTGGAAACCGTTGCAGTGGTTTCTGCGCTGACAGTAATGAAACGCTGAGCAGCGCCCCGTTTTTTGTTGCTTTGAAAAAAGCTCATGTTGTTCTTCCTTGGGTTAGAGAGGTGGTTGATGACGCCACTCGAATCCTAATTCCGCAGGAGGAGGCGGGGGTACTGTCAGATATGACAGTTTTTAAGAGCTTTTAGCGATAGATGAAAGCAGCGTTCTCATCATTTTGATTTCTGATTGAATGCCGACGCTGCAATCCCCCACTGCCCCAGCCAGTAACTGAGGATGATGATGTAGGGCGCGGCATTGAATGGTGAAACAAACCGGTTGATACCGATCACGCTGTCGGAGAACACGAACGCCACCGCGCCGCCCGCCGCCAGCAGCGCCGAACGTTGCGGCACGCCGCTGCCGAGGCGGGCCAGGGCGCGCCAGAGCATGGCGCTGATGGCGGTGCCGTAGACGATCACCGGCACGGTCAACGGTCCGAGTCCGCTGGAAATCAGGATGCCGAGCAGAATTGCGCCAACGCCAACAGCAAGGATCAGCGGTAGCAGGGCCAGACGCCGGCAATCGCTCAGGTAAGCCTTGAGATACGCCAGATGCGCCACCAGAAACGCACCCAGGCCAAACACGAACAAATCTCCCGGCCATGCCAGCAACACATCGCCGAGCAAGGAGAAAATCAGGCCCAGGCTGATCCAGCGGCGATAGTCACTCGGCGGCGCATCGTGCAGCCAGCCGAGCAACGCCAGCACCGGTAACGGTTTGACCAGCAGGCAAAGCAGCGCCGCATGGGTGCTGACGCCATAGAGAAAGGTCGCTGCGCCCATCAGCGCGAGGATCAGCCAGCCCACGATCAGTTCACCGAGATCGCGCAGTCGAAGGTTTCCACCGGCTCGACCTCAGGTTCCCAGGGTTGCTGCGACGTCAGGCGCAGGCGGCCGGTGCCGTTGGCAAAGGCCTGGAAACGCCAGGTGGAGAAACCGCCCGCGCCAACCATGCCGGAATCTTTCGGGCTGCTGTAGACCTCGGGGCTCAGCGCATGCAGCACCCCGCCGGCCGAGTCCTGAATGGCCCAGCGATAGCCGGTGGTGGGGTTGCTTGGCAGCATGACGGTCAGGTTCTGGCCGTTGGTCAGCCGCACCGGGCATTCGCTCTGTTTTTCCACGGTCACGTTGGTTTTCGGTTGCGTGGCGCAGGCGGCCAGCAGGGCGAGGGACAGGGGGACAAACAGGCGAGTGGGGGACATAGGCTCAGTGGCTCCGGCGTTGGCGACGAACGGCGAGCATAACTGAAGATGAGACAAAGTGTGACGACGCCTTCGCGAGCAGGCTCGCTCCCACAGTGGTCCGTGGCGAACACATACCTTGTGCTACTCGCCACAAACCCTGTGGGAGCGAGCCTGCTCGCGAAAGCGGTGCTCCAGGCGCTACTGAGCTATCAGAAAAGCACCTTCGCCACATCCGCAAACTTCTTGGCAAAGTGCACGGTGATCCCTTCCTTCAGGTAATCCGGCAGCTCTTCAAAGTTTCCGCGATTCGCCTCCGGCAGAATCAACTCGAAAATCTTCTGCCGCCGCGCCGCAATCACCTTCTCGCGCACCCCGCCAATCGGCAGCACATGCCCGGTCAGTGTCAGTTCACCGGTCATGGCCACGCCTTTTTTCGGTGGCTGGTTGCGGGCGAGCGAGAGCAGGGCGCTGGCCATGGTCACGCCGGCGCTCGGGCCGTCTTTCGGTGTTGCGCCTTCCGGCACGTGCAGGTGGACGAAGGCTTCGTCGAAGAATTTCGGATCGCCACCGAAAGACTTCAGGTGCGAGCTGACGTAGCTGTAGGCGATCTCCGCCGACTCCTTCATCACATCGCCCAGTTGCCCGGTGAGTTTGAAGCCGCGGTTCAACGTGTGAATCCGCGTGGCCTCGATCGGCAGGGTCGCGCCGCCCATGCTGGTCCAGGCAAGTCCTGTGATTACGCCGGTGCCGGACAGCACTTGTTCGTTGCGGAACACCGGATGACCTAAGGACGCTTCCAGATCTTTCGGCCCGAGCTTGATCACCGCTTTCGGGTCGTCGATGAGTTTCATCACCGCTTTGCGCACCAGTTTGCCCATCTGTTTTTCCAGCTGGCGCACGCCGGCTTCACGGGCGTAGCCGTCGATCAGGGCTTTGAGGGCGCTGTCGCTGATGCTCAGGCTGCCCTTGGACACGCCGGCCTTTTCCAGCAGTTTCGGCCACAGGTGACGCTTGGCGATGGCAACTTTTTCTTCGGTGATGTAGCCCGACAGGCGAATCACTTCCATCCGGTCCAGCAACGGGCCGGGAATCGAATCCAGGGTGTTGGCGGTGCAGACGAACAGGACTTTCGACAGGTCCATCCGCAGGTCCAGATAGTGGTCGAGGAATTCGACGTTCTGCTCCGGGTCGAGGGTTTCCAGCAGCGCCGAGGCCGGGTCGCCCTGGTAGCTCTGGCCCATCTTGTCGATCTCGTCGAGCATGATCACCGGGTTCATCACTTCGACGTCTTTCAACGCCTGCACGAGTTTGCCCGGCTGCGCGCCGATATAAGTGCGGCGATGGCCCTTGATTTCGGCTTCGTCGCGCATGCCGCCGAGGCTGAAGCGGTAGAACGGCCGGCCGAGGGATTCGGCGATGGACTTGCCGACGCTGGTTTTACCCACGCCCGGCGGGCCGACCAGCAGCACGATGGAACCGCTGATTTCACCTTTGTAGGCACCGACCGCGAGGAATTCGAGGATGCGGTCCTTGATGTCGTCGAGGCCGGCGTGGTGTTTGTCGAGCACCTTGCGCGCGTGCTTAAGGTCGAGCTTGTCCTCGCCGTACACGCCCCACGGCACCGAGGTCGCCCAGTCGAGGTAATTGCGGGTGACCGCGTATTCCGGCGATCCGGTTTCGAGGATCGACAGTTTGTTCATCTCTTCTTCGAGGCGCTTCTCGACCTGCGTCGGCAGGACTTTGCCTTCCAGGCGCTGCTCGAACTGTTCGAGGTCGGCGCTGCGGTCGTCCTTGGTCAGGCCGAGTTCCTGCTGGATGACCTTGAGCTGCTCTTTAAGGAAGAACTCGCGCTGATGCTCGCCAATCTTGCGGTTCACTTCAGCGGAGATTTCTTTCTGCAGGCGTGCGACTTCGACTTCCTTGCGCAGCATCGGCAGGACTTTTTCCATGCGCTTGAGCATCGGCACGCAGTCGAGCACTTCCTGCAGCTCGGGGCCGGTGGCGGAAGTGAGGGCGGCGGCGAAGTCGGTCAGCGGCGACGGATCGTTGGGGCTGAAGCGGTTGAGGTAGTTCTTCAGCTCTTCGCTGTACAGCGGGTTGAGCGGCAGCAGTTCCTTGATCGCGTTGATCAGCGCCATGCCGTAGGCCTTGACCTCGTCGGTCGGCTCGGTGGGCTGGTGCGGGTATTCGACTTCAACGAGATACGGCGGGCGATGGTGCTTGAGCCAGGTCTTGATGCGCACACGGCTCAGGCCCTGGGCGACGAATTGCAGTTTGCCGTTTTCGCGGCTGGCGTGGTGCACCTTGACCAGGGTGCCGTATTGCGGCAATGCCTTGGTGTCGAAGTGGCGCGGGTCTTCCTGAGGCGTGTCCATGAAGAACAGGGCCAGGGAGTGGTGTTCGGATTTGCTGACCAGTTCGAGGGTTTCAGCCCAGGGTTCTTCGTTGACGATGACCGGCAGGACCTGGGACGGGAAGAACGGGCGATTGTGGATCGGGATGATGTAGACCTTGTCCGGCAGGTTCTGGCCGGGCAGGGCGAGGCCTTTGCCGGGGACGTGGTGTTCGATGTGTTCGGCGTCGGTTTCGGTGATGTCGTCGGGGTTCTCGGGGAATTCTTGCTGGTCGCTCATGGGGCACCTGCGCAATGGGGTATGGGTCTTAGATGGGGCAGGGGTTTGGTGGTTTCAATGGGGGTGGGTGTTTCTGGTTGTGTGTTCAGGGTTTTGACAGGGTTTTGAACTTGGCGGCCTTTGGGCCGACCAAGCTGCGGTTTTATCGGGTCCATATCCGTTTCTTCGGGTGCGCCTGCTGGCGGTTTCGCCCTTACGGCGACTCACTTTTTTGACAAACGCCTCAAAAAAGTAAGCAAAAAAAGGCTTGTCCCAACGTTCGGCCCGCTCGCTGAGGCTCGGGGTTCCTTCGCTCCGGGATTCATCCGGGGGCATCGCCTCCGGTTTGCTGCGCTGCACCTCCTCTCGATGTGTTCGACTGCGTCGAACGGCGCTGCGCGCCTACCCCCGGATGAACCCCTCCACTCAGCCTGCCGACGGGACCTGTGGATCAAGATCAAGAGCGTTGTCGAGCTAACGCTCTTCCTGTTTTTGTGGAGCCATGCGCGGGTTGGTCGACCGGGGAATGGAACCTGGCAGGGCGTAGGCCCTCCCACGCATGGCTGTAACTCGATCGTTCCCACGCTCTGCGTGGAAATGCAGCCCGGGACGCTCCGCGTCCCAATCGATCTGCCAGCGAATGCGGTCTGTCGCTGGCAGGTCGGTTTCGTCAGGGCGGCTTAGCTGTGTGTTGGGTAACGATGTACTTCGACGTTATCCAGCACCCGATTCACCGTCAGCTCGGCCAGCATGATGATTTGCTGAATGGCCAGAATCATCCGCCGCTGCGGGAGGTCGATGTGTGCGGCGATGTCACTGGTCATGAGGCTGGCCTGTGCCAGTGATTCGCAGGCGTGGACCAGCAGGCTTTCGCTGTCCTGATCGGGTGCGACCTGGAACATAATGCTGGGTTTATGGAAACGCAGGGTGGTGGCGTTGGGTTTCAGGTAGTGGTCGAGCGCGCGTTCGGCGGCTTCGTGGAGTTTTTTGGAATCTGGCGATTCGTAGGGCGATGCGTCGTTTGATTCGGGGGGATTGGGTGTTGGTTTTTTCATAGTGGAACTCCGAACGAAAAGTGGAGCTACCTGCTCGATCACCGCGACGCGATAGAGGGAGGCAGCTGTGCGCGGGGTCGCGGACCGAGTCATTCGGCAAGCTCGGCATACCCGAAGGTATCCCGCGCACAGCCACCATCAAACCAAACGAAAAACACCTGAGTGTTTCGGTTTGGGCCGGCGATTATGCATCAAATTGAATGAACTGCTCGGGCCGCGACGCCCCATCGCTGAATTTGCAGCGACCCCCAAAGCCTATCCACCCCGTTTCCTAGGGACAACCGACGCGACTTGTCGGAATCGTCGCCAAAAAACACCCCGTCTGTAGGACGCAAGTTTCAAAACAGATGCTGCTCCAGCCGCCGGGGGCCGTCTCCCGCTCTGTCGAGTATCCAGCGCTGGATGTCAGGCAGTTTGCGCAGCGCGGCAAACACCTTTGGGGAATGTTGCGGCGTGCACAGCACGTGCACGTTGGGCCCGGCGTCGAGGGTGGCGCAGACGTCCAGGCCTTCGCGACGCAACTGGCGGACCTGTTCCAGCACGGCCAGGGTCGCCGGGCGCCAATAGAAGATCGGTGGCTGCGAAGTCATGGCGATCAGGTGCAGTTCGATGGCTTCGCGCTCCACGGCGTCGGCCAGTCGGGTGAAGTCGCGTTCGAGAATGGCGCGGCGCACTTGTTCCAGACGTTCCGGCAGCAGCGTCAGGCGGGTCGGATAAAATTCGCTGCTGTCGGCGAGCAGGTGTCCCTGGCGGGAGCTGACGGTTTTATGTCGGGCGTCGACCACGGCGATCAGGTCATGCAGCGGCCAGTGGCGTGCCGGGGCGATCTGCACGGCCGGTCCCGAGAGTAGCTGCGCATTGCAGGGCCATTGCACAAAACCACCGGTTACCGAGCGCGCCGCCGAGCCGGAGCCGGACAGGCGCGCCAGATCGCTGAGGGCGGGATCCGTCAGCAAGCATCCGCGATACACGGAAAATGCCGCCGCGAGGGCGCTGAAGCCCGCTGCCGACGAAGCGATGCCCGCGCGGGTCGGGAAGCTGTTGGTGGTGGCGATGCGTAGCGGTTGCCAGTGATCGAAGTGTTCGCGCAAGGCTTGCAAGTGATGTTCGATCCCGGCCCGCAGGACGGGATCGGCCGGCACCAGCGCGCCGCGCGAGGTTTTCCACAGAATTTCATCGGTCGTGCCCTTGGCCAGCGGGGCCAGTGTGCAGAGGCTGACGCAGCGGGTCAGGGTCATCGAAAGCGAGGCGTTGTTAGGCAATGTGTTCAGTGCATCGCGCATGCCCCAATACTTGATCAGCGCGATGTTGGCGGGGGAGGAGACGCTGGTGCGATTCATGACCGGGTGATCTCGAGCCCTGCCACCGCGAGAGGGGCGTTGATCTGCCGGTAGTGCGCCAGCTCCGGCAGATTCGTTGCACCCAGTACCAGCAGCGCGCCGGCCTGATCCCCGGACAGTGCGCCGGCGCCGCAGATCTTTGCTGCACCGCCTGCTTTTTCTACCGCGCGAATCACTTTTGCAACAGCGGCGGGAACGACGCCCAGGGATTCCAGATCGGCCTGGTAATCGCGTATCACCGCGCAAAATGTTTCAGGCATTGGACGTGTTTGACGCAGCAACGAACCGAAGCGCTCGGTGTTGCGCCGCATGCTGGCCAGCAGGGGATTGTCAGTGCCCGTCAGTCGATGTCGGGTGGCGGCAATGACCTGGCCGGTGCTCTCGTTGGCGGTGCCGGTGTTGAAGAGGCGCAAGGCATCGGGCAGCAGGTTCGAGGCAATGGCGGGCAGCGTGTGCAGATTGAACTCGCCTTTCGCGTTGCGTCGGCCTTCGATGACCGAGCCCAGCAGGCTGGTGTTGTGATCGATGCCCGATGGCTCGCCGTGCTGATAGCGTTCTATCGACATTGCCAGCGGTTCGAGCGGGCAATCGGCTTCTTTCAGCCCGAACCATTGCATCAGCGCAGCCGTGAGCGTGACCGCAAGAGCGCCGGAGCTGCCGAAACCGGCACCGGGCGGAATCTGCGATTGCACTTGCAAGGTGAAGCCGCGCCAGTTTCCTGGAGGCAGTCGGTGGAGGATTTCACCGATGGCGCACTTGACCAGATGATCGGGATCGACGGTACCCAGGGGGGCAAAGCTTTTTGCGCTGGGGGCGGCGCGATAGTGCGCCCATGCCAGGCGCATGCGGCCGACGTAGTCGGTCAATTGGTACGGCGAGTAGATCTGCTGGAAAGACAGGTCGGGCAGTTGCAACTGAATCTCGCGATCCTGGCGCCGCTGGACCCACACGTTGCAGTAAAGGCCCACGGAGCAGGCAATCACCGGGCATCCGTGCAGTACCGCATGTTCACCCATCAGGATGATCTTGCCGGGGGCTCTGGCATGGATCACGGTCAGCGCCCCAGCCGTTGATGGGCCGAAACCAGTTGATGCGAGGCCTGGGCAGCCATGATCGACAGTTCTCCGGCGAGTACCAGGGCACCGAGAATTTCCGCCAGGCGTCGGGTGTCGGTGCCCGGTTTTTTGCTGCCGGGGATGATCCCCATCAAGGCCAGGGCTTCGCGTTGGGTACAAAGGGACGTACCGCCGCCGACGGTGCCCAGCGGCACGTCCGGCATCGTGACCGAGGCGTAGATGGCGTCGTGTTCACAGGCTTCGAGGCAGGTGATGCCGATGGCGCTTTCCGCCACTTGAGCGACGTCCTGGCCGGTGGCGATGAAGAACGCAGCGAGTATGTTGGCATGATGGGCATTGCAGCCGATGGTGCCGGCCATGGCCGAACCCAGCAGGTTTTTCCGGTACTGCAGCTCGCAAAGTGCCTGGGCGTCGGTCTTGAGAATGTCGCGCAGTATGTCTTTGCTCAGCCGGACTTCGGCGTGGATCCGCTGGCCGCGTCCGTTGATGAAGTTGACCATCGCCGGTTTTTTGTCCGTGCAGTAGTTGCCCGAAATGCTGAGGCACGGGACGCCGGTTGCGGGGGTGATCAACTCACGGATGACCCGGTCACAGGCAATGCTTGCCATGTTCATGCCCATCGCATCCTCGGTACGGAAACGAAAGCGCAGATAGATCGTGGTACCGACCACCGCAGACTTGATGTCTCGCAGTTGCAGATGAGCGCTGCCCTGTTCGCAGACCTGTCTGATTTGCTGGAAATTGTCGCGGATCCAGGCCAGAAAGGTCTCGGTCTGCAGGATGCCGCTGGAGCGAAACACCGGCGCACGGGTAATGCCTACATCTTCGACCCGAACCACTGCACCGCCGGCGGCGTGCAATGCCCGGCAGCCACGGGAGGTACTGGCGACCAGTGCACCTTCGGTGGTGGCCATGGGAACGTAGACGGGTTCCTGGGCAGTGATGGCCTGGCCTTTGACCAGCAATGGGCCGGCGACGCCCAGCGGAATCTGGATGGAGCCGATCCGGTTCTCACAATGGGCCGGCTGCTGTTCGCGGGTGTAATCGCCAATGCTGCGCAGCGAGGCGCCACTGATGTGTTGCAGGGCTTCACGGCGAATCAGGGCGGCTTCGTTGTGATCAAGATCGGCGGGCAACTGGTGAAAGCGGGTCTGCCCTTTGGTCAGCGCTTCGATCCAGTGGTTGCCAAAGCGCGTATCTGACATGGAAGGCTCCGTGATTCAACCGCTGCATGAGGTTGATGATCGGAGTAAACGGGCAGGACAGCGCCTGTCAAAGTTGACAGTCTTTTATATCGATTGGCGATTGGCGCCCATAAAAAAAGGCGACACCCCTCACAGGGCATCGCCTTCTCATTACCGCCGCTAAAGCTTATTCCGGCAGTTTGTACGCAATCACATAGTCACCCATCTTGGTGCCCAGTGAACCGTGACCACCCACCACGAGCAGGACGTATTGCTTGCCGTCCTTGCCGGTGTAGGTCATCGGAGTCGCCTGGCCGCCAGCAGGCAGACGGGATTTCCACAGCTCTTTACCAGTGTTCACGTCGTAGGCGCGCAGGTACTGGTCGAGGGTGCCGCTGAGGAAGCCGACGCCGCCGGCCGTCACGATCGAGCCGCCCATGCTTGGCACGCCCAGGGTGAAGCCGATCGGGATTGGCGAGCTGTCGCGGCTGGTGCCGTTTTTGCGTTTCCACACGACTTTGCCGGTGGTCAGGTCGATACCGGCGACGTAGCCCCAGGCCGGGGCCTGGCACGGTACGCCCAGTGGCGACATGAACGGATGCATGGTCACGGCATATGGCGCGCCGGTGTTTGGCTGGATGCCGGCAGTTTCGCTTTCGCGCTTGCTGTCGGCGGCCACTTCGGCACGCGGGATCATCTTCGAGACGAAGGCCATGTAGTTCGGGCTGGTGAACAGCATCTGACGAACCGGGTCGACAGAAACACCGCCCCAGTTGAACACGCCGACGTTACCCGGATAGATCAGGCTGCCCTGTTCCGACGGAGGCGTGTATTGGCCTTCGTAGCGCAGTTCCTTGAACTGGATGCGGCACAGCATCTGGTCGAACGGGCTGGCGCCCCACATGGCTTTTTCGGTCAGTTCCGGGGCCAGCAGGTTCAGGTCCGAACGGGCCTGGGTCGGTGCGGTGTGGTCGCCTTTCACGGCGCCTTGCGGAACCGGGATCTCGCGGATCGGGATGATCGGCGTGCCGTCACGACGGTCGAGGACGTACAGGCTGCCCTGTTTGGTCGGGGCGATCAGCGCAGGCTTGATGCCGTCGGCGGTTTTCATGTCCAGCAGGGTTGGCTGGCTGCCGACGTCCATGTCCCACAGGTCGTGGTGGGTGAACTGGTAGTTCCAGCGCACTTTGCCGGTGGCCAGATCCAGCGCGACGATGCCGGCGCTGAATTTCTCGGCGCCCGGGGTGCGGTCGGCGCCCCACTGGTCCGGGGTCTGGTTGCCCAGTGGCAGGAAGACCATGCCGAGTTTTTCATCGACGCTGGCCAGCGACCACATGTTGGCCGAGTTGCGGCTGTAGATCTGGCCCGGGGCCAGAGGCTCGGTGGCGTCTGGCTTGTCGCTGTCCCAGTTCCATACCAGGTGACCGTCGCGCACGTCGAAGGCGCGGATCACGCCCGATGGCTCGTTGGTCGATTCGTTGTCGGTGACGTGACCGCCCATGATCACCAGGTCACGCGTGATCGCGGCTGGCGAGGTGGAGTAGTAGCCACCGGCGGTGAACGGGCCGATGCCTTGAGTCAGGTCGACCACGCCTTTGTTGCCGAAGCCTTCGCAGATCTTGCCGGTGTCGGCGTTCAGTGCGATCAGGCGTGCATCGGCGGTTGGCAGGTACAGGCGACGCGGGCAGGCCTGGGCGACGGCTTTGCCGGCCTCGGAGATGACGGCGGACGCAGCGTTTTCAGACTTGGCGTACGCGGCTTCGTCGTAGTACGACACGCCACGGCAGGTCATGTGGGCGAAGCCCTTGAAGCCGACCGGGCTCTTGATCTGCGGGTCGAAGCGCCACAGTTCCTTGCCGGTGTCCGGGTCCAGCGCCAGCACTTTGCTGTGAGCGGTGCAGGCATAGAGCATGCCGTTGGCTTTCAGCGGGGTGTTTTCGTTGGTCAGCTCCACCGGGTCATCAGCGGTCGGCAGGTCGCCGGTCTGGATGCGCCAGGCTTCCTGCAGCTTGCCGACGTTGGCCGGGGTGATCTGCTTCAGTGGCGAGTAACGGTCACCGAACTCGGTGCGGCCATAGGCCTGCCAGTCGCCATCGGGCATGGCTGGCGCGGTGCTGGTGGTGTCGGCAGTTTCGCGACCCAGCTCACCGAAGGTTTCGCCCGGGTGGGTGAACAGGCTGGCCAGAGCGGTGAGGCCGGCCAGCACCACGGCCACGGTCAGGCCGCCGGTGCCCATCGGTGCAGGACCGTTGAGCAGCAGCGGACGACGGAACCACGGCAGCAGCATCACGAAGCCGAGGACGAACCACAGGGCCAGACGCGGCACCAGTTGCCACCAGTCCAGGCCGACTTCCCACAGCGCCCAGACGGTGCTGGCAAACAGCACGATGGCGTACAGGCCCAGTGCTGCGCGACGACGCATCAGCAACAGAATGCCGGTCAGCGTGATGCCGATACCGGCCAGCAGGTAGTACAGCGAGCCGCCGAGCGTGCTCAGCTTGATTCCCCCGGCCAGCATGGCCAGGCCCATCAGTAGAAGCAGAATGCCGAGCAGGCTCGGAAGCAGACGGCCTCGACTCGAAGCACTTTCGGTGCTCATAGTGTGGTTCTCCGTGACGTTTCAAGTAGTCCCGCGCTGTAGTCACTTTAGATGACGATTGGGCGCGGGCATGGTTCATTGCAAAATTGAAATCAGAACGACGACTGGATCTTGATCCCGCCAATCAGCGCATCGTCGACCTTGTCCACACCACCGGGGTGGCGGATGTATTGCAGGTTCGGGCGCACCGTCAGCCAATTGGTGACGTGCACGCCGTAATAGAGTTCGGCGCTGTATTCGGTGTCCTGCGGTGGCAGGTACGACGGATCGTCATAGTCGTAGACGGCGCGGGCCTGGTTGGTCGCCTCGGCGTTCTTGCGGTAGGCCGGGTTGACGTGGACGCGGGCCAGGGCGAAACCGATGTCGTCCTTGGCGCGGGCGTCGAACAGGCCTTTGTAGACCACGCCGGCCTGGACGTAGTTGTCGATGGCGTTGGTCTTCTTGTCGTGCATCGTGCCGTTGGCGAACAGGCTCAAGCCGCGGGAGTTGTCGCTGGCGACGCTGGTGATCTGCTGCTGCACGCCGAGCCACACGCCGTGTTTGCTCGACGCGCTGCGATAGGCCTCGCCGCTCAGGGCCGCCGGCTGGCCGTTGCTGTCTTTATAGGCGTCGGTGGCCTTGGCGTTGCTGTAGTAGTAACCGGCGCGGTATTCGCCCGGCAGGCCGTTGAGCTTCGGCGTCCACACCAGTTCCACCGGCAGGATCGCGCCCTGGGTGCCGCTGCCGCTGAGTTTGAAGCCGTTGCCGCGATCGAGGTTCGACGGGTTCTGCTCATAGGCGCCGACCTGCGCGTACAACTCTGGTGTCAGGTGATATTTGACGCGCAGCGCCCATTGGCTGACCGGCCAGTTGTACCAGATGCCACCCACCCAGTTGCCGACCTGGGAGCCGCAGAATGCCAGGTTCTGGAAGTCGCACGGGAAGCTGTTGAAGTCTTCGCCTTCACCGAAGCGGCCGACCTTGATGTCGAGCTTCTGATCGAAGAATTTCTGCTGGTACCACATCTGTGTCAGGCGGGTGGTCTGGCCACGGCCCCAGACTTCCTGGGCCGAAGTGAAGCCGCCGACGCGCGGGTCGTTGATGCGGTCGTTGCTGATGTTGTTGCCGCTGCGTTTGGTCACGGTCAACTGGAATTCGGCGTCGTTCCAGCCCAGCAGTTTTTGCAGGTCCAGATGGGTGCCGAGGCCCCATTGATCGCTGTAGCGCGCGGTGCGGTCGTGGTCGTAGCCGCCGTGCAGGTTGCTGCCCATTTCGCCGGTGTAGTCGAGCTTGAAGTCGATGCCTTTCGCCGAGAGTTCGCTGCGGGTGCCGTTCCAGTCACCGAGCATGTACGGTGATTCACTGTCGAAGGCCGGAGCGGCCTGGGAGCAGGTGGCGAGGCCTAGGGCGGTGCAGCCGCCGATCAGGCGCAGGGTTGAGATAGCGCTGTCTCGGGAGAACGGAAAATCGGGCATGAAATGGTCTTTCTTGATCTTTTTTGGGGGACGGGCTGACCGCTACGATTTGACGCAGGCAGTGAAGCGATTCAGCAGAAGGGCGGCAGGATAATGTCCTGTTACAAAAACACAAAGTGCTTTTGCAGACATGAACCCTTTCGGATTCGGTAACAGTGCGGCAATACAGCGCATTGCGGGCGTTGGCGCAGGCTGCGATCTTCTCCGGTTGGCCTACATTTACTCCAAGGCCTTCCACCCGCCCATGCCCTCGGCTAAGGTGCGCGGCTTCTGCATTTTCACTTCGCCCAAAGGCCCGGCATGAACGACCACAATCCCGATCCGCTGCACGGCGTGACCCTCGAACAGATCCTCAATGCACTGGTGACCCATTACGAGTGGTCGGGCCTGGCCGAGCGCATCGACATCCGGTGCTTCAAGAGCGATCCGACCATCAAGTCGAGCCTGACCTTTTTGCGCAAGACGCCATGGGCGCGGGAAAAGGTCGAACGGCTGTACGTGAAACTGATGCGCACCAAGCGTCCGCTCTGAAATGAACGCCGTACTGCGGCGACGCCTGATCACTTCGGCTGCAGTGCTGGGGTGGGCCGGGCTGGGGATTCAGCTGTACCTGATTTTCTTCGCCCGCGTGAGTGTCGGCGCCAGTCTGCTGGGCGGGCTGGTGAGTTTCTTCAGTTACTTCACCGTGATCACCAACACCCTGGTGGCGGTGGTGCTGACCTGCACGGTGACGGATCGCGAATCCTCTGCACGGCGCTGGTTTCTGCAACCCTGGGTCAGCAGCGGGATCGCCGTCAGCATTGCCGTGGTGGGCCTGGCCTACAGCATCCTGCTGCGGCATCTGTGGCATCCGCAGGGCTGGCAGTTTATCGCTGACGAATTGCTCCACGACGTGATGCCGCTGCTGTTCCTGGCGTATTGGTGGGTGTGTGTGCCGAAGGGCACCTTGCGCCTGAAGCATCTGCCGCTGTGGCTGATCTATCCGCTGGTGTACTTCGCCTATGCGCTGTTGCGCGGGCATTTGCTGGGGGCTTACGCGTATCCGTTCATTGACGTGGCGCTGCTGGGTTATCCACAGGTGTTCGTCAATGCCGGGGGGATTCTGCTGGGGTTTGTGCTGATTGCGTTGCTGGTGATCGGGATTGATCGTTGGCAAGGGCGGCGCCTTTAACAGCGCCGCCGCTCCTGTTCACTCTTCTTCGGAGCCTTCGGCTCGCCAGTAACCGACGGCTTTGACGAACTGCTCGTCCAGCCCGTGCTCATCGAGCAGCACCCGGCGGATCTGCCGCGAAACCTTGGTCTCGGTTGCCACCCACGCATACAGATTGCCCTTGGGCACCTGCAATTGTTTGATGGTGGCCAGCAGATTGTCCTTGCCGCCTTCGCGCAAAACCCAGATCACATTGACCTGCGCCGCGCTTTCCAGGGTTTGCTGCTCCTTGCCGTTTTCCACCTCGATCACCACCAGCGCCTTGCGATTGGCCGCCAGGCCTTCGAGGCGGCGGGCTATGGCGGGCAGGGCGGTTTCGTCGCCGATCAGCAGGTAGCTGTCGAAGATGTCCGGCACGATCATCGAACCGCGCGGGCCGCCGATGTGCAGGTACTGCCCGGGTTTGGCCTGTTCGGCCCAGGTCGAGGCAGGGCCGTCGCCGTGCAGGACGAAGTCGATGTCCAGTTCCAGCTTGTCGAGGTCGTAGCGACGCGGGGTGTAGTCGCGCATCTCCGGCATCGGCATGTCGCTCTTGCCGGCACCGAGCACCAGGGTTTCCAGCGCGGCGGCCTGTTCGGCGTTCTGCGGAAACAGCAGTTTGACGTGGTCATCAGTGCCCAGACTGATGAACCCGGCCAGTTCCGGTCCGCCGAGGGTGATGCGGCGCATGCGCGGGGTCAGGTCGACCACGCGCAGAACTTCGAGTCGGCGGCGTTTGATTTCGTGCATCACACGGTGGATGCCTTGGGTCTGGACTTCAGTCATTCGGCTTTCTCCGGAGCAGGTTGAACGGCGGGGCCGTCGACGATGACTTTGGCGGTGTCGTTGAGCAGGTCGCGAACGCGCAGGATTTCTTCCGGGCTCCAGCGCCCGTGGTGCATCTGCAAGGCGTGGCGCAGGTTGTGCACCGCTTCATGGATTTCCGGCGGCCGGTCGTGGCCGCGCAATGAGCGCTTGCTGACGTCGATACGCATACGCACGCCGTCGAGGGCCACGGCCTGTTCGCTCAGGGATTGGCGACCGGCATCGGTGATTGCGTAACGCTTTTTGCCGCCCTCGGCATCGCCGGTGATCATTTCGCTTTCTTCGAGAAACGTCAGGGTCGGGTAGATCACGCCGGGGCTGGGGCTGTAGGCGCCGTCGAACATGGTTTCGATCTGGCGGATCAGGTCATAGCCGTGGCACGGCTGCTCGGCGATCAATGCCAGCAGCAACAATTTCAGATCGCCGGGTGCGAATACCCGCGGGCCGCGTCCGCCGCGCTCGCGGCCGTGACGTTTTTCGAAGCCGTCACGGCTGTCGCCGTGGTCGCGGTGGGGGGAATGATGGTCTCTCATTTCAGTCTTCTCTCGTCGTGTTTAGATACAACTTAAGATATATCTTTACGACGAGACAAGGGCTTTTGGCCTGAGAGCTGACGAGCGGTCAGTGGCTGAGCAGGGCACGCTGCCGGACGAACAGGGGTTACTTGTTCATCCAGACAACAATGACCATAAAGTTAAAGCTATCACTCTATTGATAATCGAGCTTATATTCTAAAAGCAGAAAAAAGTGCCGTTATATATTGGCGAAAGTGCTGTATTGTTTTTTGTTTTTAACTGTAGGTAGGGCGTTCCTTACAGTCACTGTTTTATATATTCGGTTTTCGATGTTTTTTCTTTCAAGTTGCGAGGCTGTTGAACTACGCGCTCGTGGGAAGTTGCCTGCTTACATTCTCGATTCAAGAGTCGATCATGCCCCGGCGTTGAACTTTCATGGTTTAAGGCCCTATCGGCCGGTGTGACATGAACTTCAATGTTTCGATTCCTTAAAAGAAAACAGGTACTGACCGATGTTCAAGAAAATCGCTTTCGCTGCACCGCTGGCTATTCTGGCTCTGAGCTCTTCCGTGGCGTTCGCTGCAGGTGATGCACGTCACACCATCACCCTGAAGGCCAGCGTGCCGACCAATGGTTTTCATGTGGTGCCGGTTGATTCGGATCTGGTCAACAAGGACCAGGACATGAGCTACAACCCGCTGACCGGCACCATGAAAACCGTCAACGGGCACTTCGACGTGCGCAACACCAACGGTTCGGTTCATGCTTATCTGGAGGGAATTCCGACACTGATCGGCGGTTCGAGCCTCATCCCTCTGGAGATCAAGTTCAACAACATCGTACTCAACCAGACTCCACAATTGGTCGTAGGCGAGTCGGAGTCCAACGTGAACTACCGTGCACCGATAACCATTACCGCCAAGGGCACCACGTTTACACCGGGCGACTACACCGGCGCAGTCCCGTTGATCTTTGACGCGGTTCTTCCGGTTGACGCCGTCAGCTCGCTCTAACCCGTGAAGTAATAAAAGCCGGCAGGCTGACGCATTCGTCGGTCGGCCGGACTTTATCCGTTCGCAATCAGAGTCCGACCCATGTTCCCGATGACCTCCATCGCGACTGCGCTTGCGCTGCTGTTTTGTGCCGGTGCAGTGGCGGCTTCCGAACCTGCCGGTACAACGCCGCGCAGTCTGCTGGCGCAGGCCAAAGGCTTGCCGAAAGATTTCGAGGAGCATTTCTTCGACGTTCCTCTGGCTGTACGGGTGGAGCTCGACCAGCAACCTTTGGGCGAAGCGATGATCGTGCTGACGCGTGATGACCGCATCACCTTGCTTGATTTCACCGATACCAGTGAAAACCGTTTCGGCACCGCCGAGCGAGAGAAATGGGCCAGCTATCTCAAGCCCGGTGTGGCACTCGGTGGCTGCACCCGTCAATGTCCCGATCAAATGCTCGCCGTGCACTACAACCTGGAAAGCTCGCTGGTATCGATCGTCACCGAAAACGCCGAGCGGGACACTGAAACCCCGCGTTACTACGAGCAGCCACAGGACGGCAGCACCGGCCTGATCGTGCGCAACCAGCTCAACCTCAATGGCGGTCAGGACCAGGATCTGGGTGGCCGCTACGGCCTCGAAGCCAATGGCAGCCTGGGTAACTGGAGCCAGACCTTCAACATGCAGCTGGCCCGCCTCGGCGGACCGGACGACAAGCTCTATCACGCGGTCTACGAGTTGCACACCCAGCGCGAATTGCAAGGCAGTTTCCTGCGCATGGGCTATTTCACGCCGACTTCCGAAGGCCTGACTCGCCAGCCGCGCTCATTTGGCAACAGCCCCGACACAACGGTCGGTTTGATGTACGGCAGTTCTGACAGTCTGGCGGTCGACTTGCAAAACCCCAGCGTTTACCCGATCTACGTCACCGCCAACCGCCAGGCGTCGGTGGAGATTTTTCGCGACGGGCTGCTGATCAATTCGCAATCGGTGCCTGCCGGGTTGCAGACACTCGACACCCGTCCTTTGCCCGGTGGCATTTATGAAGTGGAGGTACGTCTGATCGAGGACGGTCAGATCACCTCGACCACTCAGGAACTGGTCTACAAGCCAAACAACTGGCGCAATCCCGACGAGCGCTGGCGCTACAACGTATTTGCCGGCCAGGAAACCAAGCTGCTCAGCAACTGGGACCGGCAGGCCAGTGGCGACGCTACCGCCGGCGCCTCGCTCAACTATCTGTTGCACCCGCGAGTGATCCTCGGGCTGTCGGCCCGCCAGGTTCGCGAGAAGTTGCAGTACGGCACCTCCATCGACTGGACGCTCGCCAACAGCGTGAGCATGTTTGCCAACGTCTACAAGACCGAAGACCACGGCACCGGACTGGATCTGCAAGGCCTGTACAACTACGGGGCCGGCAGTCTGGTGGTCAGCCACAATCGCAGCTGGCTCGACACCACCGATATTTACGACACGCTGCCGGACGGCACCCGCATCCGTCAGCGCAATGTTTTCATCGGCCAGACCAGCAACTCCTCGCTGGCGATCAATCATCGGGTCAGCCGCAACAGCTCGCTCAATGCCCGGGTGGCCCACAGTGAAGGCAATGTCGAGGGCGTCGGTGTCGATCTGGGCTGGACCCAGCGCACCACGGTGTTTGGCAGCGACTCCAACTGGCGACTGTCGCTGTTCGACCGCCCCGGCAGCTACAGCAGCGGCGATGCCCGCAACCGGGGCGTCGACCTCAGCCTCAACGTGGCACTCGGCGGCCCAGGCCAGCAGATTTCCGGCAGCATTGGCTCACGCACCGCCCGTGACGGTACTCGTGACAACAATGGTTCGCTCGGTTACCGCAAGAACTTTGACGATCACGTACTGCAAAGCGTGATGGCGACCGTTCTCACGGATACCTACGGGATCGGTCTGAACGGGCAGGCCAACTTCAGCACCGACGTCGTCAATGGCGATGGCTTCGTTCAGCGTTCGTCCTACAACGGCAACTACACCGGCGGCTTCAACCTGGACAGCACGCTGGCCATCGGTGGGCAGGCCATTGTCATGACCAGCCAGCCTCACGGCCGGGGCGCAGGGATGATCGTGGATGTCGAATCCGATATCGACGGCATTGCGCTGCGTGCCGATGACTTGAGCGGTGGCAGCGCTGCGCTGCGACCGGGGCGCAACTTCATCCCGATCACCGCGTACAAGAACAGCTCGGTGAGTTTCGACTTCGTTGGCACCGATGCGCCGGCAGCATCCATCGAGCCGGCGCGCACCCGCTATCACCTCAACAAGGGCGGTGTGGACTATCGCAAGGTGCGCGTGATGAAAACATTCACCGTGCTGGGCCGTCTGCTTGATCCTCAGGGACGGCCGCTCAAGGGCCATCACGTCATCAACCACGCCAGCCGTGGGGTGAGCGAGGTGGATGGATTCTTCTCCATGGAAATGAACGCCGGCTCGCCGACGCTGGAAGTGCGGTTTGCCGATCAGTTGCTGTGCCAGTTCCGTCTCGATCCGCAGCAGGGGCGAGTGGAGAACAATGTGTTGATGATCGGTGATTTGCGATGCAGCCCGGATACGTTGGCCGATGCGACCGTTACTGGTCAAAAGGCGGGGTGAGTGATGAAAAGACTTTTGTATTGGTCGGGGTTGCTGATGGTGCTTGGCTTGTCGCAAGCGCGAGCGGCGAATCAGGAGATCAAGGCATTGTTTCAGCCTGATCCGTCGATGCCATGGAAGAATGTGTTCATCAACAAGACACCTAACAGCGGTTATTGCGCGATTTATCCCGATCAGTGCGCTGCCAATAACATGTTCAGTATTCAGGTGCCGGTTCGCTTCAATACAGTGACACCGATGTTTTCGGGTAACAGCGTCTGGGTAAAGGTGCCCGCCGAATGGCGCAGCCTGACTGTGACCAACCCTGAGACTCAGCAAACGAGTACGGTGGAAGTACGCATTTCCGGCATAGGCTCCGACTTTCGCCTCAGCAGGCCGGTAACTGAATTGACGGGTGAGCCAGACGTTCTCGAAGCGCATCGCAAACTGTGGACCAGCAGTTCCTGGGTCTATGCCCCGCCTCCCTGCCAATACAGCGGAGTGGGTGCTTACACGCCCAGTACTTATCGTTTTTTCTGGAAGACACCGCAGTCGGGAAGCTGCAACAAGATCGCGGCATTCGATGTGGTGCACATGTCTTTCGAACATCTCGATATCGCTTATGAATTGCGAACCCCGAACCCCGAACCCCTTGACCATGTCAGCCGGCCTGTATACCGGCTCGCTGACTTACAGCGTTGGCAGGGGTTCCGCCGATTTCAATATGGGGCCGTTCTTCGACTCGGACGACACTCACCTGACGCTGGATTTCGTACTGGATGTGCAACACACCCTGAAAGTCGACCTGCCACCCGGCGGTAATCGCATTGCGCTGGAACCCGAGGGAGGCTGGCAGCCGTGGCTCAACACCCGGCGAATTCCCGAGCGGCTGTTTCGCGACCAGACGTTTCATATCTCGGCCAGTTCGCGGTTCAAGGTGTATCTGGACTGCGGCGGTACGGCCACCAGCGAGTACTGTTTTCTGTTCAACGATGACTGGTCGAGTTATGCCGCGATGGCGGTCAGCGTCTCCCTGCCGGGTGGTTTGACCGATGCCGGCGGCAGGCCGGTCAATCGGCAGCGTCTTCGTCCCCATGAGGTCAATGCCGTTGTTTTTCAGCCCGGCATATACGTTGACCGTCAGCAGGGAACCTTGCATTTCGAAGTCGAGAAGGAGTCCATCAGGAAGATATTGACGGTGGAAAAAGGAAGTAAGTATTCGCAGACAGTCGTTGTCGTTTTCGACTCGGAGATCTGATCGATCTGGTTATTGATCAACAAAGGAGTTCGTGTGCATGAAGCAATTATTTGCCCTGTTGGTTCTGAGTCTGTTTTACCCATCCGCCCACGCCGGTCCGAACATCAATATCGGTGTGGTCTACGACTATCTGGCCGGTGACAAAAGCACTTACTTGAAACGCGTCTACAACAGCGGTGACAGCACCGCGTTCGTCAAGATCAACGTGCTGGAAATCATCTACAACGCCGACGGCACTTCCACTGAAGTGCCGGTCAAGGCGCAGGGTGAGGCGGGCGCCCGGGACGGGGTGATGGCCAGTCCCGCCCGCTTGATCATTCCTGCTCAGGGTATGCAGGCCACTCGATTGCTGTTCATGGGGGAGCGCGACAAGGAGCGTTACTTCCGTGTGCGCTTCGTCCCGGTGGTACCGGAGAAGGAGGACGAATTCGCAGTCTCCAGCGAAGAGCGCGAGGAATACAAGAAGACCCTGACGGCGGGCGTCAACGTCATGGCCGGTTTCGGCACGATCTTCTTCGTCCGCCCGCAGAATGCCCGGTTCGACAGCGTGATCGACGATAGTGCCGACACTTACAAGGTGCGCAACAACGGCAACACCGTGGTGGTGATCGACGAATTCAAGAGTTGCTCCAGAACCAATGAGGCCGAGTGCGATCCGACCACCAAACACCATGTCATGGCCGGCAAGACGTTCGAATTCGAGAAAAAGCCGGGACGCGAATATCGCTTCATCCTGGTCGAAGGCGACAGCAAAAAGAACCTGAAAACCGCCGGTTGACCCTCAGGGAAACGAAAAATGATCAGACAATGGATGGCCCTGACGTCGGCCGCAGGATTGGGATTGATGAGCACCTGGGCGTTCGCGGCGCGGGAAGAGCTGGAGTTCCATGTGTCGGTGGATATTCCGACGCTTCAGTTCTACGTCATACCCAGCGAGCCGGACTGGATTCATCGCGAACAGGTGCTGCACTGGGACGTGAATGCCTCCGCGTTGAGCACCCTGCGCAAGCACTTCGACGTCAGGCATGACAGCAGTGCCATCGAGGCACGCCTGGAGAGCTTTCCCTACCTGACCAATGCGAGGGACTCGCAGCAGCACATCATTCTGCGGGTGTTTTTCAACGGCAAGGAATTAAGCCACGAGCCCGTTCCACAGCAGGTGGTATCGGCCGAAGAAGCAAAGGCCGGGGCACGGGTGTTGCTGGAGATCCAGCCGGTAAAACAGTTCGACGGCTACAAGCCCGGCGACTATTACGGCACCGTCAGTCTCATGTTCAACGCGGCGGCTCCCCGGGGCTAGGAGCGCTTGCTCGGCCACCCTCCATCGCATTTCACTGCAAGGATGTTGCATGAAGTTCAGCTTCGGAAAAAACAGGACGTTTACAAGTAACAGCGCGTTTGTGTGGGGGCTGGGTGCAATGCTGTCCACCACAGCGCACGCGGTGACCCAGGAAATGCGCGCCAGCTTCATTCCTGACCCGGGCCGGCCGCAAAACAACGCATTTGTCGATCAGACGCCACAAAGCGGTTATTGCGGTACCTATGTGGCCGACTGCAAGGCCCATAACCTTTCGGGTGTCCGGCTGCCGTTGCGCTTCTCCTCAGTGCGCTCGATCGAGCCGGGAGCGACGGTACGCAACGGTGCGATGTTCAAGATTCCGAACCAATGGCGCAGCCTGACGGTGAAGCACGTCGCCACCGGCGAAGCGGCCACGGTTGAAATGCGAATCGGAGGGGTAGGCACACAGTACGTCTTGAGTGATACGGCAGTGAATCTCACGGGCGCCGCCAACGATCAACAGGCACACAACGAACTGTGGGGTGGCAGAGGCTGGTGGTTTCCTTCAAGGCCTTGTGATGCCGGGGCGATGAGCGCGCATGGACCTAACTTCTATCGCTCATTCTGGCGCGGGCCGGCTGAAGCCGTATGCAGCAAGGAGGCGGCTTTTCGCATTCCGTGGATGTCCTACGATTATCTGGACGTGGGCTATGAGTTGCGTACCCCCAATCCGCTGGCGATGTCGGCCGGCGTTTATACCGGCGAACTCACCTATGGCACGGGCCCAGGTCAGGATATCGATGCGGGGGACAACCTGCTGCCCGACAATTCAACCATCACCTTCAGATTCGTACTGGACGTGCAGCACGTACTCAAGGTCGACCTGCCGCCGGGTGGCAGCAGGATCGAACTGGTACCGCAGGGCGGCTGGCAGGCCTGGTTGCAGGAGGGGCGACGTCCCGTCCGGTTGTTCCGGGACCAGACATTCAATCTGTCCACTTCATCGCGATTCCGGATGTCCTTCGAATGTCAGTTCGGAGGAGTCGGCGCCTGTAGTTTGCGTGACCCCGAGAGTGGCAGCACGTTTCCCCAGGTCTATCTGAGCGTCAGCCTGCCCCATGGCATTACCGATGCTGCCGGCCAGCCGGTGAAGCACAAGCGCCTCACCGAACGTCCGACCGATACGCTGTTTCAACCAGGGGCTTACGTGGATCGTGCCCCTGGCGTTCTGCACTTCGAAGTGCCGAGTCACTACATGGAGCACATGTTGCAACCCGGCCAGGCGAAGCACTATGCCGGCAGTGTCACGGTGATCTGGGATTCGGAAGTCTGATCGGGCCGATATCCTCAGGAAGGCATCGGCAGCAGCCCGTGCCGGCGCATTGCTGTGGTTGTCAGCGAGCGTCCCAACCCCTGTCGTCGGTACGCCAGTTCGGCGAGTTCGCGCGCGTACTCATCGTCACTGATCGGCGCCACGGAATCAGGTGAATGCCTTTGTTCGAGCCGAGCCAACTGTCGTTCAAAGGACGCGTCGTTGATCCTGTATGCCTCGGCTTGCTGCTCACGCAGATAGTGTTCCCAGAACGGTTGTTCGAGCATCCCGTTGACCAGCCCGTCTCCGTTCTCCAGCTCGATAATGGTGCTGTAGGCATTATCGATGCTGGCTCGCGTCACGCCTGCAATGCCTTCATACAGCATGGATTCGGACTGCCAGGGCAGTTCGAGCCGCGCCCCGAGGCGGGTCTGATAGGCCAGATAGATCTCGACTTCTTCTTCGCGACTCGGTCGGGACAGTGCATCGGCACGGGCAATTTCGTTCAGCCGTTCCAGACGCGCAGCGCCTCGGGCCAGTTTCACCAGTTTGCCTTCGAGCTCCACGGCTGAGACGGAGTAGGAATAGGCCTGTGACGCGAGGGCTTGTACCCCCATGATGTTGAACACTTCCGAGCTGGCATCGGCGCAGGTGGTCGGCTGTTCAGCGGTGCGAAACAGGTTTTCACGTAGCCCGGTATCAATGTCCATGGCGTCGATCAGGTCCCAGACACGTCGGGTCAGAATCTGGCGTGAGGCGCCACCCTCCCGGTAATCGGCGGATTGAGTGAGGCTGTCGATGATCTGGAAAAAGCCCTGGGAGCCTGGTTCGTGCATCAGGTTATCCCAGGCTTCGTTGCGATAGGTCGCCAGGCCTGGATCATCGTCGCTCCAGAATAGAGAGTCGTCACTCATTGACCATTTGCTGCGAGCTTCTGAGGCAAGGAACGAATAATGGTTTTCTCGAGGCAGGCCCACCGAATCTCGGTATTGATAAAAGGTCTCGCGATCTTCAGGCTCCAGGAAACTCGCAGACAACCGTGTTCGAGCAATGAGCCATGCATCCGCCGATCCCGGTTCAACATTCGGTACGCTGGTGATTGCCGGACTGGACAGATCGAGAAAGAAACCGCGAGGACGTTGATGAGGTGAGAACAGCCCTTGCGGCCAGCTGTCGATACCGGCGTAAGCCAGATCCAGCACGGCCAGGTGAGGCATTCGACCGACGTCCGGCGCACGCCCCAGCTGGTTCAGGGAAAGTCGCAGGACACGCAGGTGCGTAAGGTCTCTGAGCTGTGCCCATGATTCGGCCGTCAGGCGAATCTGGTTGCGATTGAGTCGTAAGGTTTCCAGCTTCGGCATCTCGGCAACTCTGGCAGGCAGCAGCTTCAGACTGCATTGGCGGGCACTGAAATGGCGCAGATTGGGGAAGTGCTTCAAGAGACCGCTGGATGCCGGTGAGAAGCGTGCATGGTCAAGATTCAGGGTCGTGACCTGATCGAACCAGAGCTTCAGATCGGGGAGTGTCTTCCACCATTTCTCAAGGTCAACTCCCAGTCCCTCGCTGGAAAGATCCAGCGTGTAACCACCGTCATGGCGAACACTGCGCTCGTTGAACGTCCGCGCCTCTCGCTTGAAACACGCCAGCAGGCGCTCGGTGATGGTCCACGCTCCGGCAGGTACGATCCCGTAGCCGTCGGGATCCGGACTTCTCTGTGAGTATTTCCACTCGTCGAGGAGGTTCTCCAGCCTTTGCAGTTCATCCTTGAGCTCCCGGACCGTCTCGAAAGGATCACGCCCTGCAGGCAGAGAGCTCACGAAGATGTCCACTTCCCGATCATTCAACTGTGGATACAGTTCTTTCACCCGTTGTTCGATCGTCCGGGCCGATCTGGAAAATACCGGACCGCGCACCAGGTTCTCCATTGAAGTCTGCACGGCTGGCCGGATCGAAGGTTCAAGCAGCAGCGTGCGACGTTCCCTTGGCGATTCACTCATTGCCATCAGCCATTGCTTGAAAGCACGACCCTGACCTGGTCTGTATCCGGTTTGTTGTCTTGCCTGAGCGGGAATCGCCTGCAGGATCGACTCGTACAAATCGGCCAGACCGGACAACGGGCGCCGGTTGCCGTCGAAGACTTCATAGCGGCCATGCCCGTCATGCAAAAGGACGCGGATTTCGCTCGCATCCG
Source organism: Pseudomonas sp. 91RF (assembly GCF_003576265.1). NCBI lineage: Bacteria > Pseudomonadati > Pseudomonadota > Gammaproteobacteria > Pseudomonadales > Pseudomonadaceae > Pseudomonas > Pseudomonas sp. 91RF. The sequence goes on from NZ_QWFC01000024.1 coordinate 152,516, forward strand.
CAGGACCTGCGTTGCAGCGCAGCGACCCGTCAAACGAGCCATCGCGCACTTCGATACGCAAATCGCGATAGGTGTCGCTGTGCAGACGAAGCACATTCAAAGCCAGTCGCTCGGTGTCCGGGGTCGGCCGTTCATTCTCGCCAAAACCTTCGAACGCCCGCGTCGTGCGGGTTTCGAAAGCGCATTCACGGGCTGTTGCCCTGAGGTCAAGGGGAAGGCGGTCATGGTTGTCCAGAGCGTCCAGTTCGCGCTGGCGGGCGTGAGCGACCAGACGTTCGGCGATGATTGTCGGCAGGTCCGGAAACTGACGTTGAAGCTCAAGAATCCGCGGGTCATGGCTGATCGTGCGATACCGATAGGTATATTGCGTAATGTCGTATCGGCGGGCATCGACCTGGTTCCCCAGCAGTTCGCGCAGGGTCTGCACGCGTCGTTCCTTCGGAACCCGGGCGCCAAGCAATCGCTCCAGCTGCGCTTCATAGAGAAAACCGGTCACCTGTTCCGGCAGTCTGCCTGCCATGACATCCGCCAGACTGACGGTCAATGTCCGTGACGGTTGGGCGTTGGCGTTACCGTAAATGTGTGCGGCGCTTTGTCCGTCGGCACCATGATCAACCTTCAATGCGCAGTCTTCGGGCCAGCCCGGCAATTCGGTTACCAGTTGTTCGAACCATAAGGATGAGGGATCCATAGGACGCCCGGCGCGAATATCCGAGACGGCGGTTGCAGTGTCCCGCGATGCCCGGAAACGCTCGAGCGTGTCCTCCAGCAGTAACGGAGGGGGATCGTTCTCGACATACATCCGGCGCAATGCATGCTCTTCGGTGCCACTGATCAGGCGGACGGTCTCCAGTTGCGGATCACTGAAGCCCTCCGCCATGGCGCCGAGGCGGCGCATCAGTTTCGGGCCTGCCCAGTCGCTCGGGTTTTCACCTTCATGCACCCAGGCGCCACGACCGTTGTGGCGAAGTTTCGGCGCGTAGGCGCCGGGACGTGCTGGATGCTGGATACGATACTGGCCGTTGTGTGAGTCCTGTCTGACTTCATAGTGCTTGCCATCGAGTGTCAGCACGTTTTTGCCGGCATGTTGGTAAAGACCTTTGGCGTCACGACGAGAGCCGGGCGGTGGCGGCGCTCCACTAATCTCATACGGGCCGAGGTCGGGGTGCCACAGACGGATATTACCGTCGGGGGATATGACTGGCAGCATGTTGTCGACAAAGGACGAAACCTTGAGTTTGAACTCCTTTCCGATCTCGCCGCCGATGGCGAATGTACCCAATTGGATGAAGTCGGTCAGGACTCCGAGCACCTGTTCGCCAAATGCTGCCCAATGCCCTTCCGCCAGATCGATCCAGCCCTCTACAGTGTCCGTGATCAGTTGATAAGCGGTATAGGCCATCATGAGCTCACCGACAACAGGAACAAAAGGCGTAAGAACCAGCAAGGCGGCCTGGAAAATGTCGGAAAGCATTTTTTCGAAATTGTCCCACCAGGCCCAGCGTTCCTTTCGGTCGGCCATTTCGGTTGAAACGGCGATGTCTCGAGCATCGTTGAAGATCTTGTCGATTTTTCGCTGGTACTGATGCCTCCACAGATTCTGCGTGAACGGTCGAACCTGAAAGGCCAGTCGGGGTTTCTCCACCCGAGTGGGGCTCCAGGTCGGCCCCGGGTCCAGACGATCCTTCTCTTTCGGCCATTTGATCTCGTTCAGTCGCTGGTCGAGTCCGGCAAAGAAATGACCGCGCTGTTGCTGATCGATGAACTGGCTGAAAAATTGCCAATAGTTGCTCTGTCCTTTGGACAGGGTCTCGTTGGCACGTAGCTGGCGAGTCAGTTCTCTGACGAAGTCCAGCGACGAGGCGTACTCCTTCAACGGGTGCTCGGGGTCATGGGGAATGTAAGCAATCATCCGGTCTTCACCAGCGCTCTGCCGCTCGACCGAAGTGAACAGCACGATTCCGGTCAATGCAGCATCCATGATCGACAATTCGCAACACTGCATGACCTTTCCATCCAGCGTCAGCCCGGATTGCCCTTCGGCCATGCCCAGAACCACGGCATGGGCGTTGCTACCAATATCGTTGGTCAGCAGAGCCAGATGCGCAGCGAGTATCAACGCAGCTTTCTGGCTGTCGGTCGTCTGTTTCTCGAGCGCGGCACGTGTTGCGGGATCGCGAGGCAGTAAGTGGTGTCGCAGATAACGGGTGTAGCGTTTGCCGATATCCAGTTCTCGACACAATGTCTTGAACTGCTCGATTGACATTTTCTGTTTGATTTCCAGTACATCGAAGTGTCCGTTTTCATCGGGTTTACTGATGAAATCGGAATCGGTAGTAAAGGTTTCCTTACTTGCGAAATTGTGCAGCGCCGCGTCCAGAAGGGACACGGTTCGACTGGAAAAACCAGGTAATACATTGATGGTGTACCAAGGCAGTTCCTTCGGGAAATACAATCTCAAGTAAGTTCGCTTGACATTGATAGTCAGGCCAAATTTTTCCTTGAGTTCGTTTTTCAGCAAATGTACGGCGAACGATTCCAGACTTTTGATTTTGCTCAGGGCCTGATCAGTCTGGTTCTGTGCATGCCAGGCGACGAGATTTGCCGCTTTCACTGACGCCTGACTCTGTTTTTCGTGCCATGGATACTTCTTCAGAGAGGCTGAATTCAAAGCCACGGCCCGGTGCAGTGAAGTTTGTTTGAATGTGTCGTGGATAGTGTTTTTGATGAGCTCGTAGTGTCGGCCTTTTATCGTGAAAGAAGTTGTCGAGAGAGGTGGGGTATTTGTTTTAAGGCTGGACATCTGAATTCCATTTCGTTTGTCAGAGGATCATTAGCGTATTCCTCTGTCTCTCAAATAAAAGTCAAAATATCCTGTCGGAACACCAGCGGATCCCGTGATTCATGTTCTTGAATTTGAATGTGAAAACCAAATAAATATGACCCGGCAGCGATATCGGGGAAATGACGCGCCACCTTTCAGCGGCGCGCAACCTCGACCGGCTGGCATTGCGTGTGGCTACCCGGTTGCAGATAGTTGTTAAGAATCGGGGCCATGCCTTTGAGCACCTGGACCGGCAACGCCGAGGTGAATTTGAAGTTCTCCGCCGAACGACCGGGCACATAGGCCGTGAGCGTGCCGAAATGACTGTCGCCGATGTAGAACACAAACGTGGCGGTACGGTTGATCGACTTGGAACTGAGGATCCGTCCGCCGGAACCGATGGCTTCGATCCGGTTGTCACCGGTACCGGTCTTGCCGCCCATGATCAGCGGTCGGCCATCGGCCATTTTGAAACTGCCGGAAACACGTTTGGCAGTCCCCGAATCCACCACCTGGGAGAGCGCTTCGCGCATGGCGGTAGCGACCTCGGAAGGCATCACGCGTTTGCCGACATGCGGGTCATTGACCACTCGCGTTTCGTAAGGCGTACCGGCGGCAAAATGCAGGCTGTCGATGCGCAGGGTCGGCATGCGCACACCGTCATTGAGGATGGTGCCGATCAGTTCGGCCAGCGCGGCAGGGCGGTCGCCGGAGCTGCCGATGGCGGTGGCCAGCGACGGCACCAGGTGATCGAACGGGTAACCGACTTTCTGCCAGCGCTGATGGATGTCGAGGAACGCTTCGATCTCCAGCATGGTGCGGATCCGGCTGTCGCGGGCGCCCTTGTGCTTGCTCTTGAACAGCCAGCTGTAGACTTCCTGACGTTCGAACTGACTGGCCTTGACGATCTGGCTCCAGGTCGCGTCCGGGTGATTGAGCAGGTAGCCGATCAGCCACAGGTCCAGCGGGTGGACCTTGGCAATGAAGCCTTGGTCGGGCAAATCGTAGGTGCCGGGGCCGTAGGCCAGATAAAGCCGTTCGAGGCGTTCGTCGGTCAGTTTTTCGGTGATTTTCACGCCCTTCAGATGTGAGCGGACAAAGCTGTTGAAGTCTTCCTGGCTGGCGTTGGGCAGCAGATAACGGTGCACGGCGGCCATGCGGATCGGCGTCGGGCGCATGCTGTCGAGGAAGGTGTCGAGGCGAGCCTGGGTGTCCTTGTTCTTGTACTTCTTCCAGAACTTGAGCAGGAACGAAGTGCCTTCGCGGTCGGCGAACGAGGCGAGGTATTCCTGACGCCGCGGGTCGCGGTCGTCCTTGAGCAGCTCGGCGCTGTTGTTGGGGCCGGAGTAGGTGGTATAGCGCACCAGGTCGCGCATCAGGCGAATGAACGGCAGGTTGATCGACTCGCGCAGGGCATCGCGCAGGGTCGGCATGCGGCCGTTGTCTTCCTTGCGGAAGTTGTGGAACACGTGCAGGCCGCCACCGGTGAAAAACGCTTCGCCGGGGCTGGCGGAATATTTGCGGTCAAGGGCTGCGCCGAGCATCTTCGACAGATCGTGATCCTTGTTCTGGATCAGGTAATCGATCACCCACTGGGTCAGGCGGTCCTGATCCGGCACGTCGACTTTCTTCAGTTCCGGCACGGTCATGGCGCCGTACTTGTCATGCAGCTCCGAGATGATTTGCAGGTAGGTGGTCAGCACCCGCATCTTTGCCGTGGAGCCCAGTTCCAGTTTGCTGCCTTCGTTGATGTCGAACGGCTGGTCGGTGCTGTCGGTCTGCACCCGCACCCGCGAACCGTCCGGTGTCAGTTCGAACAGGGTGAAGCTGTAGCGCACCTGGGTGGTGCTGGTGGGCGTCAGCAGGCGTTCGCCCATCAGGCCGACTTCGGCGGCGTAGGCCGGGTCGGCGAGTTTCTTCAGGTAGGCGGTGGCCTGGGTTTGCAGTTCGCCTTGCAGGGTGCTGGTGGCCGAGAGGTCGAGGCGGTCGAGGTCGTACAGCGGACGATTGAGCATCGAGGCCAACCGGCTGCGGGCGACGCTGATGCCTTTATTGGTCTCGATCGGCTGAATGGTTGGCTGGGTCTGCCAGTCGCGGTAAGTGACCTTGCTGGCCAGGGCGGCATCGGCCAGCGCGTTGTCGATCACGCCATTCTGTTTGAGCAGGCGCAGGTGGCTGTCAGTGAGGTCGGCCAGTTCTTCCCGGCCTTTGGTCAGATAATGCGAAGGACGGCGCTGGGCGATCATCAGCGAGAGCATTTCCCGCAGAGCCAGGCCCTTGTCGGCCATGGTCTGTGGATCGGTCGCGGTACTGGCGAGTTTATTGTTGGCTTCGTTGAAATCGGCGCCGTACCAGACCCGCAAGCCTTCGGCCATGCCATGGACTTCGCCATGCCCCGGCACTGCCGACAACGGCACGCTGTTGAGGTAGTCACGAATGATGTTGCGCCGCGCCGGCAAGGTGTCCGGTCCGGCCTGATAGGCGCGTACGCTGGCGGAAATCATCTGGCGGATTTTCTCGGCACCGTTCACCGTCAGTCCGTCGGGCGAGTGGCGATACTTTTCCAGTTGCGTGGCCAGGGTGCTGCCGCCCGCCGACTGCCCGGGCAAGTGCAGCAACTTGGCAACCTGCGACCACGCGGCCATGCCGAAGCGCGGCCAGTCCACTGCCGGGTTGGCCAGCGGTTGTTTGGGATCCAGCAGGAAACGGTTTTCGATGAACAGCAGGCTGTTGACCACCACCGGCGGGATCGACTCGAAACTTGAATACAGCTGTTGCGGATAGTTGTACTGATACAGCGGCGCGGCCCGGCAATCGGTGATCGACAGCCCCGCCTGGATTTTCTCGGAGTAGGGCACGAACAGGCCCTTGTCGGTATAGCCGAGCAGCGCTGGCGAGAAGCGCGTCTGTTCGGTGATCACGTAATTGCGCTTGAGCAGTCGTGGCAAAAACTCATCCAGCGAGCTGTAACCCAGACGCAGATCGAACGGCCCGTTGCCTGGGTAACGAATGGCTTCGCTGGGGCCCGGTTGCAGTTCATAGGTCAATTTGGCGGCGTACTGGCTGACCTCGCGGGATTGAAAACGCGAGGTGCGCATTTCCTTCATCGCGGCCAGGCCCACCACAATCGCAATGATCACCAGCAACAGCCAGAAAGCCTTCCACCCATGCCGGTTACGACGGGGTTTCTCAGGAACAGGCGCTTCATCCACACGTTCAGTCGGAACCACTTTTTCACTCGAATCGGTTTGCCACAAAGCGCCCATAGTCGATTGATCCATTCACGCAGATTGATCGGACTTGACTGAAGCTTAGTCGGTGGTTGGCGCGGGTGAAAAAATTGTGAAGCTTCGACCCTGAACAAATCTGCGCAGTGGGCAATCCGGCAGCAACGCCTGTGAATGTCTCGAAAAAGCGCGGATCAGAGCGGTTCGCGGGTAAATACGACTTGGGTAGGGGCATGACGCTGCACCATTGCTGTGCAATACTCGGCGCCCATTTCGGCAGTGAATAATCCGGTTTTTTCAGGAGTTTTTATCTCGAAATGCCGATTTATAACGATGCTTGTCGCTGAATAAGTCGGTTTTTAGAGTGAAATATCCTGCTGGAAGCTTTTTATACTGCCAGCCCCGCTGATCCCCAGGCCCGGACCTGGAGGACGCGTCTGCCCACGAGGCCGGTGCGGTGTCGGGAAGCCGGGGCTTATCGGCCGACGCTTCGACACTCGGTGGTCTATCCAATAACAAGACGAGGAAGTCCCCCATGCCAGTCGGCAATCACCCGCCCCATGGCGAGACCGCGAACGGCGGTCCACTCAAACGCGAACTCGGCGAACGGCATATCCGTCTGATGGCGCTCGGCGCCTGTATCGGTGTCGGTCTGTTTCTCGGTTCGGCCAAGGCCATCGAAATGGCCGGCCCGGCGATCATGCTGTCCTACATCATCGGTGGCCTGGCGATCCTGGTGATCATGCGCGCCCTCGGCGAGATGGCCGTGCACAACCCGGTGGCCGGTTCCTTCAGCCGTTACGCACAGGATTATCTCGGCCCATTGGCAGGCTTTCTCACCGGCTGGAACTACTGGTTCCTGTGGCTGGTGACCTGCGTCGCGGAAATCACCGCAGTGGCGGTGTACATGGGCATCTGGTTCCCCGATGTGCCGCGCTGGATCTGGGCGCTGGCGGCGCTGGTCAGCATGGGCTCGATCAACCTGATCGCGGTGAAGGCCTTCGGTGAGTTCGAGTTCTGGTTTGCGCTGATCAAGATCGTCACCATCATCGCCATGGTGCTCGGCGGCATTGGCATCATCGCCTTCGGTTTCGGCAACGACGGTGTGGCGCTGGGGATTTCCAACCTGTGGACCCATGGCGGCTTCATGCCCAACGGCGTCACGGGCGTGTTGATGTCGCTGCAGATGGTGATGTTCGCTTATCTGGGCGTGGAGATGATCGGCCTGACCGCCGGTGAAGCGAAGAACCCGCAGAAGACCATTCCCGGTGCCATCGGCTCGGTGTTCTGGCGGATTCTGCTGTTCTACGTCGGCGCACTGTTCGTGATCCTGTCGATCTACCCGTGGAATGAAATCGGCACGCAGGGCAGCCCGTTCGTGATGACTTTCGAACGTCTGGGCATCAAGACCGCCGCCGGCATCATCAACTTCGTGGTGATCACTGCCGCACTGTCGTCCTGCAACGGCGGCATCTTCAGCACCGGGCGCATGCTCTACAGCCTGGCGCAGAACGGCCAGGCGCCTGCCGGCTTCGCCAAGACCTCCAACGGCGTGCCGCGTCGGGCGTTGCTGCTGTCGATCTTCGCCCTGCTGCTGGGCGTACTGCTGAACTATCTGGTGCCGGAAAAAGTCTTCGTCTGGGTGACGTCCATCGCCACCTTCGGCGCGATCTGGACCTGGGTGATGATCCTGCTGGCCCAGCTGAAATTCCGCAAAGGCCTGAGCGCCAGCGAGCGGGCCGGCCTGAAGTACAAGATGTGGCTGTTCCCGGTCAGCTCCTATCTGGCGCTGGCGTTCCTGGTGCTGGTGGTGGGCCTGATGGCGTACTTCCCGGACACCCGCGTGGCGCTGTATGTCGGCCCGGCGTTCCTGGTGCTGCTGACCGTTCTGTTCTACGTGTTCAAGCTGCAACCGACCGATGTGTCGCAAGGTGCGGTGCGTTCGGCTTCGTAAATCGCCATTGCTGAAACCTGAAAGCCCCGGTCGATTGGCCGGGGCTTGTTTGTGGGCGAGAGATTGAGGCCGCTTGTCTGAAAACCGCGTAAAAAACGACCTCTGACCTCGTGCCATGTTCCAAGCTTTATAGACGCAGTTTCCCGCGCGGCAGTGCACAGAGGCGCCGGTATGAGGATCAGCGATTTTCTCGTACGAGAACTCGGCCGCCGTCAGGTCGTGCTGTTTTTCCTGCTCGCCACGACGCTGTACATCCTGCCGCTGATCCTCGCCGACTTCCCCTACATCGATGACAACTGGCGCACCCTGGCTGCCGGTAATGTGTGGGCCGGGCAGGGGCGCCTGTTCATGGACTGGCTGTATAAAGCGCTGACGTTCACGGGCGCTGCGCCGAACATCTATCCCTTGCCGCTGTTGCTCGCCACGCTGGCGATGTCACTGGCCCTGACCCGACTGACCTTTCACTATTTCCCTGAACCGACCCTGGCCTGTTGTCTGGTGCCGTTGCCGCTCTGGTACAACCCGTTCCTGCTGCAGAACCTGTCCTATCAATACGACGGGGCCGGCATGGCCCTGAGTCTGGTGGCGGTGATTTACGCGATCACGTTTTGCGGCACTTCCCGGATACAGCGATGGCTGGTGCCTTCGGTGTTGCTGGCGCTGGCGATCGGGCTGTATCAGATCAGCCTCAATGTGTTTCTCGGACTGTGCTGTGTGGAGTTACTGAGGACTGTTCATCGGCGAGTGCCGTGGGCGGAGTTCTGGCGCCTGTCGGGATGGAGGCTGGCGCAACTGGTGCTGGGCGTGTCGATCTACGCAGTCACGGCCTATCCGTTCACGGATTCAACACGCACCGAATTGCTCGACTTCAGTGCTGATCCACTGTTGCAGATCGGCATCAATTCTGGCCGGGTCCTGGAGAAGGTGGCACTGCTGTTTCACGGTGGCTACACGGCGGTGTTCGTCGTGTTGCTTGTGTGTGCTTTATTCGGTGGTGTGACACTGGGACGGCAGATTCGCCTGCGCCGGGAACCACTCGCAAAGGGCCTGCTCCTGAGCTTTGGCTGCCTGCTGACTTTGCCGCTGATTGTGCTGCTGGTGCCGGGGATGACATTGTTGTTTCGCGACTTCAACGAAGGTGCGCGAACCCTGATGGGGTTCGGCGTGCTGCTGATGTTGCTGTTCTATCTGGCCCGTATCGGATTGACGTCGCTGCACTCGCAGCTGCCCCTGTTGTTGGCGATTCCGCTTCTGGCCACGCTGTCGCTGTCCTTCGCGTACGGGCGGGTGCTGACGATGGAGAAAACCTTCGCCAGCAGCGCTCTCTACAGCCTCAGTCACGACATTTCTGCCCATCGCGAATTGCGCGAAGCCAAGCGGATCTATATTTCGGTCACTTACTCCGACCGCTGGCTGGCGAGTGCGACGGGCACGTTCAAACAGCTGCCGGTGCTGCGCTATCTGCTGAATATCGACTACTTCATGCTCGCCGAAAACCTGCCCTCGGCCGGCATCACCAACGTGGTCGCCGAACGCGAGCGACGCAACGCCACCCGCGTCGGCTATCAGGGTTTTCCAGCGCTGGTGGACAGCCTCTATTACCGCATCTATCTGATCGGCGATTACGGTTTCATCGTCATGAAAGAGCCGCCTCATGGTCGGCTCTTGAGTTGGTGAGCGTTACCGCTAGGCAGCCGCGATGTCCTGCGGCTCAAAACTGTCCGCCCGCGCCATCTGCCACATCCGCGAATAGAACTCGCCGTTCACTTCCCCGGTGAGCAGTTCCCCCGGTTTCAGGAACACATGCAACTGCGAGAACAGTTTGATCTCGGTGGCCGACATGCGCCGTACCAGGTGCTTGGCCGACAGTTGCGACGGATGATCGAGGCCGGCGGCGGCGAGCATTTCCGCCAGTGCCTTCAACGTGTTGCGATGGAAGTTGTAGACCCGCTGGGCCTTGTCCGGCACCACCAGTGCGCGCTGGCGCAGGTTGTCCTGGGTGGCGACGCCGGTCGGGCATTTGTTGGTGTGGCAGCTTTGCGACTGGATGCAGCCGATGGCGAACATGAAGCCCCGCGCCGAGTTGGCCCAGTCGGCGCCGATGGCCAGCACGCTGGCGATGTCGAAAGCGCTGACGATCTTGCCGCTGGCGCCGAGCTTGATCTTGTCCCGCAGATTCAGACCGACCAGCGTGTTGTGCACAAACAGCAGGCCTTCGCGCATCGGCACGCCGATGTGGTCGGTGAACTCCACCGGTGCGGCGCCGGTCCCGCCTTCCTTGCCGTCGACCACGATGAAGTCCGGGAGGATGCCGGTTTCCAGCATGGCCTTGGCGATGCCCATGAACTCCCACGGATGACCGAGGCAGAACTTGAAGCCCACCGGTTTGCCGCCGGACAGTTCACGCAGTTGCTGGATGAAATGCATCATTTCGATCGGCGTGGAGAACGCGCTGTGGCGGGACGGCGAGATGCAGTCTTCGCCCATCAGGATGCCGCGGGTGTCGGCGATTTCCTGGGTGACCTTGTGCTTGGGCAGAATTCCTCCATGGCCGGGTTTGGCGCCCTGGCTCATCTTGATTTCGATCATCCGCACTTGCGGCGTCTGCGCCTGGGCGGCGAAGCGTTCCGGGTCGAAACGGCCGTCGCTGGTACGGCAGCCGAAGTAACCGCTGCCCAGTTCCCAGGTCAGGTCTCCGCCGTGTTCGCGGTGATAGGGGCTGATGCTGCCTTCGCCGGTGTCGTGGGCGAAGTTGCCGAGTTTTGCACCCTGGTTCAGCGCGCGGATCGCGTTGGCGCTGAGGGAGCCAAAACTCATGGCCGAGATGTTGAACACCGACGCCGAATACGGCTGGGTGCATTGCGGGCCGCCAACGGTGACGCGAAAACTGTTCGGGTCGCTCAGCGGCGCCGGGCGCATCGAGTGGCCGATGAACTCGAAACCGGACTGATACACGTCGATCAGGGTGCCGAACGGTTTGTCGGCGCTTTCATTCTTGGCCCGCGAATACACCAGCGAACGCTGGGCGCGGGAGAAGGGCAGGGCGTCGCTGTCGGATTCCAGCAGGTACTGGCGGATTTCCGGGCGAATCCCCTCGACCAGATAACGGATGTTGCCCAGGATCGGGTAGTTGCGGCGCACCGCGTGCGGGCTTTGCATCAGGTCGAAAAGACCGAGCAGGCTCAGCACCCCGGTGACGGCGGTGATCGGCCACAGCCAGTCGTGTTCGAGGAAGGGCAGGCTGGCGAGGGTGAAAATCACGCAGACGGCAAAGAAGGCGTAGCGGCTCAGGAGTGACAGGCTCATACGGTTTCCTTGGTTCGGACAGATTTTTTGCGGCAGTCAGGCGTTCTGCGCCTGCAGGAAAATCGAAAACAGCTCCGACTGGGATTTGATCCCCAGCTTGCTGTACATGTGTTTCTTATGGACTTTCACGGTTTCAACAGAGATTTCCAGCTTACGGGCGATTTCTTTACTGGAGCAACCGCTGAGCATCAAACGCCCGACATCCAGTTCCCGGGCGGTCAGTTGCGCGCCCTTGAGTTGCTGCACCGACGCTTCAAGCTGCACCCGCCAGTCCGGTTGCGCCGGCGACGGGGCGAGGGCGACGATTTCATTGATCTCGTAGGGCAGGCGCTGGCGCAACAGGCCGAGCACCCACGGCTGGATCAGCGACAGCAGGGCAATCTGCTCGCCACTGAAACGCTGTTTGCTGCCCAGTGACAGGCACAGCGTGCGGTCGCCTTCGAGCTGGCAATTGAACTGGATTTCGTCGGCCACCACATTCAGACGAAAGTATCGCTGGTAATACTCGGTGAGCTCGAAATGCTCCGGCGCGACCTCCGACAGGCGGTACAACCCGGTGCGCGATTGCTCGCGGCAAGCGATGTAGAACGGGTCGAGCAGGTACAACCCGCGCAGGTAATCCTGGAACAACTGGTCGGGACTGCCGTCTTCCCCCGGGCATTCGGCGAACACCTGGGGGTGACGGTCGGCGCTGAACAGCAGCGCCACCCAGCTATCGAACGGCACGTACTGGTCGAGCAGGCGTACCAGTTGCGCCCAGAAATTCGGCTTGTCGAGGGCGTCGATCAACTGCCCGACGGCGCGGTGCCAGGTGATGTCGTCAAACGAAACAGTCATGCCTCTACCCCTATCGGGTTACCCCGGCCGCGTAATTCCCTGGCCGGTCGAATGCGAAGCATACTGGCCCACAGACAGCCGCCGGGCAATCTTTCGGCGCCCGGCGCTCATAACAAGGACTCCCCATGAAAGTCGAACTCGCCCAGCTGACGGGCCGTGACAAAGACACGGCGTACAACCTTGAACGCGCCTTGGCGGCGATTGCCGAGTGCCCGGCCGACACGCAACTGATCGTGTTCCCCGAGACCCACCTGATGGGCTTCCCGACCGCCGACACCGTGGCGCAGATCGCCGAAGCGGTAGACGGCCCGACCGTCAGCGCGGTGCAGGCCGCTGCCCGCGAACGCAACATTGTCGTGGTGATCGGCATGGCTGAAAACGACAACGGCCGCTTCTACAACACCACGCTGCTGATCACCCCCGAAGGCATCGCCCTGAAATACCGCAAGACCCACCTCTGGGCCTCGGATCGCGGTGTGTTCGAGGCCGGCGACCGTTACGCCACGTGCCTGTGGAACGGCGTGCGGGTCGGTCTGCTGATCTGCTACGACATCGAGTTCCCGGAATCGGCCCGTGCCCTGGCGCAACTGGGCGCCGAGTTGCTGATCGTCACCAACGGCAACATGGACCCTTACGGCCCGACCCACCGCACCGCAATCATGGCCCGGGCCCAGGAAAACCAGGCGTTTGCGCTGATGGTCAACCGGGTGGAAGCCGGGGATGACGGGCTGATGTTCGCCGGCGGCAGTGCGCTGGTGGATCCGCTGGGCACGGTGCTGTTCGAGGCCGGGCGTGAGGAAGGGCGGTTCAGTGTCGAACTGGATTTCGCTCAGCTGGAGCTGGCGCGCAAGGATTATCGGTATCTGGATGATCAGCGGTTGAGGTTGCCGGGGGAGGTGGTTGAACACGCTTCTGGACTGCGGGAGCTGCTGATTCCTTCACGTTGATCCGGATTTTGTATTTGTCGGGCTGGCGCCTTCGCGGGCAAGCCCGCTCCCACAGGGGGAAGTGGTCACTGTGGGAGTGAGCCTGCTCGCGATGAGGCCCTGACAGACAACACACTTGCTTGACCAAAAACAACAACGCAACACCCGAAACACTCGCCGAACTCGGCCTCTGCCATAAATCCAATAAAATCCGGAGTAAGTCGCCCATGGCTCGTTTGCAACGCACCCTTTCGCTGGGGTCGGTGGTGCTGTTCGGCATCGCCTACATGACGCCGATCATTGTCCTCGGCACGTTCGGCATCCTCGCCCAGTCCACCGCCGGCATGGTGCCCGCCGCGTACCTGGCGGCGCTGGTGGCGATGTTCTTCACCGCCATGAGTTATGGCCGCATGGCCGCCGCGTTCCCGGTGGCCGGCTCGGCCTACAGCTATGTGCGCAAGGCCATCAGCCCGAAACTCGGGTTCATCGCCGGTTGGGCGGTGCTGCTCGATTACCTGTTTCTGCCGATGGCGATCTGGCTGATCGGTGCCGCATATCTCGCTTCGGCCTTCCCGTCGATCCCGCAGTGGATCTGGGTGCTGGCGTTCATCGGCATCACCAGTGCGATCAACATCATCGGCCTGAAGCTGGCCAACGGCATCAACGCCTGGCTGATGCTGGTGCAGTTTCTGGTGCTGATCGCCTTCGTCGCCCTGTGCGTGCATTACGTCGGCGGCGATGCCAGCACGCCGCTGTGGTCGATCAAGCCGTTCTTCAACGGCGACATGCAGATGCCGCTGATCATGAGCGGTGCGGCCATCGCCTGCTACTCGTTCCTCGGTTTCGATGCGGTCAGCACCCTCACCGAAGAAACCCGCGATGCACGTCGCACCATCCCTCGGGCAATCATGTTGATCACCCTGATCGGTGGGCTGATTTTCGTCGGCGTGTCGTACTTCGTGCAGGTCGCTCATCCGTCGTTCCAGTTCGACAACGTCGACTCGGCGGCCTATGAGATTGCGCGCAATATCGGCGGCGATCTGTTCGTGTCGATCTTCCTCATCGGTTTGATCGTCGGTCAGTTCGCCTCGGGACTGTCCGCCCAGGCCAGCGGTTCGCGGCTGTTGTTCGCGATGGGCCGTGACGGTGTGTTGCCCAAGTCATTCTTCGGCACCTTGCACGAACGCTTCGGCACACCGGTCAACAGCATCCTGCTCTGCGCCGTGGTGGCATTGCTGGCGCTGAAACTCGACGTGACCACCTCGACCTCGTTCATCAACTTCGGCGCATTCCTGGCCTTCAGTCTGGTCAACCTGTCAGTGATCTTTCATTACTGGATCGGTGGCGAGAAAAAAGGTCTGCGTGAGCTGCTGCTGTTTCTGGTGTTCCCGTTCATCGGTCTGGTGGCGGACTTGTGGTTGATGGTCAGCCTCGATCACCTGGCGGTGTATCTGGGCCTGAGCTGGCTGGCGATTGGCGTGGTGTATCTGGCGGTGCTGACCGGCGGTTTCCGTCGCCAGCCACCGGAAATGGATTTCCAGGAAGCGACCTGACATCAGGCCGCAGGCCGGGTCTGGCGCAAGGGCAATTGCACGCGAAACGTGGTGCCGGTGCCCAAAGTGCTGCTGACCGAAATGTCCCCGCCATGTTTCTTCACGATGCCATAGGACAGGGACAGGCCCAGCCCTGTCCCTTGGCCTACGGGTTTGGTGGTGAAGAACGGATCGAAGATTTTCTGCAGGGTCTCGGGGGCAATGCCCGAGCCGGTGTCGGCCACTTCGATGATCGCCGACTCACCCTGCACCGCAGTGCGCAAGGTGATGGTGCCGCGCTCGGCGCCCATGGCCTGCGCCGCGTTGATCACCAGGTTCATGATGACCTGATTGATCTGCGAGGGCAGGCACTCGATCTCCGGAAGGTCCTGATACTCCTTGACCACATCGGCCTTGTACTTGAGTTCGCTGGCGACGATGTTCAGGGTCGACTCGATACCCTGTTGCAGGTTCGCCCACTGCCATTGTTGCTGGGTATCGACCCGGGAGAAGTCCTTGAGGTCCTTGACGATCTGCCCGACCCGGCCGATGCCTTCCTTGGATTCGCGGATCAGCACCGGAATGTCTTCCAGCAGAAAATCCACTTCGAGGTGCTCGCGCAGTTGTTGCAACTGCGCAGCCGGCTCGGCAGCCAGGGCCTGCCCCGCTGAGTGGTAGGCGCCGAGCATGGCCAGCAGTTGCTGGAAGTAACCGTCGAGGGTGCCGAGGTTGGAGGAAATGAAGCCGATCGGATTGTTGATTTCGTGGGCGACCCCGGCAGCCAGTTGCCCCAGCGAGGCGAGTTTTTCCGACTGCACCAACTGGCCTTCCAGTTGCTTGCGTTCGTCGATCTCTCGCTGCAAGGCTTCGCTGGCCTGCTTGAACTGGGCGGTGCGCTGGTCCACCAGATGTTCCAGGTGATGCATTTGCAATGATGCACGTTCGGTCATCTGCCATTTGGTCAGCAGGGTGTTGGCCATCTGCTGGACTTCGATGTTGTCGAACGGCTTTTTCAGGATCAGCAGCCGGTCATGGGCGTGCAGGCGATCCAGCAGTTCATCCCAGGAATAATCGGAATACGCGGTGCAGACCACCACCTGCAATTGCGGATCCTGCAGCCACAACTGTTCGATGGTTTTCGCTCCGTCCCAACCGTCGGGCATGCGCATGTCGACAAAGGCCAGGGCGTAGGGGCATTGCTCCTGCAGGGCCAGGTTGAGTTTGGCCAGGCCTTCCTCGCCGCCATAGGCCGAGTCCAGTTCGAACATCGCCCGCCGGGGCTTGGCGGGGGCGCCGAACAGGGCCGCCTCCATCTCGTCCAGTTCCGCCGACTGCGCCCGGTTCGGGGTGAGGATCTTGCGAAAGTCTTCGTGGATCGACGGCATGTCGTCGATCAGCAGGATGCGGCGGTTCGACAGTTCGCTCATGCGTTCTCCGTTACCGTGATCAGCGGGATCTGCAAAGTGAACAGGGCGCCCAGGCCAGGCCCGTCGCTGTGGGCGGTCAGATGGCCGTTCATCTCGATGGCCGCCAGGGCGCAACTGTGCAGGCCGAAGCCGTGGCCATCCTTGCGGGTGGTGAAACCGTGGGCAAAGATCCGCGTCATGTTCTCCGGTGCGATGCCCTCGCCATCGTCCTTGACGCTGATCTCCAGAAAACCGTCATCAACGATTTTCACCCCCAGGGTCATGGTCCGCGGGCGGTTGCTGAGGTCGGACATCGCGTACTTTGCGTTGCTGATCAGGTTGATCAGGATCAGCAGCAGTCGATGCTTGTCACCCATTACCTGGGGCACGTCGCCGTATTCCTTGAACACCGTGACGTGATGCCGGGTCAGCGCCCCGGCGTTCATGCGCAGTGCATCTTCGAGCAGTTCGTTGATGTACAGCGGTTCGGTCATGCTGTTGGCGCCGGCATAGGATTGCTGGGTGGCGACGATGTCCTTGATGTGATCGACGCTCTTGTTCATCTGCGCCAGTTCGTCGGCCATTTCCTGCTGTTCCTGGGCGATGGCGCCCACCAGTTGGTTGAGGTAGCCGGGCAGCAGCTTGCCCTTGGCATCCTCGGTCAGAAACGACCCGAGGTCGTCCGGGTGTTCGTTGATCAACTGCATCGCCTTGCCCAGCCCCAAGGCTTTGCTGCTGCGCAGTTTTCGCGAGATCAGGTCGGAGGAAATGTTCACGCTGTTGAGCACGTTGCCGACGTTGTGCAACACGTTGGTGGCGATTTCCGCCATGCCGGCCTGTCGTGCGGCGTCGAGCAACTCGCTCTGCACGTTCTTCAGTTCGCGGGTCCGCTCGTCGACCCGTTGTTCGAGCACATCGTTGGCGGTTTGCAGGGCCGCATTGACCCGGTTGATTTCGGCAAAGCTGCGGATCAGGCGGATGGCCAGCCACAGCAGCGACAACATCAGCAGGACGGAAAACAGCAGCAGGTAGAAATGGTATTTCTGGTCGGTTCGTTCGGCCTGTTGCTGATCCAGGTCGAGCATGTTGGTGATGGTGTCCAGGCGCTCGGCCACAGGGATCGACTCGATCTGATCGAGCAGGCGATTGACGATCGGTTGCTCGCGCAGGATCAGGGCGATGTGATTGCTCAGGATCCTGATCGGGGTTTGAAAGTCCGCCGGCAGGCGTTGCGCGTTCACCGCCAGTTTGTTCAGGCCCACCTCGATGTCGGAGGCTTTGTCGTCAGACGCGACCTGGGCGAACTCCAGTGCGCTGAGCAACAGGTCATAGGTGTCGGTGACGATGTTCTGCAATTGAATCTTGTCGAGGTCGGACAGATTGGCCAGTTGTGCCTGAATGTCATCTTCGGCGCTGGGCAGAAACGCCAGGGAGTTGCGCAGTAACGCGTTGTGCGACTTGAACTGCTCCACCAGACGGGTTTTTTCCTGCATGGCGTCCAGGTAGCGTTCGTGGGCATGGTCCCATTGTGTGGATTCGCCGCGCCCATGCCCGGATTCCATGGATTCGAAACGTGCCCACAGGCGATTCATCTCGTTCATCGGCGAGACCAGCGGGTCGTAATTGTGGGTGATCGCCACCCGGGCCTTGAGGACTTCACTTTCCCACTGCGAATCCTGTTGCTTGATCTGACGGATCAGGTCCCGGGATTCGGTGTAGGTGGTGGTCTGCTCGGAACTGGACTTGAGGTACAGAAACACCAGTATCGAGGCCAGCAATACGGCCAGGAGGCTGAGCAACAGCAGGCTGCGCCGCCCCGAGACGGTTGTCATCATGGCTGGTCCTCCCAGTGTCCGGTCAGGGTCTTGAGAAACTCGATGATCAGCGCCTTGTCTTCCTCGCTCGGCATGCGCCCCAACTGATACTGGAACATCACGTCCACGGCCCGTTCGAGGGTGGGCGCCGAGCCGTCGTGGAAGTACGGCGCGGTCAGTGCCACATTGCGCAGGCTCGGCACCTTGAACACGGCCCGATCGTTTTCGTCTCCGGTGACGTTGAACCGGCCCTGATCCGCCAGCGTCGGGTTACCGCGATCGGCGATGTAGTCACCGAACACCCCGAACTTCTGATACATGTTGCCGCCGATGTTTACGCCCTGATGGCAGGCAATGCAGCCGTAGTCCTTGAAGCGCTGATAGCCGTATTTCTCATCGAGGGTCAGGATCTCGGTGTTGCCGAGCAGGTACTGATCGAAGCGTGAGCCGGGTGTCAGCAACGTGCGCTCGTAGCTCGTCAGGGCGTTCTGGATATTGGCTTTCGTCACGGCATCCGGGTAGGCGGCACTGAAAGACTGGCGATAGCCGGAATCGTCAGAGATCCGTTGTACGACAGTGTTCCAGTCGTTGCCCATTTCGTGGGGGCTGGTGATGACGACGTTGGTCTGCTCTTCCAGCGTTTCCACGCGACCGTCCCAGAACTGGCGGAAATTGAGGCTGGCGTTGAGCACGGTCGGGGTGTTGACCGCCACCGCTTGTCCATCGAAGCCCAGGGAAAGGGCCCGGCTGTCAGCGCCGTTCTTGTCCAGTTGATGGCAACTGGCGCAGGACAGGGTGTTGTTGACCGATAACCGTGGATCCTGAAAAAGCCGGCGGCCCAGCTCGACCCGTTTCGGATCCTGTTTCGGAATGTCGGGCAGCGGTTTCAGTGGCTCGTCCAGCGGCGCGGCAACGCTATTGGCCCAGGGCGCGAGAAGCATCAGGAACAAAACACTGAGCGACGGGCATGTCGTCGGCGTGTTCATGCAACGCTCCAGGGACCAGGCACCCCGGCCACCAGCAGGCGGGCGAAGGCGTCCGCCGGCAAGGCTTTGCTGAAATGGAAACCCTGGCCTTCCTCGCAGTCGTGGGCCCTGAGAAAGGCCAGTTGTTGTGCGGTCTCCACGCCTTCGGCGATGACGTTCAGGTTCAGGCTCTTGCCCAGGCTGATGATCGCGCCGACCAGCGCGGCATCGCTGCTGTCATGGCTCAGGCCGCGAATGAACGACTGATCGATCTTCAGCACATCGATGGGGAACCGCCGCAGGTAACTCAGGCTGGAATAGCCGGTGCCGAAATCATCGATGGCCAGCCTGACGCCCAGGGCCTTGAGCCGGTTCAACGCGCTCATGGTCGCGTCGACGTTCTGCATCAGCACGCCTTCGGTGATCTCGAGTTCCAGCAGGGCGGGATCCAGCCCGGTCTCTTTGAGCACCTGTTCTATGCCCTCGACAAACAGGCGCTGACGAAAGTCGATGGCCGAGGTGTTGACCGACATGCGGATCGGCGGCAACCCGGCTAGTTGCCAGTCCCGCGTCTGACGGCACGCCTCACCCAGCACCCACTTGCTCAGCGGCACGATCAGGCCGCTGTCTTCGGCCACGGGGATGAACTCCGATGGATACACCCAGCCATGCCCCGGTTTCTGCCAGCGTACCAGTGCCTCGGCGCCCACCACCCGGCCGCTGCCCAGATCGATTTTCGGCTGGTAGTGCAGGACGAATTCGTGCCGTTGCAGGGCCAGGCGAATGCCCGACTCGATGCCGTGCTGTTCCCGGGCGCGCTGGTTCATGGCCTCGATGAAGAAACCGATCTCGTTCGGACCGCTTTCCTTGGCATTGCGCATGGCCGTCTCGGCTTTTTTGATCAGGTCGATGGCTTCCAGCCCGTCGTCCGGATAAATGCTGATGCCCACGCTGGCGGTGACACTGACGTCGTGACCGACAATCGTCTGGGGCTCACGGATGGCCGCCAGCAGTTTTTCGGCGATGCTGCGGGTCTGCTGCGGGTGGTTGATGTCGCTGAGCATCACCACGAATTCGTCGGAGCCATAGCGAAACACCGAGTCCGATTCGCGCACGCAGGTCAGCAGTTGCTGGCCGACCCGTTTGAGCATCTCGTCGCCCGCCGGATGGCCCAGGGCATTGTTGATGCGCTTGAAGCGGTCCAGGCCGAGAAACATCACCACCAGCTGTTTGTCATGGCGCCGGCAAGCGGCCAGCGACTGAGTCAGGCGGTCACCAAGCAAGGTGCTGTTGGGCAGGCCCGTAAGGCTGTCGTATTGCAGCAGATGCGAGACCTTGAGCAGCTCATGCACCCGGGCCTCAATGGTTTGCTCGAGGCTGAGCAACTTCAGCGCCGCGTCCTGGGCCAGTTGCCATTTCCAGGTCAGGGCATTGGCCATCTGACGGATTTCCAGGGTGTCGAACGGCTTTTTCAGGATCAGCAACTGATCGCCGAATTCCAGCCGTTCGGCCATGGCCTCCCAGCTGTAGTCGGAGTAGGCGGTGCACAAGGCGATTTGCAGGTTCGGATCGACCTCCCAGAGTTTTTCGATGGTCTCCAGACCGTCCCAACCGGGTGGCATCCGCATGTCGGTGAAGGCGAGGGCATAGGGGCGACCTTCGTCCAGCGCGTGTTGCACCAGCTTCAACGCTTCCTGGCCTTGATAGGCGGAGTCGAGCTGAAAGGTCAGATGCGGCGACTGGCGGGTGCCGAACAGCGCCTGTTCAAGACCACTCAGATCCGCTTCAGCCGCCGTCTCGGGGGCGAGGATCTTGCGGAAATCGGCATGGATCGCCGGCGTATCGTCGACGATCAGAATGCGCCGGTTAGTCTGGGGAAAAGGCGTTTTCATCCTTCATCCTCCCTGGGCAGCGGGGCGGCCGCGCTCGCGTCCTTCAGCAGTCGGGCGGCCTGCTCGGGGCTGACCGCTGCGCTCAGGCAAAAGCCCTGCACGTTTTTCAACGGTGCGCCGGGCACGAGGGCTGCGCCCTGAGCGTCCGGCCGGACGCCCTCGGCGCTGATGTCGATGGCCAGGTCCCGGGCGAAATTGACGATCGCCCGCAGCCGGTTGGCGCCGTCTTCATCCCGGGTCGCATTGTCGATCAGGGACTGGGCGAGTTTGAGGTGATTGACCCGGTAGGTTTTCAGGTAATCGAACGATGAGTATTCGGTGCCGAAATCATCGATGGCGATGGTCACACCCAGCTCGCGCAGGCGCGGCAACGCATCGTTGTGGGTCCATTGGGTCTGGGCCAGGGTGGCTTCGGTGACATCGAAGCGCAGGTCCCATGGCGCCAGTTCCCAACGGGCCGTGGTGCGCAACACATCGTAGATGAGTTCGGGGCCGGACTTGAGCTGCGCCAGGGAAATCTTGATCGCCATCACCGGAGGCGCCACCCCGTCGTTTTGCCACTGGTGCATCTGCCAGCAGGCGTGATCCAGAATCCAGCGTCCGAGAGGAATGATTGCGCCGGTCTTTTCCGCCGCCGGAACGAAGGCTGATGCCGGCAGCAGGCCAAGCCTGGGATGTTGCCAACTGACCTGCGCAGCCATGCCGAGAATCCTGCCGCTGTGCAGGTCCACTTCCGGCATGTAATCGAGCTTCAGTCCTCCCTGGGTGAGGGCCGTGGTCAACTCCTCGGCAAGGACCATGCGCTCGGCGACCTCCCGAGTGATGTCCTCCGAGTGGAAGTGAAACTGATCGCGTCCGGACTCCTTGGCGCGGTACAGCGCCATGTCGGCCTGCCCCAGCAGGCTGTCGGCATCGAAGCTGGCAGGGGCGTAGCCGCTGATGCCGATGCTGGCCGAAATGCGCACGGCATTGCCGCCCAGTTGGTAGGGGGCCTGCAATGTTTCAAGGATCTTGGTGGCCATGGCGGCGGACTGTGTCGGTTCGCTGACATCCAGTTGCAGGATCGCGAACTCATCGCCGCCCAGGCGCGCCACCACGTCGTTTTCCCGGACCACGGCCTTGATCCGTTGTGCCACTTGCTGCAACAGCAGGTCGCCGACCGGATGACCGAGGGTGTCATTGACCCGTTTGAAGTGATCCAGGTCCAGGTAAAACACCGAGAATGGCGCTGCCCCCCGGCGGGCGGCAGCGAAGGCCTGATGCAGACGCTCGATCAGCGTGGCGCGGTTGGCCAGCCCGGTGAGGCCGTCCGTGCGGGCCAGCAGGGTCACTTTTTGTTCCAGCTGATTCATCTTCAGTGCGGCGTCTTCGGTCATTTGCCATTTGACCGTCAGAGCGCTGGCCATCTGGCGTATTTCGATCGCATCGAAGGGTTTTTTCAGGATCAGCAGGCGATCATTCAGCGGCAACCGCTGATCGATCTCTTCCCAGGAGTAATCGGAATAAGCGGTGCACAGGGCCACTTGCAGCTTGGGATCGACCCGCCAGAGCCGCTCGATGGTTTCCAGGCCGTCCCAGCCCGGTGGCATGCGCATGTCGATGAAGGCCATGGCGTAGGGGCGACCTGCGGCCAGCGCGGCTTCGACCTTGTCCAGTGCTTCGCGCCCCTGAAAGGCCGAATCCAGTTCGAAAATTTCGTTGTGTGTGGCAGACGCGCCGGGCGGGGTACCGAACAGCAGGCTTTCGGTTTCGCCCAGACTGTCGTCTTCAACCGTGGATGGCTTGAGGATTTTCGCGAAATCGTCGTGGATCGACGCGGTATCGTCGACGATCAGTACACGGCGATTGATGGGTCCGGGTGGCGCACTCATGGCGCCATACCCGCAAGTTCACGCACGATCGTCATCGGGAGCATCCTTTTCCCCTCATCACAGGCCTGCGCGCAGGCGGATGGTGTCGTCCAGCGACTTGAGCATAGTTGCCCTGTGGGTACTTCGCCTTACCCGATGATTTGTGCGGTCCCGGCGAAAAAATCATCTAGCCTGTCACTCAGGCGCGGGCAAGTGAGGAGGTCTGTCGACACGCCTGCCACGTCCATCGTCATTCGCGAGGCCTCGCCATGGAAGAGCAATCCGCCCCGACTCCGGCCCATCGGCCTGCCGTGTTGCTGGTCGATGACGAGGAGTCGATCCTCAACAGCCTGCGCCGTCTGCTGCGGGGCCAGCCCTATGAGGTGTTGCTCGCCAGCAGCGGTGCCCAGGCGCTGGAAGTGCTGGCGCAACGTCCGGTCGATCTGGTGATGAGTGACGCGCGGATGCCCAATATGGACGGCGCCACGCTCCTGGCCAGCGTTCGTCAGCTGTACCCGTCGACCACGCGGATCATGTTGACGGGCTATGCCGACCCTTCGGCGATCATCAAGGCCATCAACGAAGGCCAGATCGACCGCTACATCAGCAAACCCTGGAACGACGAGGAGATGCTGCTGATCCTGCGCCAGGCCCTGGAACATCAGCATCTGGCCCGTGAGCGCGAGCGCCTGGAGCAACTGACCCGGGTGCAGAACGATCAGTTGAAGCTGCTCAACAGCACCCTGGAAAAACATGTCAGCGCCCGTACCGCCGAGTTGCAGCAGACCGCCGACATGCTCGATCTGGCCTACGAAGAGCTCAAGCACAGCTATGTGACCGGCACCGAAGTGTTCTCGCTGCTGGCCAACCTGCGCCTGCCGCCGGCCAAGCAGACCAACCGGCAGATCATTGAACTGGTGCGCGGCTACTGCAAGGTGCATCGGCTGGACGAAGCCGCCAGCCGCGACCTGACCATGGCCGCCGCGCTGTACAACATCGGCAAGCTGAGCTGGACCGACAGCATGATGACCACCCCTTCGGACCTGTTGCACAGCACCGACCGCGACCGCTATCGGGGTTATCCGAAACAGAGCGAGTCACTGCTGATGACCCTGGACCCGATGAAGGATGCCGCGCGGCTGATCCTGCACCATCAGGAACACTGGGACGGCAGCGGCTTTCCCGATCGGCTCAAGGGTGAGGCCATTCCCTTGGGCTCGCGGCTGTTGAAACTGGCGGTGGATTTCGTCGAGTTGCAGCGCGGGTTGATTCTCGAACGGCAGATGAACAGCGACGAGGCGTTGCTGTACCTGCGCCAGTACGCCGGCAGACTCTATGATCCCGAGCTGATCGAGGACTTCATCAAGGTCTGCGCGCTGGTCAGCGATATCACCCTGACCGATCCGAGCGTCAAGGTGCTGGGCACCCGGGAGCTGGCGGCGGGGATGATCCTGGCGCGCAACCTCAATGCCGACAACGGCATGTTGCTGCTCAATGCCGGCAAGGTGCTGAGTGCGCTGCTGGTGGACAAACTGATCAGTTTCGAGGCCATGGAGGGGGCTAAATACAAGGTGTTCGTGAAAGTCCCGGAGGAGGGCGAAGCGGGGCTGCTGGCCGGTTCTTGAGTCCGTACGAGGTGACGCTGGCGCGGCCGGCATGGGATCCTTGCGGTTTTTCCCAAGGCCGGTGGCTGACCCATGACCTCTGTATCCGCTGTTTCCCCCCGCATCATTCGTATTGCCGCCGCGCTGCTGCTCAACCCCGAAGGCCAGACCCTGCTGGTGCGCAAGCGCGGTACCGTGGCGTTCATGCAGCCGGGTGGCAAGATTGAGGCCCATGAACTGCCGGTGCATGCGCTGGCCCGCGAACTGGAGGAAGAGCTGGGCCTGGTGATCGAGCCGGCGCAGGCGAGTTTTCTCGGTCAGTTCTCGGCACCGGCTGCCAACGAGCCGGGATTCGTCGTGCAGGCCGAGATCTTTCAGCTGACCATCGACGCCGAAGTCTTCCCGGCGGCCGAGATCGAAGAGGTGATCTGGATTGACCCGGCCACCGACGGCGATGTGGTTCTCGCCCCATTGACACGTGACCTGATCCTGCCGTTTTATCGAGCCTCGCTGACCGCGATCGCCTGATCATTCGTACAAAGGACTTCGTCATGATCCCGCTTCAAGACCTGCTGATTTTTGCCGCTGCCGCATTGCTTATGGTACTGACGCCGGGGCCGAACATGATTTACCTGATCTCCCGTTCGATCTGTCAGGGGCGCAAGGCCGGGGTCACGTCGCTGCTCGGCGTGGTGGCCGGGTTCTTCGTGCATATGTTTGCGGCGGCGGCCGGTCTGACGGCAGTGTTTCTCGCGGTGCCGATGGCCTATGAAGTGTTGAAGTGGGCCGGCGCGCTGTACCTGCTGTGGCTGGCCTGGCAAGCGGTGAAACCCGGTGCGCGTTCGCCGTTCGAAGTGCAGGCATTGCCGGCGGACTCGTCGCGCAAACTCATCACCATGGGCTTTCTCACCAGCGCCCTGAACCCGAAGATCGCGGTGTTCTACCTCTCGGTGTTTCCGCAGTTCATCACGCCGGAACACGGCTCGGTATTCAGCCAGAGCATCATCCTCGGCCTGACCCAGATCAGCGTCAGTTTCAGCGTCAACCTGTTGATCGCGCTGTCGGCGGCGGGCATTGCCTCGTGGTTCGCCAACAATCCGACGTGGCTGGCGGCGCAGCGTTATTTCATGGGCTTCGTGCTCGGCGGCCTGGCGGTGCGCCTGATTCTTGAGCAGCGCAAGGCAGCTTGAGCATGTGGATCGAACGGCTGGATGCCAGTCATGCGCTGGCCTATCGGGAATTGATGCTGGAGGCTTACGACCGGCATCCGCAGGCCTTCACCTCCAGCGTGCGCGAGCGCGCGGCGATGCCGCTGAGCTGGTGGGAGTCGCGCCTGACCAACAAGCTCGACGCGGTGTTTGGCGCGTTCGAAGCAGGCCGCCTGGCGGGGATCGTCGGCCTGGCGTTCGAGCCTCGGGAAAAGGCCCGGCACAAGGCAACGGTATTCGGCATGTATGTGTCGGCTGAATTTCGTCAGCGCGGGCTGGGCCTGAAGTTGATGGAGGCGGTGCTGGGGGAAGCGCAGCAGCATCCGGCGTTGAAAGTCATTCAACTGACCGTCACTGCCGGCAATGACGCGGCGTTCAAGCTGTACCAGCGCTGCGGCTTTATCCAGTTCGGTCTGGAACCGATGGCGGTTCGGGTCGGTGAGGACTACTTCGACAAGATCCACATGTGGTGCGCGCCTTTGCTGCCATCCGCCAGCCTCAACGAACCGCGCTGACCCCATCCAGGGTCGAGAACGAGGTGTCCTTGGCCGTCAGCAGGAAATCGCGCATGTACGGCGCGTCGAGCATGTCGGCACGGATCGCCGCGTACAGCGTCGCAAACAGACCTTTTTCCCCCAGGCGCTTGGCCTTCACGTAACCCCGCGAGCTGTATTCATGCAGCGCCCAGTGCGGCATGCCGCACACGCCACGGCCGCTGGCTACCAGTTGCATCATCATCACCGTCAGTTCCGAGGTGCGCACTTGCGCCGGTTCGATGTCGGCGGGTTCGAGGAAGCGGGTGAAGATATCGAGGCGGTCGCGCTCAACCGGATAAGTGATCAGGGTTTCCGTCAGCAAGTCTTCGGGGACGATGTACGGTTTGCTCGCCAAGGCGTGCTGGTTGGCGACCGCGAGCATGGCTTCGTAGGTGAACAGCGGCACATAAGTGATGCCGGCAATTTCCAGCGGGTCGGAGGTCACCACCAGATCCAGATCGCCTCGGGCCAGCGCTGGCAGCGGTGCAAACGAGAAACCCGAAGCAAGGTCCAGTTCGACTTCCGGCCAGGCATCGCGGAACTGGTCGATGGTCGGCATCAGCCACTGGAAGCAACTGTGGCATTCGATGGCCATGTGCAGACGCCCGGCGGTGCCCCCGGCCAGACGCCCGATGTCCCGTTCGGCGGCGCGCAGCAGCGGCAGGGTCGCGTCGGCCAGTTGCAGCAGGCGCAGGCCGGCGCTGGTGAAGCGCACCGGTTTGGTCTTGCGCACGAACAACGGCATGCCCATGCGCTCCTCCAGTTCCTTGAACTGGTGGGACAGCGCCGACTGGGTCAGGTGCAGGCGGTCGGCTGCATCCACCAGGCTGTCGGCTTCGCGCAGGGCATGCAGGGTTTTCAGGTGACGGATTTCAAGCACCACAGGCTCCATGAGGAAAATTTGTGATCAACACGAAAAGGTTGAGTTTGTCTCATGTTGCTTCGGCTGTCGACAATGGCGCCATCTTTTACGCAATGGAGAACACTCGACATGGCCGTGGCCCACACCCTTGGTTTCCCGCGCATCGGCGCCGACCGCGAACTGAAAAAAGCCCTCGAAGCCTACTGGAAAGGCGATCTCGATCAGTCGGCCTTGAACAAGGTCGGCCGCGAGCTGCGCGCCAGGCACTGGCAACTGCAGAAGGGCGCCGGCATCGACTTGCTGCCGGTCGGCGACTTCGCCTGGTACGACCAGGTGCTGACTCACTCGCTGACCTTCGGTGTGATCCCGGAGCGCTTCGATGGTGTGCGCAATGAACGCGGTCTGCCGACCCTCGACACCCTGTTTGCCATGGCCCGGGGCGCCACGGCGTCCTGCTGCGGCGGTGAGCACGGCAAAACCCAATATGCACAAGAGCTGACCAAGTGGTTCGACACCAACTACCACTACCTGGTCCCGGAGTTCACCGCGGATCAGTCGTTCAAGCTGAGCTGGGAACAGCTGTTCGATGAAGTCGAAGAAGCCAAAGCCCTCGGTCATAACGTCAAACCGGTGATCATCGGCCCGCTGACTTACCTGTGGCTGGGCAAGGCGAAAGGCAACGATTTCGACAAGCTCGACCTGCTGGAACGCCTGCTGCCGGTGTACAACGAAATCCTCGGGCGGCTTGCTGCACAGGGTGTGGAGTGGGTGCAGATCGACGAACCGATCCTCACTCTCGATCTGCCGCAGGCCTGGAAAAACGCCTTCGAACGCGCCTATCACATCCTTCAGTACTCGCCGCTGAAGAAACTGGTGGCGACCTATTTCAGCGGTCTGCAAGACAACCTCGGCCTGGCCGTGGGCCTGCCGGTGCAAGGCCTGCACATCGATGCCGTGCGTGCGCCGGATCAGCTCGGTCAGGTGCTGGATCGTCTGCCGACTTACAAGATTCTTTCGGTGGGTCTGGTCAACGGCCGCAACGTCTGGCGCTGCGAGCTGGAGCAGGCACTGGCGCAGTTGCAACCGGCGCAGGAGCGCTTTGGCGACAATCTGTGGGTCAGCAGTTCCTGCTCGTTGCTGCACAGTCCGGTGGATGTCGAGCGTGAAGACAAGCTCGATCCGGAATTGAAAAGCTGGCTGGCATTCGCCGTGCAGAAGTGCGCCGAAATCTCCGTGCTGCGTGATGCGCTGAACGATCCTCAAGCACCGAAAGTGCAAAGCGCACTGGCCGAAAGCCGCGCCATTCAGGAAAGCCGCGCCCGCTCGCCGCGTATTCACAAGGCCGATGTGCAGGCGCGGATCGACGCGATCAACGCCCGCGACAGCCAGCGTCATTCGCCGTTCGCCAAGCGCATCGCTGCGCAACAGGCACGTTTGAAATTGCCGGCGTTCCCGACCACCACCATCGGCTCGTTCCCGCAGACCGGTTCGATCCGTCTGGCCCGTCAGGCGTTCAAGCAGGGCAAGCTGTCGGCCAACGATTACCACGACGCCATGCGCAGCGAAATCCGCCATGCGGTGCAAGTCCAGGAGCGTCTGGGCCTGGATGTGCTGGTGCACGGTGAGGCCGAACGCAACGACATGGTCGAGTACTTCGCCGAGCAGCTCGACGGCTATCTGTTCACCCGCTTCGGCTGGGTCCAGAGCTACGGTTCCCGTTGCGTGAAACCGGCGGTGATCTACGGTGACCTGAGCCGTCCGAACGCCATGACCGTCGACTGGATCAGCTACGCCCAGAGCCTGACCGACAAGGTCATGAAAGGCATGCTGACCGGCCCGGTGACGATGCTGATGTGGTCGTTCCCCCGCGAAGACGTGACGCGCAAGGTTCAGGCGCAGCAACTGGCGCTGGCCCTGCGGGATGAAGTGGTGGATCTGGAAAACGCCGGGATCAAAATCGTGCAGATCGACGAAGCCGCGTTCCGCGAAGGCTTGCCGCTACGCCGTGCGCAATGGCAGGAATATCTGGACTGGGCGGTGGAAGCGTTCCGCCTGACCGCCTCGGGCGTGAAGGACGAAACCCAGATCCACACCCACATGTGCTACAGCGAATTCAACGACGTGATCAAGGCGATTGCCGACATGGACGCCGACGTGATCACCATCGAAACCTCGCGTTCGGACATGGAATTGCTCGATGCCTTCGAAGCGTTCGACTACCCGAACGATATCGGCCCGGGTGTCTATGACATCCACTCGCCACGGGTGCCGGACACGGCGGAAATGGTCAAGCTGATGAGCAAGGCCGTGAAACGGATTCCGGCAGCGCGGTTGTGGGTCAACCCCGATTGCGGATTGAAGACCCGTGCCTGGCCGGAGACCGAAGCGGCGCTGGTCAATATGGTTGCGGCAGCACGGCAGTTGCGCAGTCAGTTGGCCTGACAAAACGGGGGAGCGGATTGATCGCTCCCCCGTTCGGTTTCACAGATTCTCGAAATGGGTCAGTACCGATGAGCGTTTGCCGATGTCGGCATGGGGCAGGGAAGGATCGTCGGCGTGGGTCAGTGACCGGTGTTCGGGCAGCTTCAAATGGGCTTTTTCGAATTCGCGAAAACCCGGTGTCGCCTTTGAGTAGTGGAAGTGGGCGTACCACAGCAGTTTTGGTGGTGCCTGGGTCAGGTCACGGACTTCGTACTCCTGCAGATAATCGATGCGACCGTCCTTGCGTTTGCCGAGGTTTTTCAAAGGGGCGATCTTGCGGACGTCCACTGCGTTCTGTCCGATCAGATCGTCGAGCATGCCATCGGTTGGATGCTTGCTGCTCAGTGACTGACGGGTACGCATTTGTCGTCCTCGGATCCGCAGCTCGGTCGCTTTGCCTCGCAGGGTGGCGATGAGCGGGTTCTGCCTGTCGATCTGCCCGATTCCCTGTGCCCGGCGTATCAGCTCGTCAGCTTCGCTGACCATCATGTGCTCCAGATCGACCGGGAGCATGTCCTGCCGGGCATGGGCATTTACCTTGACCTCGTACGCCGGCAATCGATCCAGACGGGTGCGTGCCTCTGCCACCAGTGCGCCCAGATCCCGCTCCATGGGCGACGGTGGTCGGGCAGGCGTGCTCAACAGGCGATATTTGCCGTTGCTGCCCTGTTCCCAGATCTCCTCGACACCGCCCTTGCCGGTCAGATGATAGCGGCGCGTCCGGGTGGTCGACTCCCAATGTTCGACACCGATCAGCAACTGATCGTCTTCGGTGGTGAAGATCCTTTTGTTGCTGCGCCCGGTGGGTCCGACAACCGTCGGCAGCTCCAGGGTCTTGCGGGCGCGTTCGGCCATTTTTTCGATACCGGCCAGCAGGGCCGGGACGTCATCCATGTAAAAGTGTTGGGAGTAGCTGGCCGTCCATACGGTCATGGCTCGCCGAAACTGCGCATAAGTGTCGAGGCAGTCCTGCAGGATCTGGTTGCGCTGGCCCCGGGTGGCGCCGGCCTCTGGCAGGCTGAACTGTGTGTAGAGGGCCCGGTCCATCCTGGCGCGCAGCTCCCGTGCCTGGTTTTGCAGAAAATGCCAGGACACTTCGCCGAGGTTGTCGTAGCACTGGACGATTTCCAGAAGACTGCCGGTCTTGAGGTAGAGCAGGTTACTGTCGCTCAGGCGTCTGTTCAGACCCTCGACTTCTGCTCGCATTTGCGCTTTGTCCCGAGGAAGGCTGATGCGCTCGTACCAGTGGTTGAGATCGCGCATCAGGCCTTCGATCTCTTCGGTTCTTTGCAGCGTTTCCAGGCGCAATCCGCGAATTTCCCGGTGAAGGGAGATGTGTTCGCCGGGCAAGTTTCCCGGCAGCTCGGTCAGACGTTCGATCAGTGGGTCGATCCGGTCCAGCAGCGGGCTGACCTGATGATTGACGTGATGAACGCGTAACTGAAGACGATCAGCCACCTTCCACGCATCGAGGCTCATGCATTCGATGACCTTGCGTCGTTTGTTGCCATGGGTCAGGGGCAGCAGATCGGTCAGCAGTCGGTACCGACGGCTGGCTATCTCGATATCGCCGATGCAGGCTGTATCGGCGGCGGCTCGCAAGCCCGGACGCAGGTCGAGTGGGGCATCGTTGTAGCGGGTGATGGCTGCATGACTCTCGGCGAATCGGGTGTCGATCTGCCTTGCAAGGTCATCGGTCACCTGGGTCAACTGCTGCTGGCGGCGAAACACCCGGTCGGCCCACCAGCGTGGCAGGCGTTGCCGGATGCTCATGGGCCAGACCGGATCCAGTGCATCGGCGAGGTGTCCGGCCACGTTGCCACCTCCGGCTCCGCCTCCGTCGAATGTCGTTCCGTACACACCGAAATGAGTGTCCCAGTTTCCAGCCTCATCCAGGGCGATGGGTTGCTTGTAGGTTTTCTGCGAGTTGCCTGCCAGGCGCCAGCCTCGTGAGTCCTTGCTCAGCTCCACCTGATAGATCTGTCCCTGACGCACAACGAAATCGCCGTCGGCATGTCGGTAGACGTTGCGAAACAGCCCTGCACTGGCCGGTTGCAGGCCGCTCAGGAAAACCGGCTGCTGGTGCTCGTAGCCAGCGAATCGTGCCTTCAAGTGTCTTGCCTCTCGCCCGTCGGTTGCCTGCAATGCGGC
This sequence comes from Pseudomonas sp. 91RF, assembly GCF_003576265.1. NCBI lineage: Bacteria > Pseudomonadati > Pseudomonadota > Gammaproteobacteria > Pseudomonadales > Pseudomonadaceae > Pseudomonas > Pseudomonas sp. 91RF. Next base: position 183,891 of record NZ_QWFC01000024.1, read on the forward strand.
GGGGCTGCTGGCCAGTCTGCGCAATTGACGAGTGCTGGTCAGCGAAGCGGCGCCGCTCCCTGCGCCTACCGTGGGCAGGATATCCATCGCTGCGTCGATCAGCGCCAACAGCAACGCTTCGATTTCGGCCAGCCCGTCACCCGCAGCGCCGCGCAAAAAAGCCGCCACGGCCTGATTGGCGCTGTTCCAGGCGTCGTACAGGCCTATGGCCGTACCGACAAACGGCACGAGTCCCAAGGCCATTTTGATGCAGGTAAACAGATGCGAGCCGCTCCGCGCAGCACGCTCCATGAACAAGTCGGCATTGGAGCGAGAGGTGCTGCGATGGGCCTGGATCAGTCGCCCCATTTGCGCATCGAGCAAGTGCGCGGCCAGGGAGGTCGTGGCCGGCCAGCGTTCGCCCACTCCGATCAAGGTGTCGAAGTGCTTGAGCACGGCCTGACCTATACGGTGCTCGTGGGCCTGTGCGTCGCCCTCCACAGCCCGACCGGCCAGCCAGCGCGACCATTTTTCCTGCACGCACAGGCTGAACAGCGCCTTGCGCGCCGCTTCCAGACTGTCATAACGACGCAGGGATTGCCCATCGGGGCTGTCGGTCAGGTACAGCAACGTCGCTCCACTGACTTGTTCCTGGATGAAGCTCACACCGGACAGCGTGACCGGACCTTCGTTTGGCGTGTCCTTGCCGCCTGAGACGAGCAGAGCGGGCAACAAGACGATGTGCCGGTTGTTCACACGCCAGGCAAAGGGTGTGTCGGCATCGATGGCGGTCTCGAGGATTTGCAGATCCTGCGCGCCGATACGGTTTTGCAGACGAGCGCATTCGCCCTGCAGCCTGAGCATCAATCGCCAGGGCTCCAGCAAGCATTCGCGGCGATGATCGTTGACGAACGGCAGGTCATCGTTCGAGCCCATGAACACCTTGCGAATCAGGGTTTCGTAGGCCTTGGGCAGATCCAGTTCCGGCAGGGTCTTGCGCAGATAGTCCTTTGTGATGCCGGTGGTCAGGATCTGACGTTCTTTCTCGTCGCCAGCACTCACTTGCACGGTCATGAAACTCATGCGCAGCAGCAGCGGTTCCAGGCTCATCGACGGCGTATTGTCGATGTTGTGTTGAGCCAGGTCTTCGAGGGTCATCATGCTGCGCGCCTTGCCCGGAACCAGTTCGAGCTTCTGGGGTGTACCAGGCGCTCCGGGCGCACTGATCGTATGCCTTTCCATGGCGACCGAGTCAGGCAGGTCCAGTCGAACGGCGAAGTGACCTTTGACCGAAAAGTCCCTGCGCAGGCGCGCATGCAAGTGCTGTCGGGTGAAATCCTCACGGGGCGGCAGGGCCGTCGACATCAATGTCTGGCTCTGTTGCATGGCCTTGATGTACGCCTCGATCTGCCACCTGAGTCTGCTTCGGTCAGCACCGGGCAGATCGCTCAACCAGCCCGGCAGGCGGGCAGCCATGGAGGTGCTGGTGCGTTGCTCGCGCAAATGGCTGGCGGCCAGACGCAGAGCAGCGTTTACGGGGACTTGCAGTGCAGACCGGTATTGCAGGCGCACGGCTTCCAGATGTTCGGCCTGCTGCGCCGAGGGTGATTGCGCGAGTCGCTGACGGATCGTGCCCACTCGCTCCTCGAAGTCGTGGGTTACCTGATTCAGGGCATGTTGCAGGGGATCGCCGGAGATTCGCTTCAGGTGCAGAGTCAGCACTGTGTCCTGTTCCTGAATCTTGAACAGCTCACGCTCCAGTTCGCGTCGGTTATCGAACTGTCGCAGGCCGCCCCCGCTTCCGGGCCAGTACAGCAACAGGCCGTACAGCGCGGCCGACTCCGACAGAACCTTCGGATGAGTGATGACCAAAGGACCGCCGAGCGTCTGTTCTCGGGTCGATGAACCTGACTGCTCGTGCATCGCGAGCGAGATTTCGGCCGTGCACTGGTCGGTTTTGCTGTCGCTGACGTCATTCAGTGCCGATTCGATTGCCCGCCGTTGATCCTCACTCAATTGCCCAAGTGTCTGCTGCAACCCGGCTTCGGCGAGCAGAGCGGTTTTGTGTGCCTGATGAAGCGCGGTGAACTCGCGATTGAACGTGACGGTGTCCAGTACCCGTTCACGGTAGATCAGTGCTTGAGCGGCCACATCCGCCATCTGCTCGGCCTCTTCCATGCGCCGGAGTAAAACGTCGAGCGTTCGTTGCCCTTCTTCGCCGGCCTGGTTCGCCCGGTCTTGCAGCGCGTTCTGTTGTCGCAACAGCGTTGTCTGACGCACTCCCCAGGGGATATCAGCGAACAGTGCACCAAACAGGGGGGACTCATCCTCAGGCAACGAAGGCATCGGCGTCGGCAACAGGGGAGGTAACGCCAGTGCTCCGGCGATGCTGTGCTGGCGATCCACACGATCGGCCGGAACCAGTGCCCGGATTCCCTGTTCAACCAGATCCAGCGAGCTGTCCGGACTCTGGCGCAAGGTGCTGAGTCGAGCCTCCTGCATCCGGCTTAACCACTCACTCATGCCACAGCTCAATGGCAGGGTGCCGCTGCTGTATTCAAAGTGAATCCTTGAGGCGGACAATTCCTGCTGAACAAGCGGCTGGGCACGCAGCCATGACTCCATGTCGCTGCGGTTGGCGAAAGACTGCAAGGACACCGACCTATGCGGTAAGTACAGTAATTGCCGCGCAGGTTGCCGCTCACCGACACTGATCACCCACGCGCCGGGCAAACGGCTCCGGCATTGGTTGTCGAACACCAGTTCCAGTCGCTCACCGTGTATCGGTTGATTCTCCAGACGCGGTTCAGGGGAGGTGTCGTCCATCAGCCGCCACAATGGCTGTAACTGATCCTCGGTCAGTGAGCGCTGAGCCAGAGCGACTTGCGCCGCTGCTTCGAGATGCGCGAGGTACAACCTGCCGGCGTGCTCGCGGCGCGAGTGTGGCGTACCGGGGGCGCGCGCAGCCCAATACGAGTTCCAGCGCCGGTCGAGTTCTTTCGACGGATCGAGTCTCTTGATTCGGGTCAGCAGTTGCTGTGGGGTGAGGGCATTCAGCAGATGGTTTGCGTCCAGACCGACCACTTCTGCATGGCGGTCCAGTGTCATGTCAGGCCGATCTCTCTGATAGATAAACGCCAGGATCGATGCAAACCCGACAAATTGTTCGGGATGCGCATCTATTGCCGAGAAGCGCAGGCCTGCATCCGGTTCTCCCAGATCCAGTTCGCGCTCGAGCAGATCAGTCAGCGAGGCACGGATGGAAGGCACACCGGCCAACAACTCGCGCAACGCCTCACTGGCGTTGCGCGAACGTGTCGTAGCGTCATGCAGCAGGGCGCTGTCAATGTTCTGCGGCAAGGGCTGAGATGCCGGCCAGACCTGCGGTGCCGGCGGGAAGTGTTCGGTAAAAATGCTTTCGGACATGGTCAACAGGTTCGCGAGGGGAGCAGGAGATCCGCTCCGTCTGCCGATCATTGAAAGGAGAAAACCACAGGCGACGGCGTTACATAGTTATCGCTATCGCCCATGACCGCTCGGCACTCTTCATCAAACTGTCATCGAACTGTGGCAGCGCGCTTGAACAAGCTTCATCAGACTCGCGCTCTACTGGGGTTCTGCGTTTCGGTGTTTTTCATGTTCAAGGGAATTTTTGCAATCGCGGCGTTGTTGGCCGCGGTTTTTTTCGTTCCGGCGTCTTCTGCGGCGTCGCGTTGTGATGTCAATGTACCGACCGAACGGGTCGATCTGGCACAGGTGAGCCTGGCGTACCAGAGCATCGGTCGTGCGTCGGATCCGGCATTGTTGCTGGTGATGGGGCTGGGCGGGCAGTTGATCCACTGGCCGGACGAGGTGGTGATCGCCCTGTGTCAGCAGGGTTTCCGGGTGATCCGCTATGACAACCGCGACGTCGGTCTTTCGACCTGGCGCCAGGCACCGGCCGAGGCCAACCTGACGTTTGAAGTGCTGCGCTACAAACTCGGTCTGCCGGTGGCGGCGCCTTACAGCCTGACCGACATGGCCGACGATGCGCTGGGCCTGATGGACGCGTTGCACGTCGAGCAATTCCACGTGCTCGGCGCGAGCATGGGCGGGATGATCGCCCAGCACCTGGCAGCCATGGCGCCGCAACGGGTCGAGAGCCTGACGCTGATCATGACCAGCTCCGGTGCCGAAGGTTTGCCGGCACCGAGCGCGGCACTGGTGCAATTGCTGTCGCGGCGCGGCGCACCCAATCGCGAAGTGGCGCTGGAGCAGCAAGCGGATCTGCTGGCGGCGCTGGGCAGCCCGATGGTTACCGATGATCGTCAGATGCTGTTGCATCAGGCAGCGGTGGCCTATGACCGGGCGTTCAACCCCGAAGGCGTGAAGCGCCAGATCATGGCGATCCTCGCCGAACCGAGCCGGGTGGCGCTGCTCAATCAGTTGCGAGTGCCGACCCTGGTGGTGCACGGCACCGCCGATCCGTTGCTGCCGGTGATGCACGGCGTACACCTGGCGGCGCACATTCGCGGCAGCCAGTTGAAGCTGATTCCGGGTCTGGCCCACCGTTTCCAGGAGGCGTTCAAGGCGCCGTTGCTGGCGGCGGTGTTGCCGTATTTGCAGCAACACCGTGAAGACACCTCGCACTGGGCGCAGATCGAACCGGTGGGCGAGCGCAACCTGCTCTAGCGGGTGTATCGTGCAGGTCTTTGACCCCGATTGAACGCGCGAGGTGTGTCATGAGTTCTGCCCTGAAAATCGATTTTGTCAGCGACGTGTCCTGCCCGTGGTGCGTCGTCGGTCTGTACGGTTTGCTGCGGGCGCTGGAGATTCTGCGTGACGAGGTGCAGGCCGAGATCCGTTTCCAGCCGTTCGAGCTGAACCCGAAGATGGGCGCCGAAGGGCAGAACATCGGCGAGCATATCCAGGAAAAATACGGCTCGACCCCGGAGCAGTCACAGAAGAACCGTGAAGTGATACGCGCCCGTGGCGCCGATGTCGGTTTCGCCTTCCGCACCGATTCCAACAGCCGCATCTACAACACCTTCGATGCGCATCGGCTGCTGCATTGGGCGGGCGAGGAGGGCTTGCAGTTGCCGTTGAAAGAGGCGCTGTTCAAGGCGTATTTCACCGACGGCGGCAACCCGTCCGATCACTCGCAACTGGCGCAGATTGCCGAGAGCGTGGGGCTGGACCGACAGCGTGCCGAGGCGATTCTGGCGTCCGACGAGTTCGCCAGCGACGTGCGCAAGGAAGAACAACTGTGGCTGTCGCGGGGCGTGAGTTCGGTGCCGACCGTGGTGTTCAACGGGCAATACGCGGTGACTGGCGGGCAACCGGTGGACACCTTTGTCGGGGCGATCCGGCAGATCATGAGCGAGGCGAAGGGCGGCACGGTGAATTGAGGCCGCGCGGTTCCCGGGCATGGCCCGGGAGCCCGGATCAGCGGACGATCTTGTCGACGTGAATCCCCAGTTTCTTCAGGCGATACCAGAAGCTGCGCTCGGAAATCCCGATCAGTTGCGCCGCCGCAGCCTGCACGCCATTGCTCTGGGCCAGCGCGGCGAGGATGTAGGCTTTTTCCACTTCTGCCAGCGCCGCTTCCAGGTCAGCCGGCACGCTGCCTTCAGCGACCAGCGCACCCGGCTGGGTCGGCTGTGAGGCAAACAGATAGGCCGGCAGGTCCTGTTCTTCAATCTCCGCGCCGGACGCCACGATGGTCGCGCGCTCGACGCAGTTCTGCAGTTCACGAATGTTTCCCGGCCACGAATAACGGGCCATGGCCTGCAACGCCTCGGCACTGAAACCGCTGAAGCGTTTGCCCGCCGCAGCGCCCAGCGTGTGGGCGAAATGCCGGGCCAGCGGGGCAATGTCTTCGACCCGTTCCCGCAGCGCCGGCAACGGAATCGGGAACACGTTGAGGCGGTAATACAGGTCCTCGCGAAACTCCTTGTTGGCCACCGCGTCCAGCAGGTTTTTGTTGGTCGCAGCGATGACCCGCACATCGACCTTGCGCTCGCGTGGATCGCCCACCGGTTCGATGATGCGTTCCTGCAGGGCGCGGAGGATTTTCGCCTGCAACGCCAAAGGCATTTCGCCTATTTCATCGAGAAACAGCGTGCCCTTGTCCGCCTGCTGGAAGCGCCCGACCCGGTCCGCCACCGCACCGGTGAACGCGCCTTTGCGGTGGCCGAACATTTCGCTTTCCAGCAGACCTTCCGGGATCGCCGCGCAGTTGACCGCGACAAACGGTTTGTCGGCGCGGTTGCCGTGTTTGTGGATGGCCCGGGCGACCATTTCCTTGCCGGTGCCGCTTTCGCCGGTCAGCAGAATGGTGGCGTTGCTTTCGCGCACCGAATCGATTGCGCTTAGGACCCGGCGAAAGCTCGGGCTGTCGCCCACCAGGCTGTCGATCTGCTGGTGTTCGTCGAGTTCGGCGCGCATGCGCAGGTTGTCTTTGAGGATGTCGCGAAACTGCAGGGCCTTGCTGACGGTGATGTCCAGCTCATCGATGTCGAAGGGTTTGGCGATGTAGTCGAAGGCGCCGTTGCGCATCGACTGCACGGCATTCTTCACCGTGCTGTAGGCGGTCATCACGATCACCGGCAACTGCGGGTAGCGGTTCTTGATTTCCGCCAGCAATTGCGGGCCGTCCATGCCGGGCATGCGCCAGTCGCTGATCACCAGATCGATGTCTTCGGACTCCAGCACCTTGAGCGCGTGCAGGCCGTTGCCGGCGGTGAACACCGCAATGTCGTTCTGACTCAAGGCCGATGCCAGCAGGTCGCAGAGCTTGGGCTCGTCGTCCACCACCAGTACGTTATGCGTCATCGCTGTCCTCGTCGAAATCTTCACCGTTGGCCGGAATGTACAGGCTGAAGGTGGCGCCGGCATCTTTTTCGCTGACGCATTCGATGCGCCCGTCATGGTTTTCCATGATCGAGAAGACTTTGGCCAGACCGAGCCCGGTGCCGGACGCCTTGGTGGTGACGAACGGTGTGAAAATCCGTTCGAGCATGTCCGCTTCGATGCCCTGGCCAGTGTCGCTGATGCTGATGACCGTGTTGTGTTGATCGCTGTGGATGCCCAGGGTCAGACGGCCGCCGTCGGGCATGGCGTCGATGGCATTGACGATCAGGTTCAGGCCCGCCTGTTTGAGTTGCCGTGCATCGGCATACAGGGTCGCACCCGGCGCGCGATCCTCGATCTGCACATCGATGTTGTGGCTGGCCAGTTCCGGGGCGCAGAAACCCACCAGTTCATCCACCAGTGGCCGTGCCAGTTGGGTTGAACGCAGTGGCGCACTGGGCTTGGCGAAGTCGAGGAATTCGGTGATCAGGTCGTTGATGCGGCTGACTTCACTGACCACGTATTCCAGATGACGCTTGTCGGTCTCGGGCAGGTCGGCGCGCCGGTGCAGCAGTTGCGTGGCGGTCTTGATGATGCCCAGCGGGTTGCGGATTTCGTGAGCCAGGCCCATCGCCACTTCGCCCAGCGCATGCAGGCGGTCGCGGCGCCGCAGTTGCGACTCCAGATGCTGCAACTCGCCGAGGCGTTCGCTCATGTGGTTGAAGATGCTGCTCAGTTCCGCCAGTTCATCGCCGCCGGTGACCGGCAGGCGCTGGCGGTAGTCCCCGGCGATCACCGCTTGCACGCCTTTGGCCAGACCGCGCAGCGGCTTGGTCATGCGCTCCGATACCAGCCAGCCCACCGCCAGCGAAGCCGCCGAGCTGAGGATGAAAATCAGGATGAACAGGTTGCTCTGGTTGACCAGTCCGACCAGCGTGGTATGGCGCAGCAGACCGCTGAATACCACGCCTTGCAGTTCGCCGTTTTCGTTGAGAATCGGTCGGTAGATACCGCTGTAGCGCTTGGTCGACTGTTCGATCGGTTGCTTGGTGCTGCGCAGTTGCTGTTCGATGCTTTCCGGAACGATTGCCGGGTGATCTTCAAAGCGCTGGGTGGAAAAGATCTCGGAGAAATCGGCGTCTCTGGCCAGATAAAGGCGTAGGTCCAGAGAGTGCACGTCGGCGACGCTGGTGAGGAAACTGTTGTCGAGGTAGGTCACCACGATCAGTTTGTAGTCGGTGCCGTCCTGCTCGCTCTCGAAGGTCGACACCACGGCGCCGGTTGCCACGCCGCCGACCTGCAGGGTTTGCAGAACGGCTTTGGGCGCGGTGCTGATCTGTCGCACGATGTCATCGGCGGCGGTGCTGAATACCACTTTGTGATCGCTGTTGCGCACCAGCGCGACCACGTCGATGCCCATGGAGTCGGCAATGTCGGAAGTCAGCTTGTCGCGCCGGGCCGACTGGCGGTCCGTTGGCGGACGGGTGTAGCGCAGGAACAACTGCGCGGCACGGGCATTGTCGCGCACGATTTCGCGGATCTCGTCCTCGACGATCTTGGTCGACTCCTGCAGCCAGATCCGCACGTTGCTGTCGAAAATCTGCGACAGGGTGGTGGCTGCCAGCTCGGCGGCGATCATGGTCGGAATCACGCTGACCAGCCAGAACGCCAGCACCAGTTTGCGTTGCAGGCTCCAGCCGGAGAGGGCGAAGGGTCGGGCGGTGGCGCGTCGGTCTTTGCTCATCATGCTCGCTTATTGTTGTTCGCTTATCGCAGTCGCCATGGCCGGATCGGTAAGGTCCGGGCGGATGAAAATCTTCACCAGCCGCAGCAGGTGATTGAGTACGGGGTGGCGATGGCGGAAAAACACCGTATTGCCGATGAACGAACAGCCCAGGCGCAGCTTACTGGCATAACCGGCCTGGCCGCACGCGTAGATCGGAATCCGGTGTTCAATACAGTAGCCGACATTCGCCAGCCAGCTGCGCATGTACAGTTTGTGCTCGCGGGTGCGGGCCAGATCGTGGGCGAAGAACTTGTCCACCAGCCGCTGCTCGTCCAGCAGTACCAGATTGAACGCCACCAGCTCATCGTCCACCCAGTACAAAACGCAGGCGGCACGCTCGTCGAGGTGTTCCAGCACTTGCCGGAAATAGGCCGCCGGCAGGCATTCGAAGGTCAGGTCGCTGCGTGCCAGTGTCGCTTCATAGAGCCGCATCATGGTCGGCAGCAGGTCGTCCACCGAACGTCGCCATTCGATTCGCGGGCCCGAACCGCGCAGGGTCCGGCGCAGGTCCTTGCGGGTGGATTTGCCCAGGGTGCCGAGGTAAGCGTCGACCGAGGCGAACTTGATCGGCAGCTCGGCACCGGGCAACCCCGGCATGCTTTGCAAACCGGCCTCGCGACAGGCCTGGAGCCATTGCGGGTTGCGGTGGGAAGCATCCTTGACCGCCAGCAGGCCGACGCCGGCCTGGTCCGCGTCCTCGCGGGCCAGGTGCAGCAGGCGTGCGAACAGTGACGGCAAACGTGCCGGATCGAGCGACGGGTGCGTGCCGACATGGCACTGCTCCGCCACCGGCGAGCCGAGGGCATACAGACGAATGTCGAACAGCCCCGGCCAGCAACTGCGCAGCCATTGGCTCAAGCGCTTGCCGGTGCCCTGCAGAGTGGTGTCGAGCGAATAAGCCGTGGTGAAGGCCACGACGGCCGCAATCAGTCGGTCGTCTTCAAACAGCGCCAGATAGCGCCAGTGAAAGCCGTCGATGCCGGCCTGTTCCACGGCGCGATAGTAGGCCCAGTCTTCGAGCTCCTCGGGAAAGCAGGCATTCCACGCGTCGCGATCAATCGCTTCGATGGTTGAAAAGGCTTGGGCCGTGATCACGTCGTTTCCTTAACCGGCATGGCATGTCGTTTTGCAGGCGCTTCACGCTCGCTGCCGGTATTCCTCGGTTGGCAGGGAATGAGCGGTTGGCGCAAGGTCGGTGCGGTGGTTGTTGATGAACTGCACGCTCAGTTCCACGACGCGTCGGTACTGCAGGTCGACGGTGATCATGTGATAGCAGTCGTCCAGCAGGATCTTTACCACTTCGCCGCCGAGCTTGCGTTCCACATAGTCGGCATTCCAGCGGCTGGTGATGTCGTCCTCGATGGAATGCAGCACCAGCGCCGGCACGGTGATCGAAGGCATGCGCTTGCGCACCACGGCGTTCATCCGGTGCAGTTCGCGCACGGTCACGCCTTCCATGGTCAACAGGCCGGCCTCACTGCTGTGGCCTTCCTTCATCTGCCGTTCGACGATGGCCCGCAGGCGCTCGTTCTTGATGCCGTAGGGTGGTTTCTCTTCGAACTTGCAGATGTGCACGCCGAACGGGATTTTCATCAGCAACGGCGTGAGGAACGCCAGTTTGTTGATGCTCCAGCCGTCGTACTTCAAAGTCGTGGAATACATCAGTAATCCGGCGACCTGACCTGGGTGTTCGGACGCCACGTACATCGACATCACCGCACCCATCGACAGACCGCCGACGAATACCTTGCTGTGCTGGCGGCGAATGCCGACGAAGGTCTTGCGCACGCCTTCGTACCAGTCGCGCCAGCCGGTGGCCTGCAGGTCGGCATTGCCGCCGCAGTGCCCGGCTAGGGTCGGCACGTACACCGTGCAACCGGCCTTGGCCAGTCCCACGGCGACCCGACGCAACTCCGTCGGGGTGCCGGTGAGGCCGTGGATCAACAACACCGCGACCTCCCCTGTGCCGAGAACGAAACCGGCGTCGCCTTCGCCCAGATCGATCCCGGCCGTGTTCATCGTTTCATCGCCCGGGCCAGCAGACGGTCGAGCAGGGCGATGCCCAGGTCGATTTCCGGGTAGCTGATTTCCAGCGACGGCGCGAGGGTGATCACGTTCTTGTAGTAACCGCCCACGTCGAGGATCAGGCCCAGTTTGCGGCCGTCGATCTCGATGTCGCCCTTCATGCCTTCCTCGACCATGAAGTCCAGGGTGGCCTTGTCCGGGGTGAAGCCGTCCGGGGCGCAGATTTCGCAGCGCAGGGCCAGGCCCAGGCCATCGACGTCGCCGATGATCGGGTAGCGTTTCTGCAGGTCCTGCAGGCCTTCGAGGAAGTATTTGCCCTTGGCCATGACCATCGCGCCGTAGTCGACTTCGCTGGTCATCTTGAACATTTCCAGGCCCACGGCGGTGCCCAGCGGGTTGGAGGCGAAGGTGGAGTGGGTCGAACCTGGCGGGAAGACTTTCGGGTTGATCAGTTCTTCCTTGGCCCAGATGCCGCCCAGCGGGTTGAGGCCGTTGGTCAGTGCCTTGCCGAAGACGATCACGTCCGGTTTGACGTCGAAGTGTTCGATCGACCACAGCTTGCCGGTGCGATAGAAGCCCATCTGGATTTCGTCGACCACCATCAGGATGCCGTGCTGGTCCAGCACATGCTTGAGTTCGCTGTAGAAGTTCATCGGTGGAATCACGTAGCCGCCGGTGCCCTGGATCGGCTCGACGTAGAACGCGGCGTATTCACTGGCGCCGACTTTCGGGTCCCAGACACCGTTGTATTCGGTCTCGAACAGACGGGCGAACTGCTGCACGCAGTGGCTGCCGTATTCTTCCTTGGTCATGCCTTTCGGGCCGCGGAAGTGGTACGGGAACGGGATGAAGTTGGCGCGCTCGCCGAAGTGGCCGTAGCGGCGGCGATAGCGGTAGCTGGAAGTGATCGACGAGGCGCCGAGGGTACGACCGTGGTAACCGCCCTCGAAGGCGAACATCAGGCTCTTGCCGTTGCTGGCGTTACGCACGACTTTCAGCGAGTCCTCGATGGACTGCGAACCGCCGACGTTGAAGTGCACGCGACCGTCGAGGCCGAACTTCTTCTTGGCGTCCACGGCGATCATTTCCGACAGCTCGATCTTGCCTTTGTGCAGGTACTGGCTGGCGATTTGCGGCAGGGTGTCGATCTGCTGTTTCAACGCGTTGTTCAGGCGCGGGTTGGCGTAACCGAAGTTGACCGCCGAGTACCACATTTGCAGGTCGAGGTAGGCCTGGTCTTCGGTGTCCCAGACATAGGAGCCTTCGCAGCGGCTGAAGATGCGCGGCGGTTCGATGTAGTGAACGGTGTCGCCGTAGGAGCAGTACTTGGCTTCTTTTTCCAGAAGGATCTGGTCTTCCTGGGTAGCGATTCGAATATCAGACATGGTGGAAGAGTTCCTGGGTTTCGGTATTGAAGGTGTCGGAGTTGAAAGCGGTGGCGTTGGCCGCGCTGGCCTTTGGCAGCAGGGCCAGCAGCGCCGGGAGTTCGGCGAAGCTGTCGAAGCGGGCGTAAGGGATCGCGTTGCGTTCGCAGTACTCGGCGAGGCGGCCCTTGGCGAAAACGAAGTCGGCGGTGGACGACACGCACATGTCGGACTGGCCGTCACCGATCACCAGCACGCGCTTGTTGCCCGGCGTGGATTTGCATTTGCAGTTGCCGGACGCTGCGCGGCAGGCGTCGCTGGAATGCGGGAAGTCGATGCGCCAGCTTTCGTGGTCGAGCTGTCGCAGGCGGTTGGCGAGGATCGGCAGCAGGGTCACGTAGTTGCGCGACAGAATCCGCGCGATGCCTTGCTCGATGCCGTCGCTGACCACTTCGAACGAAGCGCCCAGGCCGATGGCGTGGTCGACGAAGTCGGGGAAGTCCGGATCGATCTCGATGCTGTCGAAGAATTCCAGCAATTGGCCGGGCGTGGCCTTGACCAGCGAGAGCTGGCGGCTGAGGCATTCACGGGAACCGATTTCACCGGCCAGCCACTGGTTTTCGATCGTTTCCCAACTCGGGTCGGCGAAGCGTTCGAGAATGCTGTCGATCACGTCGGTGCGGGTGATGGTCCCGTCGAAATCACACACGATATGCCAGTCAATCATCTGCATTACCTATTGGTCAGAGCGCGCTGTGTGCGCTTGCCGAGGGGTAGAGCAGGGACTGTGCCAAGTGCCATCAGCCCCTTGCCGGCGGGGCCGGTGAGGTGCTTTGGCAATTCGAAGCTACAATTTTTGTAGCTTGCTACAAACAACATGAGTGCTTGCGCGGTGGGTGGCATCCGGGGATTGATGCGCGCATGTTCAATTAAAGGAATGGCCTCATGATGAGGAAGACACTGTTTTTATTCGCAGCGCTGGGCGCTTTTTCGGCCAGCGCAATGGCGGACGGGATTACCGGGGAAGCGGGCGTGGGCCTGGGTTATCAGCCTCACGACCCGAGTGGCAGCCGTTATGAAACCCGGCCGATACCGTATCTGGATCTGGACTGGGGTGACGTCAGCCTGAGCACCGACGACGGCCTGACCTGGAGCGCCTTGAAGACCAATGGCTTCAGCGCCGGCCCTTATGTGAATTACCTGCCGGGTCGCACCTCCAACGGCGAACTGCGCGGCTTGCGCGATGTGCCGGACATGGCCGAGGCCGGTGGGTTCGTGCAGTACGCGCCGGCCGACTTCTGGCGGGTATTCGCCTCCGTTGGCCAGGCCATCGGCGGTAATGGCGGGCAGGGCGGCGTGCTTGGTCGGGTCGGCGGCGAGATCGGTTATCCACTGGGCGGCGGCGTGATCGGCAGCAGCAATCTGACCGCGCATTTCGCCAACGCCCGGCAGAACAACACGTTCTTTGGTGTCAGCGACAAGGAAGCCCTGGCGTCAGGCATCCGTGCCTACAACGCCGGCGGTGGCCTGCAGAACATCGCGCTGACCCAGAGTTTCGAGTTCCCGCTTGGTCCGCAATGGTCGCTGGTGACCAGCGCCAGCTGGATTCACCTGACCGGTTCGGCCGCCGACAGCAGCATCGTCAAAAGCGTCGGCGATACCAATCAGGGCGAGGTGCAGATGGCGATCGCCTATAAATTCAAGTAAACCCGACGGGAACTGGTCTGGCCTTTGCAGACAGCCGTGACGAACCCATTGTTTCAGGATGTTCTTCATGGCTCGCCCTGCTTACCGTTTGCTGGCCCATTCGTTGTGGGACCTGATTCCCGTGGCCCTCGGCCTGGCCCACTTCGCCTTCGTGGTGTGGCTGGTCCTGGCCTTTCATGCGTTGTCCTGGTGGGCGTTGGTGCCGTTGGCGCTGGTTTACGCGGTGAGCCTGTCATGGAGCATCAACAGCATTTCCCACAACCAGATCCACAACGCTTACTTCACTCCGGCGTGGCTCAATCGTGCCTTTGACCTGCTGCTGTCGGTGACCATCGGTTTCTCCCAGACCCTCTATCGCGATATCCACAACCGCCATCACCGGGGCAACTCGGACCGGCCGGGGGCGGATGGCAAGACCATCGATCCGCTGTCGATCTATCAGCGCGGCAAGGACGATCAGCCCGAGAATCCATGGGCTTACACCTTCCTGAGTTTTTTTCGCGACGACCCCAAGCCGATCTACGACGAGATGCAGCGCAAACGTCCCGCCGATGCGCGTTGGGTCAAGGTGGAGATCGGTGTGACAGTGGCGTTCTATCTGGGACTGGCGATCTGTGACTGGCGGGCGGTGCTGGTGTTGCTGCCGTTCTGGTATCTGGGTCAGGCGCTGTCATCGCTCAACGGTTACTACGAGCATTTTGGCGGCAACCCGGATTCGCCCATCGCCTGGGGCGTCAGCGCCTACAGCCCGCTCTACAACCTGCTGTGGATGAACAACGGCTATCACGCCGAGCATCACTACCGGCCGAAAATGCACTGGACCCGGGTCAAGGCGTTTCACCGGGAAATCGCCGGGCAGCAGCGGGAGGCGGGGGTGAAGGATATTCCGGTGGCCCACGGCCTCGGATTTCTGGTGGCGCATCGCAAGGATTGAACCGTAAAAAAGGTGGGAGCCCGCAGGCTCCCACGACCGTTCACCTCAGTTTTCCTCGCCCTCGGCCAGCAGCGCAATGCCGCCCATGATCACGGCCACGCCCACCCAGTGCAGCAGGCTGATCTCTTCACCGAGCCCCAGCCACGACCCCAGCAGTACCCCGACGAACACCAGCGAACTGAGCGGGAACGCCAGGGACAGGCTGCTGCGCCGCAGAATCAGCATCCAGACAAAGAACGCGCCGATGTAGCAGGCAATTGCTACCAGCACGCCCGGTGCCTGGGCGACGCTGAGCAGCCATTGCAGGGTGAAGTCCATTTGCCCCAGTTGATCGCCGCCGACCTTGGTCGCGATCTGCCCGCCACTTTCCAGAATGATCAACAATGCCCAGAGCACCACGGTGCCGAGGCGGCCGTGCAGCCAATCCATCGAGCCATTCCTTTTGAGTATCAGTTGAGAATCAGGCATGGCCGACACACACGAGCATCACGCCCGCCGTAATCACCAGAGTGCCCATCCAGCGCCGGCGGCTGACGGTTTCACCGAGAAACACCTTGCCGGCCAGCACCACGCCGCAATAGGCCAGTGCGGCGGCAGGGAACAACAGGCTCAGCGGTGCCCGGGACAGGGCTTCGAGCCAGACAAAAAACTCGATCACGTAGGCGCCGATCCCGCACCACAACAGCGGTGCGTTGAACACCTGGCCCCAGAACGCACCGAGACGAAAACCGCCTTCCAGTTCAGGCAGACGGTCCAGGCCGAGCTTGAAACAGAGCTGGCCGATCACGTCGAGCACGATGGAAAACGCCACCAGCAGAATCACGGTCAAGGTCATGGGAACAGCTCCTCGAACAACTCGATCAGCGCCTGGTTGGTCGCCGAGTTGCGCAGCAGATCGGCCTCGCTCCAGCGTTCGGCCGGGGGCTGGTCGGACTTGGCCTCCCAGCGTTTGAAGGCGTTGCTGAAGGCCGGGCGGGCGAATTCGCCACAGATGTCGATGCCGATCACGCGCTTGCTGGCGGCGAGGCTGCGGATGGCCTGGAGCAAATGGCTCAGGCGCATCTGGCCCTGATCCCAATTGGTCGCGGCGTCTTCACTGGCCAGCACGTCCTTGTCGATGGTGATCCACACGGCTTGGGTCGGAAGGCTGGCGATCATCCGCTCGAGAAACGCTGTCCAGTCCTGATCGGCCAGGTTGTGCCAGTGCAGCAGGTTCTCCTGTTGCTGATGGCCGGCGCCGTCACCGACCCGACCCCAGACTTTCGATGGCGGGTGCTGCCACGGGAACAACTGCAACACCCCGCGTTTGAGGGCGCCGAGATTGCCGCCCTTGATCTGCGGATTTTGCAGGTCGTCGCTGCACGGCCCGAGGGTGACGATGCGTTCGATGTTCGGCAGTTTCAGTGCCTGATTGACCCATGAACCGCAATGCCGGCGGGGCGCGAAGTGCACCCAGTCGGGGTGATTGTCGAAGTGGATCAGGCTCACCGGCTCCGGCAGGTCAGTCAAAAAGGCCGGGGTCAGATGGTGATAGTCGCCGGAACCGACGAAAAAGATTTCCGGTGCCGGGCCGCTGTGCCTGGGCCGTTCACGCAAGCGTTCGGTGAAACGGCGGAAGGTGCGTTCGCTGGACCAGAGCCGCAGTTTCGGGCCGAGGTCGAGCAGGTCCAGGCGCCGGGCGCGGCCGCTGTCGAGCAGCCGCGTGATGGACGCCTGAGCGGTCAGGCTGTGGTCGAGATCTAAAATATTCAAGGTCGCAATTCACCCTTGGCAGACCCTCCCAGACACCGGCCTCATCGAACATGAGCGCCGGCCGGGCGGGCTTTCGGGGGTAAATGCAAGGGACGGGCCAGCCCCTCTCCCGCACGGCAGCTCAGGCGTGCAGACGGACCCAGACGCTGACCAGCACCGTTGCCGCCATCAGCCATGCCACCGCGGCGACGGCCAGCGAAGCTTCGAGACGCATCCGGTCCACCATCACGTACAGCGTCGCCAGATACACGAAGTAGGGAATGATCGACCACATGCCAAACACGATGGTGGTCTTCAGGTCATCGACCGAGCGGCCCTTGCCGACGATGTAGTGGGCGATCAGGGCGAAGGTCGGAAACAAAGGCACCAGACCGGCGATGTAATAGTTTTTGGTCTTGGCCAGCATGGCGAGGATCACCACCACCGCCGCACCCAGAAAGGCTTTGAAAATCAGATCCACGTCGTTCTCGCTTAATGGCTCAGGCCGTATTTTTTCACTTTGTCGAACAGCGTGGTCTTGGCCATGCCCAGCTCCAGGCTGGCCTGGGTCAGGTTGCCGCCGCTGCGCTGCAGGGCATCGCTGAGCAGGTTGCGTTCGAAGGCTTCCACCGCTTCGGCGAACGCCAGGCCCTGGCCGCCGCTGCCGGCGCCGGACTTCTTGAACGCCGGCAGGCCAAGGGCGAAGCGCTCGGCGACGTTGCGCAGTTCACGGACGTTGCCCGGCCAGTCGTGGCTCATCAGGCTGGACAGGGTCTGGTTGTCCAGCTCCGGCAGCGCGCGGTCGAAGCGCAGGGCCGATTGCTGGGTGAAGTGTTCGAACAGTTGCAGGATGTCTTCGCGGCGCTCACGCAGGGGCGGCAGTTCCAGCGTCACCACGTTGAGGCGGTAGTACAAGTCGCTGCGAAACTCGCCGGCCTTGCTCGATTCGTCGAGGTCGGACTTGGTCGCCGCGATCACCCGGCAATCCACCGCCACGCTCTGGTTCGAACCGAGGCGTTCGAGGGTGCGTTCCTGCAACACCCGCAGCAGTTTGATCTGCAACGGCAGCGGCATGCTTTCCACTTCATCGAGGAACAGCGTGCCGCCGTCGGCATGCTCGATCTTGCCGATCCGCCGTTTGCCGGCGCCGGTGAAGGCGTTGGCCTCGTGGCCGAAGATTTCGCTTTCGAACAGGTTTTCCGGCAGGCCACCGCAGTTCAGCGCGACGAACTGTTTGGTGTGGCGGCGGCTGAAGTCGTGCAGGCACCGGGCGACCAGTTCCTTGCCGGTCCCGGTTTCGCCTTCGATCAACACGTTGGCCGAGGTATCGGCGACGTTGGCGATCAGTTCGCGCAGGTTCTGCATGGCTGGCGAGCGACCGATAATTCGTCCTTCAAGGGAATCACGCTCGGCCAGTTGCCGGCGCAGGGACGAGACCTCACGAGCGAGGCTGCGTTGCTCCAGCGCACGCCGGGCCACATCCACCAGCCGTTCCGGGGAGAACGGTTTCTCCATGAAGTCGTATGCGCCTTTCTGCATCGCGCCGACGGCCATGGAAATGTCGCCGTGACCGGTGATCAACACCACAGGCAGGCTGCGATCCCGTTGCTTGAGGCGGGTCAGCAGCTCCAGGCCATCGATGCCGGGCAGGCGGATGTCGCTGATGACGATGCCGGCGAAATTGTCGCCGACCCGCTCCAGCGCTTCTTCGGCACTGCCGACGCCGATGCAGGGAATGTCTTCCAGGGTCAGTGCCTGCTGGCAGCCGAGCAGCACATGGGGATCGTCTTCGACGATCAGCACACTAAGGTCGTTGTTCATATTGGCTCGGCAGGAGTAGGGCTTACCAACGGTAAACTGAGGACGAAGGTGGTACCACCGCTGGCCGGGTGCTCGACACCCAGATGCCCGCCGGTGGCGGCGGCCAGGCTGGCGGAAAGGGTCAGGCCGAGGCCCAGGCCCTGTTCGCCGGGTTTGGTGGTGAAGAACGGTTCGAACAGATGCTTGCGCGCTTCGGCGTCGATGCCATGACCGTTGTCGCGCACCCGCAGGCGGTATTTGCCGTCGAATTCTTCGCCTTCCAGCCACAGCTCCGGCAGCGGTTGGGCCTGCATGGCGTCGAGGGCGTTGCCGATCAGGTTGACCAGAATCTGTTCCAGTCGCGTCTGGTCGATCTGCACTTGCTCATCAATGAACTGACGGTGCACTTGCAGCGCGGCTTTTTCGACACGGGCGCCGAGCACTTGCAGTGCCGCGTCCACCGCTTTGCCGAGGCTGGCGCGGCCCTTGTCGTCACCGCGCCGGGCGAACGAGCGCAGGCTGGCGGTGATCCGGCCCATGCGGTCGATCAGATCGTTGATGGTCTTGAGGTTGGTGCTGGCGACGTCGAGCTGGCCGCGCTCCAGAAAACGCACGGTATTGCCCGACAGCGTGCGCATCGCCGCCAGTGGCTGGTTCAGTTCGTGGGCGATGCTGGTGGACATCTGGCCGATGGCCGCAAGTTTGCCGGCCTGCACCAGTTCGTCCTGGGCCCGGCGCAGGGTTTCTTCGGCCTGACGGCGCTCGCGGATCTGACTCTTGAGCCGTTCATTGCTGGCGCGCAGGTCGGCGGTGCGTTCGGTAATCCGACGCTCCAGCTGATTGTTGGCTTCCTGCAGGGCTTCCCGGGCGGCGAGGCGGGTGGCGATGACCTTGCGGCGCTCGTTCCAGGCAATCAGCAGGAACGCCACCAGCGCAAAAGCGACTGCTACCAGAATCCCCTGATTGATCGCTTCGCGTCGCAGGTCCTGCAACGGCGTGAGCAGGGTGAAGTTCCACGGCGTGTCGCTCAATGGCCGGGTCTGTGCCAGGTAGCTGATGTTCTCTTCGTCGCGGTCCTGTTGCGGCAGGACTTCGCTGTTGGCCGGGAACGTGAGTTTCTCCACGCCTTCGGCCAGGGTCTCCCGGGCCAGCGGTTGCAGTTCGTTGAGCGGGAACCAGTAGTACTGCAGGCTGCGGGCGAGTTTTTCCTTGGTCTCGTCGCTCAGTGGCACCACGGATTTCAAACGTCGGGCCGGGTCGCTGGAGAGAATGATGATGCCGTTCTCATCACTGACGAAGGCTTCCAGGCGCGCCCGTTGCCAGCGTTCCTCCATGGCTTCCATGCGCACCTTGACCACCGCGACGCCGATGATCTTGCCGTGTTCTTCCAGGCCGTGGGCCAGGTAGTAGCCGGGTTCGCCATTGGTGCTGCCGATCCCGTAGAAGCGTCCGGGTTCGCCACGCACGGCTTTCTGGAAGTAGGCGCGGAAGGACAGGTCTTCGCCGAGGTAACTGTCGACGTCGCGCCAGTTGCTGGTGGCCATGACCCGGCCGGTGGTGTCCATGACATAGATGGCCCGGCTGCGGCTGCGCCGGTTCAGGCCTTCCAGGTAATCGTTGACCGTTTGCCGGTGTTCCGGGGTCGGGTCGTCGAGCAACTGCGAAACGCTCGATTCGAGTTCCAGCAGGCTGGGCAGGTAGGTGTATTTGCTGATTTCGCTTTCGACGGCGCGGGCGTTCAGTTCGAGCTGGCGCTGGCCGTTTTCGCTGAGGCTGCGAATGCCGAAGCGTTCACTGATCCAGAAGCCGGCGTAACCCAGTCCGACCATCAGGATGATGATCAGCGGCGGCAGGAACAAATGGCGGATCAGACGGGGTTTCACGGCAAGTGATGGCGTGGTTGCGCGATAGAGATTGGGGTCGCATTTCATCACAGATGCCTTGGGTCAACCACAACACTTACCTGAAAGCTATCGCCGGCCCTTTGTGGGAGCGAGCCTGCTCGCGATGAGGCTATTACAGTCAACATTGATGTTGAATGTCAGTCCGCCATCGCGAGCAGGCTCGCTCCCACAAGGGATTGGAGTTGCTCCGGCGAAGGTATTGCTTAGTGCTGCAGGATTTTCTCGAGGAAATGCTGCGCGCGTTCGGAGCGCTGGCTGATGTCGCCGAAGAACTCTTCTTTCTTGCAGTCTTCGATGATCTTGCCGGCATCCATGAAGATCACGCGGTCGGCCACTTTGCGGGCGAAGCCCATTTCGTGGGTCACGCACATCATGGTCATGCCTTCGTGGGCCAGTTGCACCATCACGTCGAGCACTTCGTTGACCATTTCCGGGTCCAGCGCCGAGGTCGGTTCGTCGAACAGCATGACGATCGGGTCCATTGCCAGCGCACGGGCAATCGCCACACGCTGTTGCTGACCGCCGGACAGTTGGCCCGGGTGCTTGTGGGCGTGAGCCGACAGGCCGACGCGATCAAGCAGTTGCAGACCTTTCTTGGTCGCTTCTTCCTTGCTGCGGCCCAGTACCTTGATCTGCGCGATGGTCAGGTTTTCGGTGATGGTCAGGTGCGGGAACAGTTCGAAATGCTGGAACACCATGCCGACGCGCGAGCGCAGTTTCGGCAGGTTGGTCTTCGGGTCGGCAATCGACGTGCCGTCGACGACGATGTCGCCTTTCTGGAACGGCTCCAGCGCGTTGACGCACTTGATCAGGGTCGACTTGCCCGAACCGGACGGACCGCAGACCACGATCACTTCACCCTTTTTGACCTCGGTGCTGCAATCGGTCAGCACCTGGAAGTCCCCATACCACTTGTTGATGTTCTTGATAGAGATCATACGGCGAACCTTTTTTGCAGACGCTTGACCAGCTGCGAGGCGGCAAAGCTGATGATGAAGTAGACGACACCGGCGAAGATCAGGAACTCATTGGAGCGTCCGATGATGTCGCCGCTGGAGCGGGCGGAGTTGAGGAAGTCCACCAGGCCCACGGTGTAGACCAGCGAGGTGTCCTGGAACAGGATGATGCTCTGCTGCAGCAGCAGCGGGGTCATCTTGCGGAACGCCTGGGGCAGGATGATCAGGCGCATCATCTGGCCGTAGGTCATGCCCAGTGCCTGGGCGGCGCCCATCTGGCCCTTGGGAATCGACTGCACGCCGGCCCGGACGATTTCGCAGAAGTACGCCGCTTCGAACATCATGAAGGCCACGATGCACGAGGTGAACGCGCCGATCGGGGTGTCTTCGCCGGTGATCCAGCGCAGCACGAACGGCACTGCCAGGTAGAACCAGGTGATCACCAGCAGCAGCGGGATCGAACGGAAATAGTTGACGTAGGCGCCGGCAAGGTTCGACAGCAGTTTGCTGTGGGACAGACGGCACAACGCAAGGATGGTACCGAGGATGATCCCGCCGACCACGCCCAGCGCCATCAGCTTGAGGGTCATCAGCATGCCGTTCCACAGGCCGGGAATGGCCGGGACGATGCCACTGAAATCGAATTCCATCATTTACCCCCCACGGAGATCAGGCCGGGCACGGAGACTTTCTTCTCGACCATGCGCATCAGCAGCATCAGGCTCATGTTCAGGGTGAAATAGATCAGGGTCGCCAGGGTGAAGGCTTCAAACAGGTTGGCCGAGAACTCGGCGGTCTGTTTGGTTTGCGCCAGCAGTTCCATCAGACCGATCAGCGAGGCCACCGAGGAGTTCTTGAACACGTTCAAAAATTCCGAGGTGAGCGGCGGAATGATGATCCGGTAGGCCTGGGGCAGCAGCACGTTCCAGTAGATCTGCGGCAGCTTGAAACCCATGGCGCGGGCGGCGGATTCCTGGCCGCGTGGCAGCGCCTGGATACCGGTGCGAACCTGTTCGCAGACCCGGGCGGCGGTGAACAGGCCCAGGCACACGACAACGCTCAGGTAGGCCGAGGTGGTCGGGTTCAGGTCCTGTTTGTACCAGTCCTGCAGGTTCTGCGGCAGCATGTCGGGTACCAGGAAGTACCAGATGAACAGCTGAACCAGCAGGGGCACGTTGCGGAACAGTTCGACGTAGCAGGTCGCGATGCCCGCCACGATGCGGTTCGGCACGGTGCGCATGATGCCCAGCAGCGAGCCCAGCAACAGGGCGATGATCCAGGCCACGACGGCGATGGCGATGGTCCAGCCCAGGCCGGAGATGAACCAGTCGAGATAGGTCTCGCTGCCCACGCCGGTGGACTTGAAGAACACGCCCCAGTCCCAGTTGTAATTCATTAGGGTCTCCCCTCGATTCGATCGATGTACAAGTGCCCGCCTGGGGAAGATCCTTTCCCGTCTGACGTTGAACGTCAGGCACACGCGATCGGCTCGAAAACCACCAGGTCGAGTGTTCCAGTTGAAACCAGCAGGTATTAACTGTCGCCCGAGGGAGGGTTGGCTCCCTCAGGTGACAAGGTTAGATCAGTGTCAGATTTTTACGTCTGGCGCAGGCTTGTCGCTCGGATTGGCGATCAGCTCTTTAACCTTTTCGCTCATCGGGAAGTTCAGGTTCAGACCCTTCGGCGGGATCGGGCTTTCGAACCACTTGCTGTAGATCTTGTTGATCTCGCCGGACTTGTAGAGCGCGACGATGGCGTCGTCTACAGCCTTCTTGAAGGCCGGATCGTCTTTACGAACCATGCACGCGTAGGCTTCGAAGGACTGCGGGGTGCCGGTGATGACCCAGTCGTCCGGCTTCTTGGCCTTGGCTTCTTCGCCGGCCAGCAGGGCGTCGTCCATCATGAAGGCGACGGCGCGGCCGCTCTCCAGCATGTTGAAGGCTTCGCCATGGTCCTTGGCGGAGATGACGTTCATGCCCATCTGCTTGTCGGCGTTCATCGCCTTGATGATGCGCTCGGAGGTGGTGCCGGCGGTGGTCACGACGTTCTTGCCTTTGAGGTCGGCAAAGTCGGCGTAGGACGGCTTGCCTTCCTTGTCTTTCTTGACCAGCAGACGGGTGCCGATTTCGAAGATGTTGACGGTGAAATCGACCTGCTGGGCGCGTTCGGCGTTGTTGGTGGTGGAGCCGCACTCGATGTCCACGGTGCCGTTCTGCACCAGCGGGATACGGGTTTGCGAGGTGACCAGGTTGTACTTGGCGTTCAGGTCAGGCTTGTTCAGGTCTTTTTTCAGGGCTTCGACGATAGCGACCTGAATGTCGTGGGAGTAGCCCACAGGTTTGCCCGAAGCATCGGCGATATAGGAGAAGGGAATGGAGCTGTCACGATGCCCGAGGGTGATGGTGCCCGAGTCGTTGATCTTCTTAAGGGTGCCGGTGAGCTCGGCAGCGAAAACTGGTGTGCTGATCAGAGCGGCAGCAATGGCTGCGCCCAGGATATGGGGAACGATGCGCATCAAATTTTCCTCGACATTGTTTTTTTTATGGAGCCGGTTGAACGGGCCCTTTTTGAGCTTCGAATGCCTGACGGCTCCTGTTGTGCTGGCGCAACAGGCATTCGTCGAAGGAGTGTAGAGCATGAGTCGTGCCAGACCAGTTGCAACAAGTTAACTGGTTGATTTTGCTGGTGATTAAAGTTTTGTGATGGTGTTTTTCAGCGTTTCTGATCCGGTAATCCGAACCGACCGACAGGTCGCGTTCGGAAAACCGAATGCCATAAGGCGGGCCTCGTTTCAGCCTGAATGCAAAAAGCCCCTGAATCTCGCGATTCAGGGGCTTTTCCTTTTACCGGCGGATCGATCATGCCGCTTCGATCTTGCGATTCTGCTCGACCTTGTTCAGGTACGCCGCCAGTTTTTCCTGTTCGACCGGGGTGGTGAACAGCCCCAGCTTGCTGCGCCGCCACAGGATGTCGTGAGCGGTGGTCGCCCACTCTTCGGCGCACAGGTAGTCGACTTCACGGGTGTAGAGACCGCCGCCGATGTGTTCACCCATGTCGGCCAGGCTGTCCACGCCTTCGAGCATGCGCCAGGTGCGGCTGCCGTAGGTAGTGGCCCAGCGGCGGGCGATTTCGCTCGGGACGAAGTCGAACTTGTCGCGGATCAGCGCGCTCAAGGCCTGCGGTGTGGTCATGTCTTCGCCGCCCGGCAGCGTGGCGCTGGCGGTCCAGCTCGGACGCATCTGGGTGAAGAACGGCATCAGTTGCGCCATCGCCGACTCGGCGAGTTTGCGGTAGGTGGTCAGCTTGCCGCCGAACACCGACAGCAACGGGGCTTCTTCGCTGCTGCCGGACAGCGCCAGGGTGTAGTCGCGGGTCACGGCCGAAGGATTGTCGGATTCGTCGTTGCACAGCGGACGTACGCCCGAGTAGGTGTGCAGGATGTCGTCACGGCTGATCTGCTTCTTGAAGTGGGCGTTGACCACTTTCAGCAGGTAATCGGTTTCGCCGTCGGTGATCGCTACTTTGGCCGGATCGCCGGTGTACTCGCGGTCCGTGGTGCCGATCAGCGTCAGGTTGTTCAGGTACGGAATGGTGAAAACGATGCGCTGATCTTCGTTTTGCAGGATGTGCGCGTGATCGCCTTCGTACAGTTTCGGCACGATGATGTGGCTGCCCTGGATCAGGCGGATGCCGTACGGCGATTCCATCTTCAGGTCGTCACGGATGAACTTGGCGACCCACGGGCCGGCGGCGTTCACCAGTGCCTTGGCGGTGATCGAGAACAGGCTGCCATCGGCGCGTTCCAGGTTCAGGTGCCACAGGCCTTTGGCGCGGCGGGCGCTGACGCAACGGGTCTGGGTGTGCACATGGGCGCCTTTTTCACGGGCGGCCATGGCGTTCAATACGACGAGGCGGGCGTCATCGACCCAGCAGTCGGAGTATTCGAAACCTTTGGTGATTTCGCTTTTCAGCGCGCTGTCGGCGCCGAACTTCAGGCTTTTGGAGCCTGCGAGTTTTTCGCGCTTGCCGAGGTTGTCATACAGGAACAGACCCGCACGGATCATCCACGCCGGGCGCAGGTGCGGGCGGTGTGGCAGTACGAAGCGCATCGGCTTGACGATGTGCGGGGCCTTGGCCAGCAGCACTTCGCGCTCGGCCAGGGCTTCGCGCACCAGACGAAATTCATAATGCTCGAGGTAGCGCAGACCACCGTGGATCAGCTTGCTGCTGGCCGACGAGGTGTGGCTGGCCAGGTCGTCCTTTTCGCAAAGGAACACCGAAAGACCGCGACCGGCGGCATCCGCTGCGATCCCCACGCCATTGATCCCGCCGCCGATGACGGCGATATCGTAGATCTCGGAGATAGGGGGCGTACGCAAGGTAGAGGTGGACATCGGCTGGCCTCGGGCTCTTTTGATTTTCTGTCTTGGAAATCGAACATGAATGTTCATTTGCGAAAATGGTAGCCCATAAAGACGCGCGCAGCCAGTCGACTTCGATTGAAAAAACTCATCGAAGGGCGGCTAAAAGAAAATATTCGAACATGAAATGCGCAGAAGGCTCGTTGATCGGACTATCGCTATCGCGAGCAGGCTCGCTCCCACGGGGAAATGCATTTCAAAATGTGGGAGCGAGCCTGCTCGCGATGACGTCGGTACAGCCAGCGAAGATATGACGGGGTTAAACGACTTCCAGGCGAATCTTGTTCTGGCTCAGCAGTTGCGCCAGAGCCGGCACCGGCTGCTGGTCGGTGACCAGGCAATCGATCAGGCTGATCGGACCGAGGCGAATCATCGCGTTACGGCCGAATTTGCTGGAGTCTGCCGCCAGGATCACCTGCCGGGCATTGGCGATGATCGCCTGGGACACCCGCACTTCCTGGTAATCGAAGTCGAGCAGGCTGCCGTCTTCGTCGATGCCGCTGATGCCCACCAGCGCAAAGTCGACCTTGAACTGATTGATGAAGTCCACGCTCGCCTGACCCACCACGCCACCGTCGCGACGGACATTGCCGCCGGTGAGCAATACATCGAAATCATCCTTGGCACTGAGCATCGAGGCGACGTGCAGGTTGTTGGTGATGATTTTCAGATGACTGTGGTTGAGCAGGGCGCGGGCGATGGATTCGGTGGTGGTGCCGATGTTGATGAACAGCGAGGCGTGATCGGGGATCTGTGCGGCGATGGCTTCACCGATGCGTTGTTTTTCATCGCGCATCTGATCGGCGCGCATCGCATAGGCGGTGTTTTCGACGCTGGAGTCATAGGCGGCGCCGCCGTGGTAGCGACGCAGCAGATTGGCTTCCGCCAGTTGATTGATATCGCGGCGGATGGTTTGCGGGGTTACAACGAACAGCGTGGCCATTTCCTCGATGCTCACATAGCCGCGTTCGCGGACCAGCTCGAGGATTTGCTGCTGACGGGGAGGCAGATTCATGGGGCTTCCTTTGGGCTGCCGTGCAAAATTTGCCCATGATGCCGCAGGAATCCGCTCCCTACCAGTTACATACGGATACGAGTCCGGTTCGTGGCTTATTCGGCGTCTTCGCGTTCCCAGTCACGGGTACGGCTGACGGCTTTTTTCCAGCCTTTATACAGCTTCTCTTTTGCCGCTTCGTCCAGGCTCGGTTCGAACTCGCGCTCGATCACTGCCTTGCCGCGCAGTTCTTCCAGGCTGCCCCAGAAGCCGCACGCCAGACCGGCCAGGTACGCCGCACCCAGTGCAGTGGTTTCGCGCATTTGCGGGCGCTCGACCTGAGTGCCGAGGATGTCGGCCTGGAATTGCATG
This sequence comes from Pseudomonas sp. 91RF, assembly GCF_003576265.1. NCBI lineage: Bacteria > Pseudomonadati > Pseudomonadota > Gammaproteobacteria > Pseudomonadales > Pseudomonadaceae > Pseudomonas > Pseudomonas sp. 91RF. The sequence continues at coordinate 210,695 of NZ_QWFC01000024.1, forward strand.
AGGAAGTTGTTCGCCACCGCGCCGCCGTCCACGCGCAGGGCTTTGAGGCGTTCGCCGGAGTCCTGTTGCATGGCGTCGAGCACGTCGCGGGTCTGGTAGGCGATCGATTCCAGCGCCGCGCGGATGATGTGATCCACACGCACGCCGCGAGTCAGGCCGAACAGCGCGCCGCGGGCATACGGGTCCCAGTACGGAGCGCCGAGGCCCGTGAAGGCCGGCACCAGATAGACGCCGTTGCTGTCCTTCACCTTATTGGCGAAGTACTCGGTGTCGTGGGCGTCGTTGATGATTTTCAGTTCATCGCGCAGCCACTGCACGGTCGAACCGCCGTTGAACACAGCGCCTTCCAGCGCGTAGGCCACTTCGCCGCGCGGGCCGCAGGCGATGGTGGTGAGCATGCCGTGCTGGGATTTCACCGCTTTGTCGCCGGTGTTCATCAGCAGGAAGCAGCCGGTGCCATAGGTGTTTTTCGCCTGGCCCGGCTCGACGCACATCTGGCCGAACAGTGCAGCCTGCTGGTCGCCGGCGATACCGCCGATGGCGATGCCGCTTTTGGTGCGACCGTAGATTTCCGAGGAGGCTTTGACTTCCGGCAGCATCTCGCGCGGGATGTCGAGGATCTCCAGCATCTTCGAATCCCACTCCAGCGAGTGGATGTTGAAGAGCATGGTCCGCGAGGCGTTGGTGTAGTCGGTGACGTGCACCTTGCCACCGGTGAATTTCCAGATCAGCCAGCTGTCGACGGTGCCGAACAGCAGTTCGCCGTTGCGCGCACGTTCGCGGCTGCCTTCGACGTTGTCGAGGATCCACTTCAGTTTGGTGCCGGAGAAGTACGGGTCGGTGACCAGACCGGTGTTGTCGCGGATGTAGTCTTCATGACCGTCGCGCTTGAGCTGCTGGCAGATTTCGGTGCTGCGGCGGCATTGCCAGACGATCGCGTTGTAGACCGGGCGGCCGGTGGTCTTGTCCCAGACCACGGTGGTTTCACGCTGGTTGGTGATGCCGATGGCGGCCACCTGGTCGTGATGCAGACCGGCCTGGGCCAGCGCCTCGACCATCACTGCGCTCTGGGTAGCGAAGATTTCCATCGGGTCGTGTTCGACCCAGCCGGCTTGCGGGTAATGCTGGGCGAATTCGCGCTGCGCGGTGCAGACCACGTTCGCATCGCGGTCGAAAATGATCGCGCGGGAGCTGGTCGTACCCTGATCGAGGGCAATGATGTAGTTCTTATTCTGAATGTCGGTCATGTCGATTGCCTTGGACGAAATAAGGGTGAGTGGGCCGTGGCGCGGGCTCGAAATGGGCAGGAACCCGCGCCGACTGTTTCAAGAAGTTCTTGGTTTGCCGTCAATGGCCGGTTCTGCGTCCTTTGTAGCAGGTGTGGCGCCGGTCAGGTGACGGGCAATCAGCCCGCGATACCCGGCAGCGCCGAGGCAGGCACCGACAATCGGTGCAAAAATCGGAATCAGGAAGTACGGAATTTCACGGGCACCAGTGAAGGAAATTTCACCCCAGCCCGCGAAGAAAGTCATCAGTTTCGGACCGAAGTCACGGGCCGGGTTCATCGCGAAACCGGTCAGCGGGCCCATCGAACTGCCGATCACGGCAATCAGCAGGCCGATCAGCAGCGGCGCCAGCGGGCCTTTCGGCAGGCCGTTGTTGTCGTCGGTGAGGGACATGATCACGCCCATCAGGATCGCGGTGATGATCACCTCGACCAGGAACGCCTGGGCCGTCGACAGTGCTGGGTTAGGGAACGTGGAGAATACCGAGGCCAGTTCCAGGCTGGCGGCCGAGCCGCGAACCATGTGGTGAGCCTGTTCGAAATCGAAGAACAGATTGCTGTACAGCGTGTAAACCAACAGCGCGCCGCAGAAGGCGCCGGCGACCTGGGAAAGAATGTAGAACGGCAGTTTGCGCTTTTCGAAGTCGGCGAAAATGCTCAGGGCGATACTGACGGCAGGGTTCAGGTGCGCGCCGGACACTCCGGCGGTGAGGTAGATCGCCATGCTCACGCCGACGCCCCAGATAATGCTGATTTCCCACAGGCCGAAGCTTGCGCCCGCGACCTTGAGCGCGGCGACGCAGCCCGTACCGAAAAAGATCAGCAGTGCAGTACCCAGAAACTCGGCCAGGCACTGGCTCGAGAGCGATGGTTGCTGTAACGCAGTTGTCATTGAAAACCTCGGTTTTTGTTGTTGTCTGGCGCGGTTGCCGACAGGGCAAGGCGCGATTTTCGCCGGGGCAGGATCCCCATCCTGTTCCCGGTTTACTGCTGGGTGCTGCGGTGACGATAATTCTTACATTATTCAGATTCGAAAAAATATAGACAAGAAACAAAGCTGTCAAAGGTCGAAAGTGAACCATCGGTCACAAATAAACTATCAGTCAGGTGAATGATCCTGCGGGGCACTCTTCGGGAAATGCGTCTGTCAGCCTGCAAGCCCCGGGAAACGTGGCGCGCAGTAGAGCCTTTTGCGTGGCGATGGCCTAGAATCCGGCGCAGGATTTTTTGCCACTGCCGAGCCTGGAGCTGCCATGACCCCTGCGTTGGACTTGTTGAAAAAAGTTCGTGCCGAACATCGCGTGCACAGTTACGAACATGACCCCAAGGCTGCGTCCTATGGGCTGGAGGCCGCGGAAAAGCTGGGGCTGGAACCGGCGCAGGTGTTCAAGACGCTGCTGGCGGCCAGCGAAAAAGGCGAATTGCTGGTGGCGGTGGTGCCGGTCGTCGGAAGCCTCGACCTCAAAGGGCTGGCCCACGCTGCCGGCGTGAAGAAGGTGGAAATGGCCGACCCGGCTGCCGCGCAGCGTTCCACCGGTTACCTGTTGGGCGGTATCAGTCCGCTGGGGCAGAAAAAACGCCTGCGCACCTTTATTGATAATTCCGCCCAGGCTTTTGCGACCATTTATGTCAGTGCCGGTCGACGCGGTCTGGAAGTCGAACTGGCGCCCGCGGTTCTCGCCGAGCACACCCAGGCGAAGTTTGCCGACATTGGTCGCGCCTGAGTCTGTATGAGAAAAATTGACCGGTTCTGTCACTGGCGATGAACAAGCCGTAGCGGCATGCTCTTTCGACTGACACAGGGAGAAGGTTATGCAGCTCGAGTTTCATCAGGTCGACGCATTCAGCGATCGGCCCTTCAGTGGCAACCCGGCGATGGTCTATCGGCTCGACGCCTGGCTCGCGGACGACTTGATGCAGAAGATCGCCGCCGAACACAACCTGGCGGAAACCGCGTTCCTGGTGCGCGAAGGGCAGGCCTGGCACATCCGCTGGTTCACCCCGACTACGGAGGTGCCGTTGTGCGGTCACGCGACCCTGGCCAGTGCTTATGTGTTGTATGAGATCTACAAGGAAACAGCCGAGCGTCTGGATTTCACCTGCAAGGCCGGGCCGTTGAGTGTCAGCCGCGAAGGTGGCCGGCTGTGGCTGGATTTCCCGGCCATCGAAGCGGTGGAGAAAGGCGTCACCGTGGAGATCGAGCGGGCGTTGAATGTCCAGGCAGTGGATGTTCTGAGTTCCAACGAGCTGTTCGTGGTGCTGGAGTCGGAGCAGGCGGTGCTCGATTGCACACCGGACATGGTCGCTCTCGCCAAGCTGCCTTGGCTTGGCGCCATCGTCACGGCCCGTGGCAATCAGCATGATTTCGTCTCGCGCTATTTCGCCCCGGCGATCGGCATCAATGAAGACCCGGTGACCGGTTCGACCCATTGCAGTCTGATTCCGTACTGGTCAAAACGTCTGGGCAAATCGAGTCTGACCGCTTGCCAACGTTCGGCGCGAGGCGGGGAATTGTTCTGTCGGCTGGAAGGCGAGCGGGTGAAGATTGGCGGGAATGCGACGCTCGTTGCGAGCGGCACATTGATGCTGGGCTGAAGCAAAAAAAGGGAGCCATTAGGCTCCCTCTCTTTTTGCGGGTCAGTGGGCAGTGCTATACCGGCGAACACCGTTTTCCACGGCCGGAATCTGCGCAGCAGTGCTACCGGACGCCTGGAACAACACCAGATGTTCCGCCGCCACCCGAATCCCGACATCCGCACCGACCTGATGGTCAGCATGGCTCGGGAAGATCGATTCCAGCTGAGCGCCGGTCGGCAGTTGCAAGCGATACAGGGTCGAAGCCCCGAGGAAGGTCTTGCCGACGATCCGTGCCTTCAACTCGCTGTCCGGCGCATAAACAATGTCATCCGGACGCAGCAGCACATCCACCGCGCCACCGGTCGGCCAGGTGTAGGCGCGATTGCCGCGCAGTTCGCCGAGTTCGGTGTGCACCGATTCCGGGCTGCCGAGCTGGCCGCGAATGAAGTAACCCTGACCGATAAAGCTCGCCACAAACGGCGTCGCCGGTTCGTGGTAGAGGTTGTAAGGTGTATCCCACTGCTCCAGCCGGCCTTCCTTGAACACGCCAACGTGATCGCTGACGGCGAAGGCTTCTTCCTGATCGTGAGTCACCAGAATCGCGCTCGTGCCACGGGCCTTGAGAATGTCGCGCACCTCGTGGCTGAGCTTGCGTCGCAGTTCGCCGTCGAGGTTGGAGAACGGTTCGTCAAGCAGCAGCAGTTGTGGTTCCGGCGCAAGGGCACGGGCGAGGGCGACACGTTGCTGCTGGCCACCGGACAATTCGTGCGGAAAGCGCTTGCCGAGGTTCTTCAGGTTGACCAGTTCCAGCAACTCTTCGACGACGCGCTCCTTGTTCGGGTGCTTGCGAATGCCGAAGGCGATGTTGTCCGCGACGCTCAGGTGCGGGAACAGCGCGTAGTCCTGGAACACCATGCCGATCCGGCGTTTTTCCGGAGCGAGAGTGAATCCGGCGCTGGAAATGGTTTCACCACCCAGCTGGATTTCCCCTTCGTGCACTGGCTCGAAACCGGCGATGGCACGCAGGGTGGTGGTCTTGCCGCAGCCCGAGGAGCCGAGCAGGCAACCGATGTCACCGGCGTTGAGGTGCAGATTGAGGTTCTGCACCACACGTTGATCTTGATAGCCGCAAGCGAGGTTGCGCAGGTTCAGCAGTAATTCATGACTCATGCGTGGTGATATGCCGGTTCTACAAGGAACTCGAGCAGGGCCTTCTGTGCGTGGAGACGGTTTTCTGCCTGATCCCAGGCGACGGAGCGCGGGTCATCGAGCAGGTCGAGGCTGATTTCCTCCCCGCGGTGGGCGGGCAGGCAGTGCATGAATAGCACGTCCTCGGCGGCCAGGTCGAGCAGGGCGCGATTGACCTGGAAAGGCGCGAACAGCTGGAGACGCTTGGCGGTTTCCTCTTCCTGGCCCATGGAGGTCCAGACGTCGGTGCTCACCAGATGCGCGCCGCGCACGGCGTCCTTCGGGTCGCGGACGATGGTCACGCGGTCACCGGCCCTGGCGACGAACCCGGGATTCGGCTCGTAGCCTTCCGGGCAGGCCACGCGCAACTGGAAGTCGAACTGGATCGCCGCTTCTATATAGCTGTTGCACATGTTGTTGCCGTCGCCGATCCAGGCCACGGTCTTGCCCTGGATCGAGCCGCGGTGTTCGAGGAAGGTCTGCATGTCGGCCAGCAACTGGCACGGGTGCAGGTCATCGGACAGACCGTTGATCACCGGCACGCGGGAGTTGGCGGCAAATTCGGTCAGGGTGCTGTGGGCAAAGGTACGGATCATCACCGCATCGAGCATGCTCGACATGACGATGGCGCAGTCGCCGATGGGCTCGCCACGGCCCAGCTGGGTGTCGCGTGGCGAAAGGAAGATCGCCTGGCCGCCGAGCTGGATCATGCCGGCCTCGAAAGAGATCCGGGTACGGGTCGAGGATTTCTCGAAGATCATCCCCAGGACGCGGTTTTTCAGAGGCTCGAACAGTACGCCGCGGTTACGCAGGTCCTTGAGCTCAACGCCTCGACGGATCACGCTGACCAGCTCTTCGGGCGTGCAATCCATCAGGGAGAGAAAGTGCCTTGCGCTCATCATTGACTACCTTTTTGCTACAAACCGCAGATGCTCAAAGCCTTGTTTACAGGAACAACGGGCGAGACCTGCGGCGTAAGCCGCACGGGGCGACGAAATAGGGGGAGGCGCGATATTGACACTAAATGTCGCGTTTTTCCAATAGGCTACGATTTTTGCGGATAGTGCGAGGGTGACGAGGTCACACGAAGCGCCGGTTTCGAGCCGGATTCCAGACCTTTGTACACTGGCGCCGCGGGGCTTGGCAATCAGGCAGGGCGGGGATGGAGCAGGCCTGGTCGGTTTGCGACCGGTCGGCCATGGAAGCGCTGGTCGGATGTCAGACCTGAAACATTTGCTAAAGCAAAGTGCTGGGTTATAAATAACTCACGAGCGACGCAGGAAGCCTCCGCATGGAATCGAAAGAAAAACTGTTAATGGAATTGCTGGGCCACACGGCACGCTCACTGACTCATCTGACCGCATCGGTCACCTCCTTGTCCTTCGAACTGCTGCGCAGTGAAGACGAAGTGGTCAAGACCGCCGGCCGCCACATGATCGATCGCATGGCGACCATCAGCACCGGGCTCGACGAGCATTGGCGACTGATCGGTGAACTCACCGGCGTGCACGTCGCCCACGAGCAGATCGAAACCATTCAGGAAATCCAGCTGGCCGCACCGCCCCAGTTGCCTTCCAAATGATCGCGATGAAGGGCTATCGGCTCGCCTGATGGTCGTCGATTCACAAGACGAACGTCGCTGGCGCCACGCCCGGCCACGCGCCATAGTTTTGTTCCCGCAGGCGTTATTGCCTGCCCAGAACAAGACAGAGACTGGCCATGACCAAGACTCTCCACCACCGTGCGTGCCACCTGTGCGAAGCCATCTGCGGTCTGAGCATCGAAACCACTGAAACCGACGGCCAGGTGCAGATCACCTCGATCAAGGGTGATGCACTGGATACCTTCAGTCGCGGGCACATCTGCCCCAAAGCCGTGGCGCTGCAAGACATCCAGAACGATCCGGATCGCCTGCGCCAGCCCATGCGTCGGGTCGGCAGTGAATGGTTGCCGATCGGGTGGGAAGAGGCTTTTGAGCTGGTGGCTGAAAAACTGTCGGCGATTCAAGCGCGTCATGGGCAGAACGCGGTTGCCGTGTATCAGGGCAATCCAAGCGTGCACAACTACGGGCTGATGACCCACAGCAATTACTTTCTGGGCCTGCTGAAAACCCGCAATCGCTATTCGGCCACGTCTGTCGACCAATTGCCCCATCACCTGACCAGTTACTTGATGTACGGCCATGGTTTGCTGCTGCCGATCCCGGACATCGATCACACCGACTTCATGCTGATCCTGGGCGGTAATCCGCTGGCGTCCAACGGCAGCATCATGACCGTGCCGGATGTGGAAAAACGCCTGAAGGCCATCCAGGCCCGGGGCGGCAAAGTGGTGGTGGTCGATCCGCGGCGCAGCGAGACGGCGGCGATGGCCGATCAGCATCTGTTCGTGCGTCCCGGTGGCGATGCGGCGTTGCTGTTTGGTGTGCTCAATACGCTGTTCAGCGAAGGGCTGACGTCGGACAGCCATCTGCCGGTGGACGGTCTCGACGACGTGCGCGCAGCGGTCGCGGCGTTCACGGCCGAAGCCATGAGCCCGTTGTGCGCCGTCCCCGCCGAGCAGATCCGCCAATTGGCCCGGGACTTCGCCGCTGCACCAAGCGCCGTCTGCTACGGCCGGATGGGGGTTTCCACCCAGGCCTTCGGCACGCTGTGCCATTGGGTCGTGCAATTGATCAACCTGGTGACCGGCAATCTCGACCGGGTGGGCGGCGCTCTGTGCACCGAGCCGGCGGTGGATCTGGTGGCGTCCACCTCGGGCGGGCATTTCAACAAATGGCAAAGCCGTGTCTCGGGGCGGCCGGAGTACGGCGGCGAGCTGCCGGTCTCGGCGCTGGCTGAAGAAATGCTCACCGAAGGTGAAGGGCAGATTCGCGCATTGATCACCGTCGCCGGCAATCCGGTGCTGTCCACGCCCAACGGCCGGCAACTGGAGCAGGCGCTGGACGGCCTGGAGTTCATGGTCAGCGTCGATCTGTACATCAACGAAACCACCCGTTATGCCGACCTGATCCTGCCGTCTACCTCGGCGCTGGAAAACGATCACTACGACACCACCTTCAACCTGTTCGCGGTGCGCAACGTCACCCGTTTCAACCGGGCTATCCTCGCCAAACCCGAAGGTGCGCTGCATGACTGGGAGATCTTCGTCGGCCTGGCCAAGGCCTTTGCGGCGAAGACCGACAAGGAGCTGAAGCCGACGATGCCGCCGGCGAAGATGATCGACATGGGTCTGCGCATGGGCTTGTATGGCGACGCCTCCGAGCTCAAGCTGTCGCTGGCGACGCTGTTCGATCATCCCCACGGCGTTGATCTGGGAGCGCTGAAGCCTAACCTGGCACCGCGCTTGAAGACCGCCAATCAACGAGTCCAGGCAGCGCCGCCGGAAATTCTCGCCGATCTGGCGCGTTTCTCTGCCTTGCAGGCGCCGGCTGCCGGTGAACTGTTGATGATCGGTCGCCGCCACGTGCGCAGCAACAACTCGTGGATGCACAACTATCATCGACTGGTGAAGGGCAAGCCGCGCCATCAGTTGCTGATGAACCCGGAGGATCTCGCCAGTCGCGGGCTCAGTGATGGTCAGCTTGTGCGGGTCAGCTCCCGGGTCGGGCAGATCGAGGTCGAGGTGCTCGGCAGTGCGGACATGATGCCGGGCGTGGTCAGCCTGCCCCACGGTTGGGGCCATGCCCGCCCGGGTGTGCAAATGGCGATTGCCAGCGGTCAGCCGGGCTCCAGCGCCAACGATCTGACCGATGAATGCCAGCTCGACGAGTTGTCGGGCAATGCGGCGCTCAATGGCGTGCCGGTGACGGTGGCGGCGGCTTGAGCATGTCTGTCGGGGAGACCGAGCAGCGCGCTCGGGATTCCGTTACAATGCGCCACCGTGCCGACCCATGAGTCGGAAAGTTCAGCCGAGGTGCTCCATGGATATCATCGAAACGATTAAAGAGCAGATTGCCAACAACACCATTCTGCTTTACATGAAAGGCTCGCCGAATGCCCCGCAGTGTGGCTTCTCCGCGAAAGCTGCGCAGGCCGTCATGGGCTGTGGCGAGAAGTTCGCCTACGTCGACATCCTGCAGAACCCGGAAATCCGTGCCAACCTGCCGAAGTACGCCAACTGGCCGACTTTCCCGCAGCTGTGGGTAGCCGGTGAACTGGTCGGCGGCAGCGACATCATGGCTGAAATGTTCGCCAACGGTGAGCTGCAGACTCTGGTCAAGGAAGCATCCGCCAAGGCTGCTGCGGCCAAGTCCGAAGCCTGATCGGTTTCTGCCCGGATTTCGGCGAGTCGGAAGTCCGGGCAATAAAAAGCCCCGCCTCTCGAAAGAGGGCGGGGCTTTTTAATGTCTCGAGTTCAGCGCTTGCTGATTATTCGTCTTCGCCCATCTGCGATTGCAGATAGTTCTCAAGACCGACTTTATCGATCAGGCCCAGTTGGGTTTCCAGCCAGTCGATGTGTTCTTCTTCGGATTCGAGAATGTCTTCAAGCAGTTCGCGGCTGCCGAAGTCGCCAACCGATTCGCAATGAGCGATGGCGGCCTTCAGATCGGCATGGCCGGTCTTCTCGATACGCAGGTCGCACTCCAGCATTTCCTTGGTGTGCTCGCCGATGTGCAGCTTGCCCAAGTCCTGCACGTTTGGCAGGCCTTCGAGGAACAGGATGCGCTTGATCAGCTTGTCCGCGTGCTTCATCTCGTCGATGGATTCGTGGTACTCGTGCTTGCCCAGCTTGTTCAGGCCCCAATCTTCATACATGCGCGCATGCAGGAAGTACTGATTGATCGCGACCAGCTCATTGGCAAGGATCTTGTTGAGATGCTGGATGACTGTTACGTCGCCTTTCATGATGGGAGTCCTGCCCTAAGTAGCGGTATATACGGCAGAGTTTGAGCTTGGTATTTATAAGTGTCAAACCTAAGTTATTGAATAATATATGAAAATTAATCGGAATAAGAATGTTTGTGTTCCGCGTCTAGTCGCTAAGCAATTGATTTGCAGGCATAAAAAAACCGGACATTAGTCCGGTTCTTCGAAAGAGGGTGCAATTACGCTGCAGTAAATTCTACAGGGTAGGGGATCGCGGCCTGGGCGGTTTGCAGCTTGGTCAGGGTTTCGCGTACCACTTCCTTCGCAAGGCAGGCACATTTGCCGCATTGGCTGGCTACGCCGGTGGCCTGACGGACTTCTTTATAGCTGCAGCAACCTTCATAGATCGCTTCGCGGATCTGTCCGTCGGTGACGCCAGTGCAGAGGCAAACATACATAAGTGAGAACCGTCGCTGGTTGTGGCTCAATTGCGATGGATCTTAATGTTAACGAGAATGATTGTCAAAGTGCTTTCCCAACGGTTTTCATCGCCAACGGCTGTGACTGACGAACGGTGGTGCATGGCTGAATGCCAGCCGGGATTTCGCGAAAAACCTTTGAGGACAGTCGAAAAACGCAGTGTATGATGGTCGGCCCTTGCGAAGCGGGTTCGTGTCACAGGGCTGTCGCCTGAGGGTGACAGGCTGGCGCGGACCCTGAACTTCAAGTTTCTACACCAGGAGATATCAATGAGCGTACTCGTAGGCAAACAAGCCCCTGACTTCACCGTCCCGGCCGTACTCGGCAATGGCGAGATCGTTGACAGCTTCACCCTGTCCTCGGCCATCAAAGGCAAATACGGCCTGGTGTTCTTCTACCCGCTGGACTTCACCTTCGTCTGCCCGTCCGAGTTGATCGCTCTGGACAACCGCATGGCTGACTTCAAGGCGCGCAACGTAGAAGTGGTCGCTGTGTCGATCGACTCGCACTTCACCCACAACGCCTGGCGCAACACCCCGGTCAACAATGGCGGCATCGGCCAGGTGAAATACACCATGGCTGCCGACATGAAGCACGAAATCGCCAAGGCTTACGACGTTGAATCCGAAGGCGGCGTGGCTTTCCGTGGCGCGTTCCTGATCGACGACAAGGGCGTTGTCCGCTCGCAGATCATCAACGACCTGCCGCTGGGCCGTAACATGGAAGAGCTGATCCGTCTGGTCGACGCTCTGCAATTCCACGAAGAGCACGGCGAAGTCTGCCCTGCCAACTGGAAAAAAGGCGACAAAGGCATGAACGCTTCGCCAGAAGGCGTTGCGGCATACCTGACCGAGAACGCTGCTGCCCTGTAAGGCGCAACGTCGAGGTACAAAAAAACCGGCTCTTGAGCCGGTTTTTTCATGCGCGGGATTTAACCCGACGACCATCAGTCGTCGAAGTCTTCCCAGCCGCCCATCTGCTTCCAGCGGTTGACGATGCCGCAGAACAGCTCGGCGGTCTTTTCGGTGTCGTAACGCGCGGAGTGCGCTTCACGGCCATCGAAATCGATGTCGGCTGCCTGGCAAGCCTTGGCCAGTACGGTCTGACCGTACGCCAGACCGGCGAGGGTCGCAGTGTCGAAGCTGGAGAACGGGTGGAACGGGTTGCGCTTCATGTCCAGCCGAGCAACGGCAGCATTAAGGAAACCCAGGTCGAAGCTGCTGTTGTGGCCAACCAGGATGGCCCGCTTGCAACCGTTGGCCTTCAAGGCCTTGCGCACGCCACGGAAGATGTCGGTCAGGGCCGTCTCTTCGCTGACCGCCATGCGCAACGGGTGATCGAGCTTGATCCCGGTGAACTCCAGCGCCGCCGCTTCGATGTTGGCGCCTTCGAACGGCTCGACACGGAAGAAGTAGGTGTGATCCGGGTAGACAAAACCCTTTTCATCCATGGCGATGGTGGTCGCGGCAATCTCCAGCAACGCATCGGTGGCCGAGTTGAAGCCACCGGTCTCTACGTCGACGACAACCGGCAGGTAGCCGCGAAAGCGTGCTGCCATCGGATGGCGCGAACCGCCGCCACCTTGACTGTCCAGTTCGTCGTCGAAATGGTCTTCACTCACGCGTGTTCCTCCAGCAGGCGCCAGCGCAGTTTTTCACCGGCGCGCAGCGGGATAACGTTCAGCTCGCCGAAGGGCAGGCTGGTCGGGGCGGTCCATTCTTCACGAACCAGGGTGATACGGTCGGTGTTGGCCGGCAGACCGTAGAAGCGCGGGCCGTTGAGGCTGGCGAACGCTTCGAGCTTGTCCAGCGCATTGCGCTGCTCGAAGGCTTCGGCATACAGCTCGATGGCAGCGTACGCGGTGTAGCAGCCGGCGCAGCCGCAGGCGGCTTCCTTGGCGTGCTGGGCGTGCGGCGCCGAGTCGGTGCCGAGGAAGAACTTCGCGCTGCCGCTGGTGGCGGCGTCGAGCAGAGCTTCCTGATGCGTATTACGCTTGAGGATCGGCAGGCAGTAAAAGTGCGGCCGGATTCCGCCCACCAGCATGTGGTTGCGGTTGTACAGCAGGTGATGGGCGGTGATGGTCGCGCCGACGTTGGCCGAAGCCTCGTTGACGAACTGCACGGCATCACCGGTGGTGATGTGTTCGAACACGACCTTGAGGGTCGGGAAACGCTCGACCACGCGGCGCATGTGCTCGTCGATGAAGATTTTTTCGCGGTCGAACACGTCTACGTCGCCACGGGTGACCTCGCCGTGGATCAACAGCGGCATGCCGACTTCGGCCATGGCTTCCAGCGCCGGGAAGATCTTGTCGATGCTGGTGACCCCGGAATCGGAGTTGGTGGTGGCGCCGGCCGGGTACAACTTGGCCGCGTGGACAAAACCGCTGGCCTTGGCTTCACGAATTTCTTCGGGCTGGGTACGGTCGGTGAGGTACAGCACCATCAACGGCTCGAAACGACTGCCGGCCGGGCGGGCAGCGAGAATCCGCTGGCGATAGCCGTCGGCTTCAGCGGCGTTGCGCACCGGAGGTACCAGGTTAGGCATGATGATGGCGCGACCAAAGGTGCGCGCAACATCTGCAACGGTATTGGTCAACACGGCACCATCGCGAAGATGAATGTGCCAGTCGTCGGGACGCAGCAGGGTCAGGCGGTCGGACATGAGGGGATTCCAGGCGGGTCAAACTGAGGCGAATGCTACCGGAAAAGACTCTTGCAGGCACTCGCTATCAAGTTTTGCGACGAGCGTCCGATATCCCATAGGTATGCCGTAAACATGTATGTATCGGTCTTTTTTGTTGTAGAAGCCAATGGAGCCTCCCGTGCGCCAGCGTTATTTAGCCTTGCTCAGTGTGTTTGCCAGTCTTCCCGCGATGGCACTGACCTACCAGACCCGTCTGGAGAACATTGAGTGGACGGTCGAAGGCGACAAGTTCGAATGCCGCCTGACGCAGCCGATCACCGATTTCGGCTCGGGCCAGTTCGTGCGCAAGGCCGGCGAGCAGGCGATCTTCCGCCTGAACGCCTACAACGCGATGCTGGGCGGTGGTTCGGCAACCTTGCTGGCGGCGGCAGCGCCCTGGCAGCCGGGGCGCAATGATATCAATCTGGGCAGCGTCAGGATCGGTACCGGCAACGTGCTGTTCAACAGTTCGCAGTCGCAGGCCGGCGGGTTGATCAGCGGTTTGCTGGAAGGTCGCAGCCCGGTGGTGCGACGTGCCTCCGGTGATGGCCGGGTCTCCGAAGTGCGTCTGCTGCCGGTCAAGTTCAGCAAGGCGTTCAACGACTATCAGACCTGCGTGGCGAAACTGCTCCCGCAGAATTTCGATCAGGTCAAAAACTCCCAGGTCGGCTTTCCGGGCGAAGGCACCGATCTGGATGCTGCCGCGAAAGCCAAACTGCAAGTGATGCTCGAGTTCATGAAGGCCGATCCGACGGTCAATCACATTGAGCTTGATGGCTATTCCGACAACAGCGGCAATCGCCTGACCAATCGTGAGCTGTCGCGCCGTCGTGCGCTGGCGGTGGTTGATTTCTTCAAGGCCAACGGCATCGCCGAATCCCAGATCACCGTGCGTTTCCACGGCGAGCAATACCCGCTGGTACCGAACACCAACGCCGCCAACCGGGCGAAAAACCGGCGAGTCAGCGTGAATTTGGCCCGGGTGGCACCGGTTACCGCTCCAGCACCTCAAGCCAGTACGCCTGCCAACGCCGCGGCGACTTCCTGACCTGTCGGTCATCGTCGCGCTCTCGACAGATTCTGTCGCTTTGTCGTCTTAAGCTGTCGCGCCTCTGTAAATTATCGCGTTTGAGCGGTAGACTCCTCGGCTTTCCGTAGAACCCCGTGGAGTGATGGCATGGCGGACGTAAACAAGGTCGTTCTGGCGTATTCCGGCGGCCTGGACACTTCGGTGATCCTCAAGTGGCTGCAGGATACTTATAACTGTGAAGTCGTGACCTTCACCGCTGACCTGGGTCAGGGCGAAGAGGTCGAGCCGGCTCGCGCCAAGGCGCAGGCCATGGGTGTCAAAGAAATCTACATCGACGACCTGCGCGAAGAATTCGTGCGTGACTTCGTGTTCCCGATGTTCCGTGCCAACACCGTTTACGAAGGCGAGTACCTGCTGGGTACTTCCATCGCGCGTCCGCTGATCGCCAAGCGTCTGATCGAAATCGCCAACGAAACCGGCGCCGACGCCATTTCCCACGGCGCGACCGGCAAGGGCAATGACCAGGTACGTTTTGAGCTGGGTGCCTACGCGCTCAAGCCAGGCGTGAAAGTGATCGCCCCTTGGCGCGAGTGGGACCTGCTGTCCCGCGAGAAGCTGATGGACTACGCCGAGAAGCACGCGATCCCGATCGAGCGTCATGGCAAGAAGAAATCCCCGTACTCGATGGACGCCAACCTGCTGCACATCTCCTATGAAGGCGGCGTGCTGGAAGACACCTGGACCGAGCACGAGGAAGATATGTGGCGCTGGACCGTCTCCCCGGAGAAGGCTCCCGACACCCCGCAATACCTGGAACTGACCTACCGCAACGGCGACATCGTCGCGCTGGACGGCGTCGAAATGACCCCGGCCACCGTACTGGCGACCCTGAACAAGATCGGTGGTCAACACGGTATCGGCCGTCTCGACATCGTTGAAAACCGTTACGTCGGCATGAAGTCCCGTGGCTGCTACGAAACCCCGGGCGGCACCATCATGCTGCGTGCTCACCGCGCCATTGAATCGATCACTCTGGATCGCGAAGTCGCTCACCTGAAAGACGAGCTGATGCCGAAGTACGCCAGTCTGATCTACACCGGCTACTGGTGGAGCCCTGAGCGTCTGATGCTGCAACAGATGATCGACGCATCCCAGGTCAATGTGAACGGCGTCGTGCGCCTGAAACTGTACAAGGGCAACGTGATCGTGACCGGCCGCAAGTCCGACGACTCGCTGTTCGACGCCAACATCGCGACCTTCGAAGAAGACGGCGGCGCCTACAACCAGGCCGACGCGGCGGGCTTCATCAAGCTCAACGCGCTGCGCATGCGTATTGCTGCCAACAAGGGCCGCAAGCTGTTCTGAGCCCCTCGGGCCTGATGTGAAATAGCGGCCTTGTCGTTGTGACAAGGCCGCTATGTTGTAAAACCCTTCTGTTTGCCTGATCGTTGCCGATCAGCGTTTCTGAATTAATTGAAACTTTGTACATCGCATAGATGTACTTCGTGTATCCGCGCTTCAATTTAAACCTTTCCCAATACTGTGATGTTCAGCGAGTGAATGTCGTAAATAATACAATACGTCGTTCCCATGGCTTTTCTTCCTTGTTTAAGAATTTTGGCGAGATTTTCTTTCGGTAAAATTTCTGACATGTCGTCGGTTAAAACGAGGGAAATTCTTGTTGAGTGCTTGCCGGGGTGTGGGATTTTTTTCAATAACGTGTCGATTTTAGCTTCGGTGTTCATTCCTCGAATATCGATGATGCACAGCGTGTTCAGTGGTTTTGGTAGTTTTACGGTGTGCGATCCTGTATGTGATTGAACTGTCGACTCGTCGAGAAAGTCAGGAGGTTTATCTTTAAATGCTTTGAGAAAGTTCTTGTCATTGTCAAAGTCGGAGGGCGCATAAAGTGATCGGTAGTTGAAGTTCAATGTGATGAAGAACAGAAATAACAAGTAGAACGGAAAGCTGATCAGAAACCAGATGTAGATTTCCCGTTCATCATTGTCAAGGAAGGGCAAGGACACCGCCGCAGACGTTTCGGAGATAAACGCGAATATGGCAATGACACTGATGGGGTTGGTGATTTTTCTGTTGTTCTTTAACATTTTCTTTACTCATGAGTGTGATCATTCTCGTCATGTTGGGTGGTTTGAATTGTTGTAATTGGGAGGGTTTTTTTTCCCGTATTGGTGTTTATAGTAAAAAAGGCCGAATGGATATAAGTATGTTGTTTCGGGTTTTTGTCCTGCTGAGTGCATTTTTTTCAAGGTCCGCTATCCAGTAGTCATGCCCATGAGTCTTTTCTGTAGGATAAATCTTTATTGCCTGTAGGAAGTGTCTCTCGCTACTGATGCAAGGGAACTTCGCTATGCCATGGATGAAATGACTACGTTATTGTGCCGGTTCTAAAAATTCGAACAGCGAAACTGGACTTGCCCATGAATAAAGTGCTGATCGTGGATGATCATCCTGTCATTCGTCTTGCGGTGCGTATGCTGATGGAACGTCATGGCTACGAAGTCATTGCAGAAACGGATAACGGAGTGGATGCATTACAACTGGCTCGCGACCAGATGCCCGATATTGTCATTCTCGATATCGGTATACCGAAACTTGATGGCCTGGAAGTGATTGCGCGGCTGACGACCAGCGCGATGCCCCTGAAAGTGCTGGTGCTGACATCCCAGGCCCCGGGGCATTTCTCCATGCGTTGCATGCAGTCGGGGGCAGCAGGGTATGTTTGCAAGCAACAGGATCTGACCGAACTGCTCAGCGCTATCAAGGCTGTGCTGTCCGGATACAGTTATTTTCCGAATCAGGCGTTGCACACCGTACGCACAAGTCTGGGAAATGCCAGTGAAGCCGATATGGTCGATCGTCTTTCCGGGCGCGAGATGATGGTGTTGCAGCAACTGGCACGCGGCAAGACCAACAAGGAAATCGCCGATGGCATGTTTCTCAGCAACAAGACCGTCAGCACCTACAAGACACGGTTGCTGTTGAAGCTAAACGCGCGTTCGCTGGTGGATCTGATCGAACTGGCCCAGCGCAATGGCCTGGTCTGACCGCTTCAGATGCTGACGGATCATGGGCAGATCGGCATCAGCTTGCAGCAGAAACGAAAAAGCCTCCGTTGCGGAGGCTTTTAAATGTCAGAGATCAAAGTCGTAATCGGCCAATTGCTTTTGCAGTCGGCGTTCCTCAAGCATGTTATCGATGGTCCGGCGTTTGCTCAGGTTGGTTTTGGCGACCTCAACCACCGGTTCGTCGTCCGCATCCGCGACGAAATCGTCTTCTACGTCCACTTGCTCTTTGCTGGTGCTCATAAGGTTAACTCCAGGCTAAGACTGCCTTTGGCGCTCCTTATATCGATAATCCAGCAGATCGTAAAAAAGATTTTTTCAATCGCAATATCAATAATTCCAATAGACGCTCAATCGTCCGAAGTTTTGGCCTTGTATTCACACAAGTCTTCGATCCGACAGCTGCCACACCGCGGCTTGCGGGCCAGGCACACGTAGCGCCCGTGGAGAATGAGCCAATGGTGTGAATCGAGAAGGTATTGTTTTGGCACAAACTTCATCAGTTTGTTTTCCACCTCGACCACGTTCTTGCCGGGGGCAATGCCGGTGCGGTTGCTGACCCGGAAAATGTGGGTATCCACCGCCATCGTCAACTGTCGGAACGCGGTATTGAGCACCACGTTGGCGGTCTTGCGGCCTACGCCGGGCAACGCCTCCAGCTCCTCTCGTGTCTGCGGGACTTCGCCATTGTGCAGCTCGACCAGCATGCGACAGGTTTCGATCACGTTTTTGGCCTTGCTGTTATAGAGGCCGATAGTCTTGATGTACTCGGACAGACCTTCGACGCCCAAGGCATGAATGGCGGCCGGTGTGTTGGCCACCGGGTAGAGCTTTGCTGTCGCCTTGTTCACACCGACGTCGGTCGATTGGGCGGACAGAATCACCGCGATCAACAACTCGAAAGGCGAGGAATAGGCGAGCTCGGTCTTGGGTTCGGGATTGTCTTCGTGAAACCGGCGGAAGATCTCCAGACGTTTTGCGGCATTCATGGGTGATGCGTTTCCTCGGGTGGGGCGGCGGAGCGAGTCCAGGCCTGACGGGCGGCGAGCAACAGCCCCAGCAAAATGAAGGCGCCGGGAGCCAGCGTCGCGAAATGCAGGCCGTCACCGAACAGAATCAAACCTTGCCAGTGATCCGACAGGTGATGGCCGATGCTGCCCTGACCGAGCAGCTCGCGCAACACCGCCAGCACGGTCATCAGTGCGATGAACAAGCCGCACAGTTTCAGACGTCCTCGGGCTGGCAGTCGAAAGAATCCATTGTGTTCGAATATGACGCACTGCAAACCGATCAGGCCGGCGTAAAGGCTGATCAGTTGATGCCACTGCAAAGCGCTGCGTTGCAGCAGAGTATCGGCGCATCCCGTCAACGTCGCGGCCAGCACCAGGCTGACCGGTAACAGGCTCTCGCCGCTCAGTCGTGCCCGCAGCGGTGCCATGCACACGCCGTACAGGCTCATCACAACAGCGAACATCAACACAATCGCCAGCGCACCGGCCACGGAGTCAGTGGCGCCGATCAACAGCGCCAGCATCATTGAGTTCGACAGTGTCGCTGACGTGTTCATGGCGCGCTCCCGAGCAGGGTCGTCCGGTGATCATCGAAATAACGCAGGGCATCGTGGATGGCGTTGATGGCTGCGCGGGACGTGATGGTTGCACCAGCGATCTGGTCGAATTGTCCCTGATCCTTTTTCAGGGCCCATCCGGCATCGGTCGGTTGGCTGCCGGATTTGCCGGTAAACGCCTGCAGCCAGGTGTTCGGCCAGTCGCCGATGTGCCCGCCCAGCGCCGGCGTTTCAGTTTGCTCCAGGGTTTTCACGCCGAGCAATCGGCCATTGGCATCGATGGCAATCAGCAACTCGATGGGACCCGCATAGCCCTCGCTCCGGCTGCGCAGCAGCACCGCTACCGGTTGGCCGGCCTTGGTCGCCTGATAACCACCCAGCAACTCGCTGTGGCTCAAGTGGGTGTCGGCCAGTGCAAGAGGTTGTTCGAGAGGCTGATTGTCGTACGCATCGACTGAAAGCACGTCCAGCAGTTTGCGACTTTCGAGCTGACGCTGTTCGGCGGCGATGTGCGGCGCATTGCTGTGTTGCACGACATAAGTCAGCCCGACGCCTGCCGTCGCCAGCAGCACCAGGGTGATCAGGCTTTTTGTGCGGTTCATGGCTTCACCTGCGCCTGACCGGCAGCGGCAAAGCGTTCCAGTGTCGGCACGCAAAGGTTCATCAGCAACACCGCAAATGCCACGCCATCCGGATAGCCGCCCCAGGTGCGAATCAGATAGGTCAGCAGGCCCACGCCCACGCCGAACAACAAGCGGGCGAGTGGACTTTTTGCACCGGAAACCGGTTCGGTGACGATGAAAAACGCGCCAAGCATGGTCGCGCCGCTCAGCAGATGAAACAGCGGTGAGCCATGGGAGTCGGACCCCGAACCGTTCCAGCACAGCAGGCTGATGACAAACAGGCTGGCGAGCATGCCGACCGGCGCCTGCCAGCCGATCACCCGCCGCTGCAGCAGGAACAGCCCGCCGGCGAGAAACGCCAGATTCTCCCACTCCACACCATGACCGCCAAAACGGCCGAATGCCGGATTGCTGGCAAACAACTCATCGATGGTCAAGCTTTTGTTGATGCGCAGACTGTCCAGCGCGGTGGCCTGAACCCAGGCGTCCGGCTGCGTGCCCAAGTTGAATACCTGGCCAAAAGCCGCCGTCAGATCCATCCCATGGGCAGGCCAATGAGTCATCGGCTGCGGAAACATCACCATCACCAGGGCAAAGCCGAGCATGGCCGGATTGAAAGGATTTCGGCCCACGCCGCCGTACAAATGTTTGCCCAACAGCAGGCCTGAGCCGATCGCCGTGACCGTCAGCCACCACGGGCAGTAAGGCGGCAGGGCGATGGCCAGCAGCGTGGCACTGACCACCGCGCTGCCATCGGTCAGGTTCGCTTGCAGCGGCTGCCGGCGCAGAGAGGTCACGGCAGCTTCGACGCTCAAGGCTGTGGCGACGGACAGGATTAGGTTGATCAACACGCCCCAGCCGTAAAACCAGAACAACGCCAGCAACCCCGGCAACGTCGCCAGCAAAACCAGCTTCATCGCCTGTTGCAGGCGTTCGTCCCTGGTTTCAATGGATGACATGGGCTTCCACCTGCCGCTCCGCTTCTTGCAGGCGGGTGCGGGCCTTGTCGAGGGCTTCTGCTGGCGTGCCGTCACGTCGTTGCAGTTTGTTCAGGTCGGCGCGCGCGTAGGCCAGTTCGGTTTTCAGCTGACGAAGCTGGTTGTCGATCGGACGTTTCTCCACACGCACCAGATCGGGAGCCGGTTGCTCGCTGGCCGCTTCTGCGTCGTGCAACGCTTGTTCGGCTTCACGCAGGGCTTGTTCGAGCGCAGCAATCTGCTCCTGCGGAGCCTCTGCGGTCTGCGCCTTTTTCAGCTCGGCACGGCGCATCGCCAGCTGGATTTTCGCTCGTTTCAGATCGGCGTCTTTCACTGGGGCTGTCACGACTGGCGCAGGTGCGGCGCTACTTTCCAGTTTCGTCAGGGCCTGCTCGGCGGCTTCGAATTGCTGCTGCAGCACGATCAGTTGCGACTGCTGCTCGAAGGTCGGCGGATGGCCGAAGGCTTTCAGTGATTTGTGCAACTGGGCGCGGCTCATCGCCACATCGATCTTGGCCTTTTTCAGCGCGGCGTCGGCGGTCGCGGCTTTCTGCGCTCGCACCCGTTCCAGCGCTGCCTGCACCGGATCAAGCGTGGCGAACGCAGCTTCAACCTGTGCCGCTCGCTGCGCCCGGGCCTCACGTTCGGCCTGCTTCTGCTGTTCTTCTTTTTGCAGCCGGGCGTTACGGCGTTCGAAACGTTGGCGGGCGTGATCGCGCTTGGCGGTGCGCGCCCGTTGTTCTTCGAGGCTGCTGGCCAGGCCGCCCACCACTGGCAGCGTTCCGAGCGGCAGCGGGTGCATCTCGATGCAGTCGACCGGGCAGGGCGCCACGCACAGATCGCAACCGGTGCACTCGTCGATGATCACCGTGTGCATCAGTTTCGCCGCGCCGACGATGGCATCGATCGGGCAGGCCTGAATGCACTTGGTGCAGCCAATGCATTCGGCTTCACGGATAAACGCCACTTGCGGCGGTGCGGTGCCACGGCTGATATCCAGTTCCAGCACCGGGATTTTCAACAGTTCGGCCAGTGCCGCGATGGTTTCGTCACCACCCGGCGGGCACTTGTTGATCGGCTCGCCATCGGCGATGCCTTCAGCGTAGGGTTTGCATCCGGGATGGCCGCACTTGCCGCATTGGGTCTGCGGCAGCAAGGCATCGATGCGTTGAATCAGACTCATGTTTTGATCAGTCCACTGAATCCGAGAAAAGCCACCGCCATCAGTCCGGCGCCGATCAACTGGATCGGCAGGCCACGAAAGGGCAGTGGAATATCGTTGTCGGCCGTGCGTTCGCGCAAATCGCTGAACAGGCTCAACACCAGCCAGAAACCCAGGCCGGCGCCCAGGCTCAATGCTGTGGCATGAAACAGGCCCTTATCCGCTTGCGCGTTGATCAGCGTCAGCCCCAATACACCGGCATTGCCCAGCAGCAGCGGCCACAAACCGTCGAATGGCAGAGCGGGTCGCCAACGCGCCAGCAACTTCAGCAGCGGCGCGATCAGCAGGACGCTCAGCGGCAGAAACACAAACAGCCGCAGGAATTCCAGTTGCAACGGCACCAGCAGCCAATGCCGGATCGCGTAGCCCGCCACACCGACAATCAGCATCAGGCACAACGTTGCCAGCCCCAGCGCATGCACCTGGCGGCGTTCGCCAGTCAACAGCGGATCGACGCCCAGCGGCCAGTGCAACACGAAGTTGTTGATCAGCGCAGCACTGAAGAGCGTAAGCACGAGTTCGGTCATGGTTCTGCCGGTGAGAGCGGGCGGGTGTCACTCAAGATTAGGCATTATCCGGCCGCCATGACGGGAGGGCCAGATATGAAAAATCCCACAGGCGCACGGGGTACGCCTGTGGGATCGGTCAGTGCAGAACCTTACTTGATGCGCTGACCCGGCTTGGCGCCGCTGTCCGGGCTCAGCAGGTAGATTTCTTCACCGCCGGGGCCGGCCGCCATCACCATGCCTTCGGAGATGCCGAACTTCATTTTCCGTGGCTTGAGGTTGGCAATCATCATGGTCAGGCGACCGTCGAGTTTCGACGGATCCGGGTAAGCGCTCTTGATCCCGGAGAACACATTGCGTTGCTCGTCACCGATGTCCAGGGTCAGGCGCAGCAGCTTGTCCGCGCCTTCCACGTGTTCGGCCTTGACGATCAGCGCGACGCGCAGGTCGATGGCGGCGAAGGTGTCGAAGTCGATTTCCGGCGACAGCGGATCCTTGGCCAGTTCGCCATTGCCGGCAGGCGCGGCGGCGCCGGTGTCGGTCTGGCTGGCGGTCAGGTCTTCTTTCGAGGCGTCGGTCATGGCTTGCACTTTTACCGGGTCGATGCGGGTCATCAACGGTTTGAATTCGTTCAACTGGTGGTTGGCCAGCAGGGTGGTGTGGTCGTTCCAGGTCAGCGGGGCGACGTTGAGGAACGCCTCGGCATCGGCGGCCAGCACCGGCAACACCGGCTTGAGGAAGATCACCAGCTGGCGGAACAGGTTGATCGCCGTGGCGCAGACCGCCTGAACCTCATCCTGCTTGCCTTCCTGCTTGTTCAGCGACCACGGTGCCTTGTCGGCGATCCAGGCGTTGGCGCGGTCGGCCAGGGCCATGGTTTCGCGCATGGCACGGGCGAAATCGCGGGCTTCATAGGCATCGGCGATGCTTGGCGCAGCGGCCAGGAAGGCTTCGGTCAGTTCCGGCGCGGCGTTGTTGTCCACCAGCAGGCCGGCGTTGCCCTTCTGGATGAAACCGGCGCAACGGCTGGCGATGTTGACGACTTTGCCGACCAGGTCGGAGTTGACCTTCTGCACGAAGTCTTCAAGGTTCAGGTCGAGGTCGTCCACGCCACGGCCCAGTTTGGCCGCATAGTAGTAGCGCAGGTATTCCGGCGACAGATGGTCCAGGTAGGTACGGGCCTTGATGAAGGTGCCGCGGGACTTGGACATCTTCTGACCGTTGACGGTCAGGTAGCCGTGCACGTTGATCCCGGTCGGCTTGCGGAAACCCGCGCCTTCGAGCATCGCCGGCCAGAACAGTGCGTGGAAATTCACGATGTCCTTGCCGATGAAGTGGTACAGCTCGGCGGTGGAGTCCTTGCCCCAGAACGCGTCGAAGTCCAGACCCGGTGTGCGGTTGCACAGGTTCTTGAAGCTGGCCATGTAGCCGATCGGCGCATCCAGCCATACGTAGAAATACTTGCCCGGTTCACCCGGGATCTCGAAACCGAAGTACGGCGCATCGCGGGAGATGTCCCACTGTTGCAGGCCGGCGTCCAGCCATTCGGCGATCTTGTTGGCCACGGCGTCCTGCAGGGTGCCGCTGCGGGTCCAGGTCTGCAGCATCTGCTGGAAGTCCGGCAGCTTGAAGAAGAAGTGCTGGGAATCCTTGAGCACCGGGGTGGCGCCGGAGATTGCCGACTTCGGATCCTTCAGGTCGGTCGGCGCGTAGGTTGCACCGCATTTTTCGCAGTTGTCGCCGTACTGGTCTTCGGTGCCGCATTTCGGGCAGGTGCCCTTGATGAAGCGGTCGGCCAGGAACATTTTCTTTTCCGGGTCGAAATACTGGGTGATCGAACGTTGGGCGATGTGCCCGGCGTCACGCAGCTTCAGGTAGATCTGGCTCGACAGCTCACGGTTTTCTTCGGCGTGAGTGGAGTGGAAGTTGTCGAAGTTCACCAGGAACTCGGCAAAGTCGGCGCTGTGTTCGGCCTGGACATTGGCGATCAGTTGTTCCGGGGTGATGCCTTCCTTTTCCGCGCGCAGCATGATCGCCGAACCGTGGGCGTCGTCGGCGCAGACATAAATGCACTGATTGCCGCGATGCTTCTGGAAGCGCACCCACATATCGGTCTGGATGTATTCCAGCATATGGCCAAGGTGGATCGAACCGTTGGCGTAGGGCAGGGCGCTGGTGACGAGAATCTTGCGTGGTTCGGACATGTGGGGCTTCGCTACTTGATGAAACGGAGGTCGGCCACTATAAAGCGCCGGGAAAGATATTTCACCCCTGCAAATGGTTGCCGGACATGCCGTCCGGACGACAGAAGGGGTAGGATACCCGCCATCTTTTCCCAGTCTTGTTATCGGAGTTGCCCATGAGCGCCGTCACTCGCGCAGCGGTGGAAGCCGTCCTCAGCCAATACACCGACCCTTACCTGAACCAGGACCCGGTCAGCGCCGGTTGCGTGCGCAACATCGAAATCGCTGGCGACCGCGTCAACGTGCAGCTGGAAATCGGTTATGCCGCCGGTCTGTTCAAGAGCGGCTGGGCGCAATTGCTGCAACTGGCCATCGAAAACCTAGACGGCGTGGTGTCGGCCAAGGTCGAGGTCAACAGCGTGATCGCCGCCCACAAGGCCCAGGTGCAGATTCCGGGCCTGGCCAACGTCAAGAACGTGGTCGCCGTGGCGTCCGGCAAGGGCGGCGTGGGCAAATCCACCACCGCCGCCAACCTGGCGCTGGCACTGGCCCGTGAAGGCGCGAAGGTCGGGATTCTCGACGCCGATATCTACGGCCCGAGCCAGGGCATCATGTTCGGCATTCCCGAAGGCAGCCGCCCGCAGGTCAAGGATCAGAAGTGGTTTGTGCCGCTGCAGGCCCATGGCGTGGAAGTCATGTCGATGGCTTTCCTGACCGACGACAACACGCCGATGGTCTGGCGCGGGCCGATGGTGTCCGGCGCGCTGCTGCAACTGGTCACGCAAACCGCCTGGGGCGACCTGGATTATCTGGTGATCGACATGCCGCCAGGCACCGGCGACATCCAGCTGACCCTGGCGCAGAAAGTCCCGGTGGCTGGCGCCGTGATCGTCACCACGCCGCAGGATCTGGCGCTGCTCGATGCGCGCAAAGGCGTGGAGATGTTCCGCAAGGTCAATATTCCGGTGCTGGGCGTGGTGGAAAACATGGCCGTGCACATCTGCTCGAACTGCGGGCATGCCGAGCATCTGTTCGGTGAGGGCGGTGGCGAGAAGCTGGCGACCCAGTTCGGCGTCGAACTGCTGGCGTCGCTGCCGCTGTCCATGCTGATCCGCGAACAGGCCGATGGCGGCAAGCCGACGGTGATTTCCGAGCCGGACAGCCAGATCGCCATGGTCTATCAGGAACTGGCCCGCCACGTCGGCGCGCGGATCGTGTTGCAGGAAGCGGCATCGCCGGCGATGCCGAACATCACCATCAGCGACGATTGATGCCTGTGATTTAAACAAAAACGCCCCGGTGCCTGTGCACCGGGGCGTTTTTCATTGCGCGACTGACGTCAGATGCGCAACCCGCCATCCATCTCCAGGATCCGGCCGGTGTAGTAATCGTTCTCGAAGATGTACGCCGCCGAATGGGCGATCTCTTCCGGCTTGCCCATGCGCTTGAGCGGAATGCCCGACGTCATTTTCTCCAGCGCTTCGGGCTTCATGCCCAGGGTCATCTCGGTTTCGATGAAGCCCGGTGCGATGCCCGCCACGCGGATGCCGTAGCGCGCCAGTTCCTTGGCCCAGGTCACGGTCGCTGCCGCCACACCGGCCTTGGCGGCGGAGTAGTTGGTCTGGCCGACGTTGCCGGCGCGGGAGATCGACGAGATGTTGATGATCGCGCCGCTGTTCTTCAGCTCGACCATTTTCGCCGCCACTTCACGGGTGCAGAGGAACACGCCGGTCAGGTTGACGTCGATCACCGCCTGCCATTGGGCCAGGCTCATCTTGGTCATTTCGCCGTCCTTGACCTTGAGCAGCAGACCGTCGCGCAGGATCCCGGCGTTGTTGATCAGGCCGTGGATCGCGCCGAAGTCTTCGGCGACCTGGGCAACCATGTGCGTCACCTGCTCTTCGTTGGCGACGTTGCACAGATAGCTGCGTGCCTCGACACCCTCGGCCTTGCAGGCCGCGACGGCGTCGTCGAGTTTTTCCTGGTTCAGGTCGACCAGCGCCAGCTTCGCGCCCTTGCTGGCGAAATACTCGGCCATCGAGCGGCCCAAGCCTTGGCAACCGCCAGTGATAATGATTACTTTGTCGTTGAGTTGCATTCGCATGTCCCCGAGAGCAGGTCAGAGTGGTGTCCTTTAGAGAGCCTCTCGATCTGCGCCCGACATGGCCCGGCTGCACATGAGAACTGCCCCGATGGCGACCGGGACGTAATCCAGGTTGCCCGTCCGTTTTTTCGACGGATTCTAATTAAGGAGTCATAAATTGAGCGTTGAAGCGGCTAAGAATGCCCGAGAATTGCTTCTCAAGGAATACCGTGGCGTGCTGTCGACCCACTCCAAATCAATGCCCGGTTTTCCGTTTGGCTCCGTGGTTCCCTACTGCCTGGACGAGCAGGGCCGGCCGCTGATCCTGATCAGCCGCATCGCCCAGCACACCCACAACCTGCAGAAAGATCCGAAATGTTCGCTGCTGGTAGGTGAGCGCGAGGCTGACGATGTGCAAGCCGTTGGTCGCCTGACCTATCTGGCCGAAGCGGAAAAACTCGAAGACGCTGCCGCCATCGAAGCCGCCGAGCGTTACTACCGCTATTTCCCCGATTCGCAGAATTACCACAAGGCCCACGATTTCGATTTTTGGGTGCTCAACCCGGTGCGTCATCGCTACATCGGCGGTTTCGGCGCGATCCACTGGGTCGATCACCTGACCCTGGCCAACCCGTTCGCCGGCAAGGCCGAAATCAGCATGGTCGAGCACATGAACAGCGACCACGCCAAGGCCATCGCGCATTACGTCGACCTCGCCGGGCTGCCGAAAAGCGTACCGGCACAAATGGCCGGGATCGACACCGAAGGCATGCACCTGCGTATCGGTCAGGCGCTGTACTGGCTGCCGTTTCAAGCGCCTTGTCATACGCCGATACAAGTGCGCGAAGCCTTGGTTTCTCTGGCTCACGCCGAGGTCTGGCCAAAAAATGCGGTAGCCGACGCTTGAATTCACGAAAGGGCGACGTCATCTAAGGCTTACTGCAAGGCATTTCTTGCGTTGAGGAAACTTTGATGCGCCCTTTTTTGTTGCTCTTTCTGCTGTTCCCGGTGTTGGAGCTGTTCGTATTCGTCAAAGTGGCAGGCTCGATCGGATTTTTCCCGGCCCTGTTGCTGATCATTCTCGGCTCGATGTTCGGCGTATTCGTGCTGCGTATCGCCGGACTGGCCACCGCATTGCGCGCCCGTGAAAGCCTGAACCGCGGCGAACTGCCTGCGCAGACCATGCTCGAAGGCCTGATGCTGGCCCTGGCCGGTGGCCTGCTGATCCTGCCGGGCTTCATCAGCGACGTGGCCGGTCTGATCCTGCTGCTGCCGTTCAGCCGTCGCCTGTTCGCCAACAAGATGCGCCAGCGCGCCGAAGAACAGGCCATGCGTCAGCGTGCATTTGCCGATGACCTGCAACCTCGCGGCGGTCCCGCACCGCGCCAGCCTCTGGGCCGCGAAGGCGATGTGATCGAAGGCGAGTTCGAACACCGCGATACCAAGTAACTTCTGCACTCACACGGCACCTTCGGGTGCCGTGTTCGTTTACGGCCGTGCCCATGACGAGCCGCGATGAAAAAATTTTAGGCCTGCCCTTGTAATAAGCTTATGCGCCCTTATGTATCGGTCACCGAAAGGTTTCCGGTATTTGAACCGGACAGACTTCCGCGGTTCGCTCGACGAGCCGCAACCGGCGCAGGCCGGATTCGTTAAACCCGCCGGGACTACACCGGCCGATGAAAACCACAATTAGGAGAGATCGACAATGAAGCTTCGTCCTCTGCATGACCGCGTCGTCATCCGTCGCAGCGAAGAAGAAAAGAAAACCGCTGGCGGTATCGTCCTGCCAGGTTCGGCTGCTGAAAAAGCCAACCACGGTGAGATTCTGGCTGTAGGCCCGGGCAAGGCACTGGAAAGCGGTGAAGTGCGCGCACTGTCCGTGAAAGTGGGCGACAAGGTTGTGTTCGGTCCGTACTCCGGCAGCAACACCGTGAAAGTCGACGGCGAAGACCTGCTGGTAATGAGCGAGAACGAAATCCTCGCCGTTATCGAAGGCTGATTACCCCCGTCCATTTTCCCGCTACTACAAAGTATTTAAGGAATATCGATCATGGCTGCTA
This sequence comes from Pseudomonas sp. 91RF, assembly GCF_003576265.1. NCBI lineage: Bacteria > Pseudomonadati > Pseudomonadota > Gammaproteobacteria > Pseudomonadales > Pseudomonadaceae > Pseudomonas > Pseudomonas sp. 91RF. The sequence goes on from NZ_QWFC01000024.1 coordinate 239,058, forward strand.
AAGAAGTTAAATTCGGCGATTCCGCCCGCAAGAAAATGCTGGTTGGCGTAAACGTCCTGGCTGACGCGGTAAAAGCGACCCTGGGCCCGAAAGGCCGTAACGTGATCCTCGAGAAGAGCTTCGGCGCTCCGACCATCACCAAGGACGGCGTTTCCGTTGCCAAGGAAATCGAGCTGGAAGACCGTTTCGAAAACATGGGCGCGCAGCTGGTCAAAGACGTTGCCTCCCGTGCCAACGATGACGCTGGTGACGGTACTACCACCGCTACCGTTCTGGCTCAGTCGATCGTCAACGAAGGCCTGAAAGCCGTCGCTGCCGGCATGAACCCGATGGACCTGAAGCGCGGTATCGACAAAGCGACCATCGCGATCGTGAAAGAGCTGAAAGCCCTGTCCAAGCCATGCGCCGACACCAAGGCCATCGCTCAGGTCGGCACCATCTCCGCCAACTCCGACAACTCCATCGGCGACATCATTGCCGAAGCCATGGAAAAAGTCGGTAAAGAAGGCGTGATCACCGTTGAAGAAGGCTCGGGCCTGGAAAACGAACTGTCGGTCGTAGAAGGCATGCAGTTCGACCGTGGCTACCTGTCCCCGTACTTCGTCAACAAGCCGGACACCATGGTTGCCGAGCTGGAAGGCGCGCTGATCCTGCTGGTCGACAAGAAGATCTCGAACATCCGCGAAATGCTGCCAGTGCTGGAAGCCGTTGCCAAAGCCGGCCGTCCACTGCTGATCATTGCCGAAGACGTTGAAGGCGAAGCCCTGGCGACTCTGGTCGTGAACAACATGCGTGGCATCGTCAAAGTCGCAGCCGTCAAGGCTCCAGGCTTCGGCGACCGTCGCAAGGCCATGCTGCAGGACATCGCCGTTCTGACCGGCGGTACCGTTATCTCCGAAGAGATCGGCCTGAGCCTGGAAAGCACTACTCTGGAGCACCTGGGCAGCGCCAAGCGCGTGACCCTGTCCAAGGAAAACACCATCATCGTTGACGGTGCTGGCGTTCAAGGCGACATCGAAGCCCGTATCGCTCAGATCCGTGCCCAGGTTGCCGAGACTTCCTCGGACTACGACCGTGAAAAACTGCAAGAGCGTCTGGCCAAGCTGTCCGGCGGCGTTGCGGTGATCAAGGTTGGCGCCGGTTCCGAAGTAGAAATGAAAGAGAAGAAAGCCCGCGTTGAAGATGCCCTGCACGCAACCCGCGCAGCCGTTGAAGAAGGCGTGGTACCTGGCGGTGGCGTTGCGCTGATCCGCGCTCTGCAAGCCATCAGCGAACTGAAAGGCGACAACGCCGATCAGGACGTCGGTATCGCTGTTCTGCGTCGTGCCGTTGAAGCACCGCTGCGTCAGATCTCCGCCAACAGCGGTGACGAGCCAAGCGTTGTGGTCAACGAAGTGAAGAACGGCAAAGGTAACTTCGGTTACAACGCTGCTTCCGGCGAATACGGCGACATGATCGAAATGGGTATCCTGGACCCAACCAAGGTTACCCGTTCGGCTCTGCAAGCTGCAGCGTCCATCGGCGGTCTGATCCTGACCACCGAAGCGGCTGTTGCTGAAGCACCGAAGAAAGAAGGTGCAGTAGGCGGCGGTATGCCGGACATGGGTGGCATGGGTGGCATGGGCGGCATGATGTAAGCCAGCCTTACCCCGAAACGAAAAACCCCGCCTGCGATGAGCAGGCGGGGTTTTTTATTGTCCTGATTTTGTTATCTGGCGTTTGAGTAATCAGGCGTTTACCGGTTGTGCCTTCATGACCGTTTCAGCTTTCACGGTCGGGCGGTACAGCACCCAGTAATACGACCCCAGGCAGATCAGCCAGCAGAAAATCGCCGTCCACACGTTGTGCGAAAAGAAGTGCGCGCCCTGCATCATCCGGCTGATCGAGAACACCGACCCCAGCGCAAAGGCAAAGATGAACGCCTGCCGCGCCAGTCGCGGGCGACGATCACGCAGCACGAAGAACAGCGCAAACAAGGTGAAACCCGTTGCCGCATGACCACCGGGCCAGCAGCGGCCGGGTTTGTCGGTCGGCGGGCGGTAATCCAGCAGTTTGCTGTAGGTTTCATGACCGCCGAACTGCTCGAGGCTCCATGGGCACTGCACAGCAGTCACAGCTTTCATCGGTGTCACGAACGAAGTCGCCAGGCCCAGGGACAGCACCAGACAGCCCAGTTCACGTTTGTAGGGTTTGATCCGGTCGATGAAAAACGCGCCGATGAAGCCGATGACGGAAAACACCGAAAACGCGATCACCACCTGCTTGGCGCGATCGTGGAGGATATTTTCCAGGAAGTAACTGTGGCGCCCGATGAAGTCGCCAGCGGCAGGGTCGTAGAACATCCGCGCCAGATTCATATCCAGATCGGTCAGTTCCAGCAGGATCAGAAGGGCGGCCGCGACGGCGGGAATCCCCAGGCTCAGCCAGAAGTTCAGCGGGCGAGGGGCAGGGCGTACAACGCTTGATGACATGAGGGATCCAGAACGGGAAAACGCCCCGGAGCATCAGTCCGGGGCGCTTCGATTAACGATCGCTGACTTGCGCGGCACCCTCCTTGGGTGCTTTCCAGCCAAGCAGCTGTTGCTTGAAGCCATAACTGGCGGTTTGGTAATACGAGATGGTGCGGCTGACCAGCGGGTCGTCGCTGTTGACCCGGGACTCGCGGCTTTCGGTCAGTGCGTCGTCATGCCGACGCAGACCCTGGCGCGGGCTGAGGATCGCCAGGTCCTTGCCGTCGAACAGGCCCAGATGCTGATAGTTGCCCACCACGACCCGAGGCGGCAGGGGGTTGTCCGCCAGCAGGTTGCGACCGAAGAACGTCGATTGGTAATCCAGGTTCAGCAGCCCCAGCAGCGTCGGCGCGAGGTCGATCTGGCTGGCCAGTTGCGCGTTTTCCCGTGGCTCGATCAGCTTTGGTGCATAGATGAACAGCGGGATCTGGTAGTTGGTGATGGGCAGGTCTTCCTTGCCCGCACTGCCGGCGGTGTGGTCGGCGACGAAGATGAAGATCGTGTTGTCGAACCATGGTTTCTGCCGCGCCTGCTCCAGGAACTGGCCAATGGCGTAGTCGGTGTACTTCACCGCACCATCGCGCCCGTTGCCGGATTTGATATCGATGCGGTTTTCCGGGTAGGTGTACGGACGATGGTTGGAGGTGGTCATCAGTTGCAACAGGAAAGGTTGCTGCCTGGCGTAGTCGGCATCCGCCAGTTTCAGGGTCTGCTTGTACAGATCCTCGTCGGCCATGCCCCAGGCATTCTTGAAGTGAATCTCCGACTCATCGACGCTGCTCTGGTCAACAACGCGATAGCCATTGCCACTGAAGAACGCGTTCATGTTGTCGAAGTAGCCACGGCCACCGTAGACGAACACGCTGTCATAGCCGACCGCGCTCAGCTGCTGGCCGAGGCTGGCAAAACCGCTTTCGCGACCGATGCGCTTGACGATCGAACGGCCCGGCGTCGGCGGAATGGCCAGGGTAATGGCTTCCAGACCCCGGTCGGTGCGGGTGCCGGTGGCGTAGAAATTGTTGAAATACAGGCTCTGCTTGCGCAACGCGTCGAGGTTCGGCGTCAGGTTGCGGCCATCACCATTGCTGCCCAGGTATTTGGCGCTGAGGCTTTCAATGGTCACCAGCACGATGTTCGGTTTGCGGGTGACGCCCGGGTTGTCGATGTCGCGACGGATGTCCTGTGGATCCTGACCGACGAAGCGGGCATTGGGCTCGTTCAGTTCGGCACGCATCTGATCGGCGACTTTGTCCGCTGGCAGGCTCTTGTAGAACTGGCTGTAGTCCAGCTCGTTGTTACGGAACGCGGCGAAGAACTGATACGGGCCGTTGCTCGCCAGTTCGTTCTGATAGGCGTTGCCGCCCTGGGCGCGTGGGGCGTCCTGGCTGATCAGTTGCAGACTCAGACCCGCGACCACCAGCAAGGCCAAGGCATTGAGCAGGCGTCCGCGCAATGGCGGCAGCGGGGCATCCAGCGCCGCGTTGAACGGTTTGCGCAGCGCGAAACTCAATACAATGGCCAGCACCGCCAGGATGCTCAGCAACTTGCCGATCGGGTAGGACTCCAGCACGTTGTTCAGCACTTCGTCGGAATACACCAGATAATCGACGGCGATGAAGTTGAAGCGTACCCCGAACTCATCCCAGAACAGCCACTCGGCCACCGCCGTGAACAGCATGGCGTACAGGCTGACGGTCAGCAGTCCCTGCAGGAACCAGCGATGACCGCGCCGCCGCCACAGGCCCGGCGGGCACAGCAGCAGATACAGGCCCATCGGCAGGGCCGCGTAGGCGAGAAAGCCCAGGTCGTAGACCAGGCCGACGCCGAACACGGACAACGCACCGCCACCGGCCTCATCCAGATGAGTCAGCAGCAGTACGGTGCGGGTGAGGAGAAACACGACCAGCCAGGCGCCGGTGACCAACAACAGATAGCGCATAGGCGCTGTCTTGAAGAAACCCATTGTTTTCTTTTCCTTTTATCAATGGCACGAGAGTTTCGCGGCGCCACTGTAGTCAGGTTGTGAATCGAGAGTGAAAACTTTGTTAAAGATTTATTTCGTCCGGGCAATTTCATCCGCCGGGGCACCAGCGCTGGCCCTAAGCCGAAACAGGCCTTAAGCTGCGCGGGCCATGACGGCCGTTACTGTGTACGGAAGAGGTGCCCATGCGAATTCTATTGGTCGAAGACAACCGCGATATCCTGGCCAACCTGGCCGATTACCTGGGCCTGAAAGGCTATACCGTCGATTGCGCCCAGGACGGTCTGTCGGGCCTGCATCTGGCAGCCACCGAGCACTATGACCTGATCGTGCTCGACATCATGTTGCCGGGCATCGACGGCTACACCCTGTGCAAACGCCTGCGTGAAGATGCCCGTCGCGACACGCCGGTGATCATGCTCACCGCCCGCGATCAGCTCGATGATCGCTTGCAGGGCTTCAAGTCCGGGGCTGACGATTACCTGGTCAAGCCCTTCGCACTGTCGGAACTGGCGGCGCGAATCGAGGCGGTGATGCGCCGGACCCAGGGCGGCGGTCGTCGCTCTTTGCAGGTCGGCGACCTGAGCTACGACCTCGACACACTGGAGGTGACCCGCGAAGGCAAGTTGCTCAAGCTCAACCCGGTCGGGCTGAAACTGCTCGCGGTACTGATGCAGAAGAGCCCGCACGTCCTGCGTCGGGAAATTCTCGAAGAAGCCCTGTGGGGCGACGATTGCCCGGACAGCGACAGCCTGCGCAGCCACGTCCACCAATTGCGTCAGGTGATCGACAAACCGTTCGCCAAACCATTGCTGCACACCGTGCACGGCGTGGGTTATCGCTTGGCCGAGGGCCGCGATGGAGTTTAAGCAGAGCCTTGCCCAGCGGATCATCATCGCTTTTGCGCTGATGAGCGCACTGGTGGCAGGGGCCTTCGCCATGGGCATCGTTGCGACCGTGCACCTGGTGGAAGAGAAACTGATTTCTGCCGGACTGGGCGGCGACTTGCAGCGCCTGTTGCTGATGGACAACGTTTCGGACTGGAGCCATCGGCCGGAGCCGGATCAGTTGTTCTATTTCAGCGGCGGCCCGGGGGACTTCGAGTTGCCCAAGGACCTGCGACATCTGGATTCGGGGTTCCACGAAGTCTTCCGTGAACAGCTGTCCTATCACGCGATGGTCGAAATCGTCGACGGTCGGCGTTATGTGTTGCTGCAGGATCAAAGCGATTTCGAAGAGCGCGAACGCGTGCTGTTTGCCGTGGTGCTGGTGGGCTTCGTGCTCAGTCTGGCGCTGGCGGTATTCCTCGGCTGGGTCCTGGCGCGCAAGGTGATGGCGCCGGTGGTCCGGCTGGCACGTCAGGTGCGTCATCGCGATCAGTTGCTGGGGCTGGCACCGCCGCTGGCGCCGGACTACGCCGCTGACGAAGTGGGTGAACTGGCGGTGGCCTTCGATGCGACGCTCGGGCGTTTGCGTCAGGCGTTGACCCGTGAGCGGTTGTTTACCAGTGACGTCAGCCACGAATTGCGCACACCGCTGATGGTACTGGCCACCTCCTGTGAACTGCTGCTGGAAAACCCTGGCATCGATCAGCGCGGCCGCGCCCAGGTCGAGCGTATTGCCCGTGCCAGCGAAGAAATGCGCGAACTGGTGCAGACCTTCCTGATGCTGGCCCGTGCCCAGCGCGAAGATGCGGGGGCGGCGCCCCGGCACAGTCTCGGTCAGGTGGCGGACAATCTGTTGGGCGTGTGGCGCGAGCCGATCGAATCCAAGGGGCTGAAGCTGATTTTCGAGCCGGGCAACCCGCCGGACACCCCTTATAACGCCACACTGCTCAATGCCGTGATGGGTAACCTGCTGCGTAATGCCCTGCACTACACCGAGCAAGGTTTCATTCGGCTGACGCTCAACGACAACGGCTTTGTGGTCGAAGACTCGGGTGTAGGCATTCCCGAGGAAAAGCGCGAGGAAATGTTCAAACCGTTCGTGCGCGGCAACGAAAAACGCGGAGAAGGCCTTGGACTGGGGTTGTCACTGGTGCAGCGCATCTGTGAAAACCAGGGCTGGAGCGTCACTTTGAGTACGATGGAACCCAATGGCTGCCGTTTCGAGGTAGATCTGGGCAAACAGGAATCCCTCCCAAATGGCACAAAAAAGCTGCCAACCTGAACAAATGCTGTATAACCTTGAAATAGTTCGTGGGTTTACGCGACGTTTTTTTCACAAAGGGATGACCTGACGCTGACACGCCCCTGCATAAGGTGGGGATACCAGCAATTCAGGAGTCCCGATGATGGCCGGCCCGATCAAACTCGATTTTTCCGAGAAGTACGACGACAACCATGCGCAGAAGTATCTGCGCAAGCACCAGGATGGTCTGGGGCGTCGTTTGTCCAACTGGCGTGATCAGCAGTTGGCCCGCAAGGCGCTGACACTGGTTGGCGAACCGGGACTGGTGCTGGATCTGCCGTGCGGTGCCGGACGTTTCTGGCCGTTGCTGGCAGAAAAGCCCAATCGGGTAATCATCGGGGCAGACAATTCCGAGTCGATGATCAAGACGGCGATGCAGGCCCAGCCGGCGGATGTGGTGAAGCGGGTACGACCCTTGCACACCTCGGCGTTCGATATCGCGTTGCCTGACAACTCCGTGGACAGCATTTTCTGCATGCGTCTGCTGCATCACATCGGCGAGGCCGAGCATCGGCGGACGATTTTGCGGGAATTCGAACGGGTTACCCGGGACAGTGTGATCGTTTCGTTGTGGGTAGACGGCAATTTCAAGGCCTGGAAACGCAAGCGCGCCGAGAAACGCCGCGGCCAGGAAGGTTATCAGAACCGGTTTGTGTTACCGGCCGCTACGGTCGAAAAGGAATTCGAAGAGGCAGGATTCAGAATCCAGGAACAACTGGACTTCATTCCGCTCTATGCCATGTGGCGAGTTTACGTATTACGCAAGAGGTAAGAGGATGGCAGTGCAATTTGCAGCAGAAACGGGAGTCGCTCCCCAGGATCGCTTTGACTACTACTGGAACCAGCGCGGTGAGTGGGTGGAAGAACCCAACGTGCGTCGTGGTGGCGAAAGTGGCGTGCAGCGGGTGGTGGGGCGCGATGGTCAACTGCTGTATGCCAAACGCCAGACAGGACATATCTATCGCAGCTGGTTGCATCCGTTCGGTCGGCCGACCGTATTGCGTGAACTGGATGCACTGACCGGCGTAGCCAGACTTGGCGTCCGGGTGCCGGAAATCGTTTTTTGCGGGGCCCAGCCTGATCCGCAGCACAAATGGCGGGCCTTGCTGGTCACCAAGTCGCTGGACGGTTTCCAGGAACTTGAACAGTGGGAAGCGGCAGGCGGCCGCGAGCAGTACGGTGAAGCCGTGTATGAACGCGTGCTCAAGGATCTCGCCGAAAACCTGGCCCGCATGCACAAGGGTCGTTGGCAGCACAGCTGCATTTACATCAAGCACGTCTTTGTCCGCGTTACCGGTGAAGGCGACTCGGCCAAGGTCGAAGTGGCCCTGATCGATCTGGAAAAATGCCGTCAGCGCCTGACCGCTTACCGTGCGGCCTCCCATGACATGAAACAATTGCGCCGCCACTCGTCGTTCAGCCCTACGGACTGGAAAAAACTCGTCTATTTTTATGAGACGGCGTTTGGCAGCGCTATCAAGGGTTTATAGCGATGAAACTAGAAATTGCGCGAGGTTTGTTTCTGGTAGGAGCCTTGGCAGTTGCATCTTTGGCGGTGGCGGCCTGGGAACAGCCACGCATGCAAGTGATCGGGGCATCGAGCAGCGATGCCCATTGTCCGATGCCGCGGGTGGCGAAAGCCTCCGTGGCAACCAAACCCGACCATGATCTGTTGCTGTTCATGTTCGGGCTTTCTCAAGGGATGAGGCCGCAGAGTTGAATCGATTGAAACGAGCCAAAGGCCTCGCAGATGCGAGGCCTTTTTTGTGCGCGTGTGAAAACGGCGGTTACGGGGCGGGTGCGGGATCGGGTTTGGCCAGCACGGTGTAGACACAGGGCAGGACGAACAGCGTAAACAAGGTCCCGATCGACATCCCGGTGGCAATCACCGTGCCGATATCGAAACGGCTCACTGCTCCCGCGCCACTGGCGATGATCAGCGGCACCATGCCGAACACCATCGCGGCAGTGGTCATCAGCACCGGCCGCAAGCGAATCGCCGCCGCCTCTTCAACGGCCTCGCGGGCCGTCAGGCCTTTCTCCTTGCGCAACTGGTTGGCGAATTCGACGATCAGGATCCCGTGCTTGCTGATCAGACCAATGAGCGTCACCAGCCCGACCTGGGTGTAGATGTTCATGCTCGACCAGCCGAGGAACAGCGGAATCAGCGCCCCGCAGATCGACAACGGTACGGTCACCAGAATCACCAGCGGGTCGCGGAAGCTCTCGAACTGCGCCGCCAGCACCAGGAAAATGATTGCCAGTGCCAGGGCGAAAGTTACCCACAGCGCACTGCCTTCCTGAACGAATTGCCGTGAGGCACCGCCGTAATCGAAGGCAAAACCGGCAGGGGCTTCTTCCCGGGCGATCTGCACGACGCTGTCGATGGCTTCGCCCATGCTGACCAGCGGGAATCCGGACAGCTTCGCCGCGTTGAGTTGCTGGAACTGGTTGAGCTGTCGCGGTCGTGCCCGGTCGGTCACGGTGATCAGGGTCGAGAGTGGCAACAGCTCGCCCTGGGTGTTTTTCACGTAGTAGTTGTTCAGCCAGTCCGGGTTGTCGCGATAGGCCCGTTCAACCTGGGCGATCACCTTGTAGCTGCGGCCCTCGATGGTGAACCGGTTGATCTCCGCTTCGCCCAGCAAGGTCGCGAGGGTACCGCCCAGATCCTGCATCGACACGCCCATCTGTGCCGCCTTGGCGCGGTCGATATCGACCACCACTTCCGGTTTGTCGAAGGCCAGGTCAAGGTCGACGAAGGCGAACTTGCCCGACTCCATCGCGCGCTTCTTGATCCGGTCAGCCACCTGCAGCAACAGCTCGTAGTCGTTGGCCGTGTTGATCACGAATTCGAACGGCAGGCCCTCGCCCGTGCCGGGCAGGGAGGGCAGGTTGAAACCGAAGATCTGCAGCCCCGGAATGCTGCCGAGCTTGCCCTGCACCTCGGGAAGAATCTGCATCTGGGTGCGGCTGCGTTCGTTCCACGGTTTGAGCAGGAAACCGCCGATGCCGCTCTGCACACCGTTGTAGCCGTTGATCTGGAACGAGGAGTAGTACTCCGGGAATTCCTTGAAGATCTTCACGAATTCTTCGGTATAGGTGTTCAGGTAATCGAGGTTGGTCGGTTGCGGCGCGTTGGCCATCATGAAAATGATGCCCTGGTCTTCGTCCGGCGCCAGTTCCGATTTGGTGAACTTGAGCAGCACCGGAATCAGGCACAGCACGATCACCGCGAACACCAGCACCACCGGCCGGGTGTTGAGCGTGCCGTGGAGCATGCTCTGGTAGCGTCGCTTGAGGTTGTCGAAGATCCGGTCGAGGCGATGGGCGAGCCCGCTGGGGTTTTCCTCGTGTCGCAGCAGCAGGGCGCACATCATCGGCGACAGCGTCAGGGCGACGATGCCGGAGATCACCACGGCCCCGGCGAGGGTCAGCGCGAACTCCTTGAACAGGGCCCCGGTCAGCCCGGTGAGAAAACCGATCGGCGCATACACCGCCGCCAGGGTGATGGTCATCGACACCACCGGCATCGCGATTTCCCGGGCGCCTTCGAGTGCGGCCTCCAGCGGGGTCTTGCCTTCCTCGATATGCCGATGGATGTTTTCCACCACCACGATGGCATCGTCCACCACCAGACCGATGGCCAGCACCATCGCCAGCAGGGTCAGCAGGTTGATCGAGTAACCCATCATCTGCATGAAGAACATCACGCCGATCATCGACAGCGGAATGGTGACCACCGGGATCACCACCGAACGCAGGGCGCCGAGAAACAGGAACACCACCACGATCACGATCAGCACGGCTTCGAACAGGGTTTTCACCACTTCGTCGATGGAGGCCTGGATGAACAGCGTGGCGTCGTAGGCGATCTCGCTCTTGAGGTTGGGCGGCAACTGGGCTTCCAGCTCCGGCATGATCTTGCGCACTTCCTTGATCACGTCCAGCGGGTTGGCGCCGGGGGTGGCCTTGATCCCGATGTACACCGAGGGCGTGCCGCCGAAGGAACTGATGGAGTTGTAGTTCTCCGCGCCCATTTCCACCCGCGCCACATCGCTCAGCAGCACGCGGCTATCACCGTTGACCTTCAGCGGAATCTTGCCAAAGGCTTCGGCAGATTTCAGTTCGGTGTTGGCGTTGATACTGGTGACCACGTATTCGCCTTTCACCTCACCGGCAGCGGAGAGGAAGTTGTACTGGCGCACGGCATTGGTCACGTCGCTGGCGCTGAGGCCGAAACCGGCGAGCTTCACCGGGTCGATCCACAGGCGCATGGCGAACACCTGGTTACCCAGAATCTCGGCTTCGGCCATGCCTGGCAGCGTCGCCAGTTTTGGCTGGATCACCCGCGACAGGTAGTCCGTGATCTGCGGGTTGCTCAATTCCTTGCTGAAGAAGCTGATGTACATCAGCGCCGAGGCATCGGCGGATTCCTTGCTCAGCACCGGGTCTTCGGCATCCTGCGGCAGTTTGTTCTTCACCTCGTTGGCCTTGGCCAGCAGTTCGGTGAACAGACGGTCGCTGTTGGAACCGATGCGCGCATAGATCGAAATCACCGAGAAGTTCTGGCGACTGACCGAGGTCATGTAGTCGATACCCTCGGCACTCGCCAGGCTCTGTTGCATCGGCTGGGTGATGTAACCCTGGATGGTTTCGGCGTTGGCTCCGGGATAGGCGGTAGTCACCGTGATCAGGGCGTTTTCCATCTGCGGATACTGGCGCAACGGCAGCTTGCTCCAGGCCTGGAAGCCCAGCAGCACAATCAGCAGGCTGACCACGGTGGCGAGCACCGGACGGCGAATGAACGGATCGGTAAAGGCCATGAGGATTCCTTGATCAGTCGGCGCGGCGCGGACTGTTCGGCTCGCCGAGGGTCTTGTCTTCGCTGATGGCGATGTGGGCGCCGTTGTCCAGTTTGATCTGGCCGGCCGTCACCACTTGCTCGCCGCTCTGTACGCCCTTGTTGATCATCACCAGGCCCTCGCGGCGCTCACCGGTTTCAATGAAACGGCGCTCGGCGATCAGCACCGGCTGGCCCTTGTCGTCTTTTTCGAGGCTGCCGTCCTCGGCTTTCTTCTGCCCGACCACGTAGATCGAGTTGCCATAAAGGGTGTAGGTAATCGCGCTTTCCGGTACGACGATGTGTTTCTGCGGATCCGGCAGCAGCACTTCAAGGCTGGCGAACATGCCGGGCAACAACTTGCCATCGGGGTTGGCCAGCGTCGCGCGAACCAGAATGTTGCGGGTAGTGCTTTCGACAATCGGGTTGATCGCACTGATGGCGCCGGGAAAATTCAGGCCGGGATACGCGGCTACCGAAATCTGCACCGGTTGGCCGATGGCCAGTTTCGGCACTGATTGTTCGGGCACATAGAAGTCGGCGTAGAGGCTGCTCAGATCCTGCAGGGTGGCGATTTTCGTGCCGCTGGCGAGGTAGTCGCCGACGTCCACCTGACGAATGCCGATGGTGCCGCTGAACGGTGCGACGATACGTTTTTTCGCCAGCGACGCATTGAGCTGATTGACCGTGGCGCGGTTCTTTTGCAACACCGCCGACAGTCGGTCGAATTCGCCCTTGGAAATCGCGCTGCTGCCCACCAACTGGCTGCCACGGCCGAAGTCCAGTTGCGCCAGGCCGAGGTCGGCCTTGGCGGTTTCCAGCAAGGCGGATTCGACGGCGCTGTCGAGTTGCAGCAACGGTTGCCCGGCCTTGACCTTCTGACCTGATTCGAATTTCAGTTCTGTGACGGTACCGGCGACTTCCAGGCTCAGCTCGACACCCTGCAGCGCCTTGAGCGTGCCGACGGTGGGCAGGCGCATCTGCCACGGGCGCTCGGCGGCTGTGGCCACGGCGACACTGATCGGCGGTTTCGGTTTGGCAAAGCCCTGGATCATGGTGTAGATCGAGAACGCCTTGTAACCGGCGAGAAGCAGAACGATCAGCAGTACAACACCCAACATGATCAGCATGCGGCGACGCAGCATATTCCAGTTCCTTGGAGAAAATCAGGCGAGACAGGCGGGCACATTACCCCGACTCCGGCAGGGATTCCAACTGCCAGTTTTTACAGGTATGAGGGGATGAGGTGGAGGAGGGGAGCACCGCCGACCGGACGGTCGGCGGCGATTTTCAGGCCATCAGGTGCAGATGGTTGTCCCAGAGCCCTGCGGGCAGATCCAGCGGTTTGGCCAGCAGTTCATCCTGGCGACAATCGTAGTAGCGGCAACGTCCTTGCCCCGAAGTCACGACAAAGCCGTCCTTCACCGCTCCGACACCGGCGCAGTCGGGCAACGGCGCATCGAGGCGCACTTCGCCGCTGTCCAGATCCCAGATGAAGAAGCGGTTGCCACGCGGTGCGGTCAGTGCCACCAGACGCAGTTCGCTGTGCACGGCGACGCTGGCGGTGTAGTGCCCCATCGACTGCAACTGATGATCCGGCACCGGGAACGCCACGAACGGCTGGCCCGGACGCTTGATCGCCAGCAGTTCGGAGCGCTCCTGGGAAGGTCCCATGAATTGCTGGCCGGCGACGATGGTGCCATCGCTGGCGATGCCCAGGTGCCGCACGCTGTTCATCTGCTGGGCGAGGGTTTCCTTGCTCAGCAGGGTGCCGTCGCGTTGCATCAGCACCAGGCTCGGTTCCATGGCGTCGAGGTTCATGTCGACCCGGCTTTCGGCCTCGGTGCGGATTCCGCCGTTGGCCACCACCAGGGTTTCGCCGTCGGGCATCCATGACACTTGATGCGGGCCGAGACCGTGGGTGGAAATCTCCCCGCTGTGCACCAGCCGTTCGCCTTCGAACTTGTACACCCCGAGCAGGCCGCGGCCCGGATCGGTGGTGTCGTTCTCGGTGGCGTACAGGTAATCGCCGCTGTGGTGGATCACCGCGTGGCCGTAGAAATGCCGGTTCGGCTGCGAGGTCACGGTCTGCAGCAACGCACCGTCGCGCAAGTCGATCAGGTAGCTCTCCGTGCCCGGACGCCGGGCGACGAACAGCGCGATCGGCAGCGTCGGGTGATTGATGATGTCGTGGCAGCGCTGACCCACTTCGGTGGCGAACACCCGGGTGCCGTCCAGCCGATAACCGACGGCGTAGTGCTTGCCGTCGGTATCGTCCCGCGCCGACAGCAGCAGCGGGCTCTGATCCTTGCGCTTGAACAGCGTCCAGCCGCCCAGTGTCACTGCTCCCAGCAGCAAACTACCTAAAGTCAGAGCCTGGCGTCGCAGCATGGCACTTGCCCTCATCAGTCACCGTCGTTGGCGTTGAAGCCCAGTTGAATGCCCAGCGCCTTGGCCAGTTCGCCTTCGTGCAGGCGATGGACGACGTTGAGGCTGTCGTAGATGTCGTTGAGCTGCTGGCGACCGGCGTCGTCTTCGAGCATTTCGGTCAGCGAGCGCTGAGTGCTGCCGAACAGCTTGAGCGAAGCCGCGTACGCCGCGTCGATCTTGTCCGCCAGCGGTTTCTGTTCGGCCGGCAGCAAGCCGCGCAGGCCTTTGTTGTCGACGCCTTCCCAGACGGTTTTGGCAGCGGTGAGGCTGGCTTCCATCGCCGTCAGCGACGACTGGCTGCGCCATGCATCGGCCTGGAACGGTTGCGGCACGCCTTTGCTCTGACGGCCCATCGGGGTGCCGAGTTTTTTCTTCAGGGTGTCGAGGGCGGTGACCTGTACCCGCAGCAGATCGGCGATCGCTTCGTGGGAATCGGCGTAGCGCTGGTTGGGGAACTTGCTCATCTGCGCGAGCATGCCGTCGGTGTTGTTCCAGTTGCTCAGAATCTCTTCGGCCAGTTGTTTCTGGCGTTCGCCGATGGCGACCAGCAACGGGCAGTATTTGGCTTTCTGTTCGTCGTTGGCCACGTCAGGCTTGGCGTCGAACAGGATGTATTCGTAGGCCGACAGGCCTTGCACCACGACGCTGGATTTGGCCAGGGCGGCGGCGTCGATCTGCGGCTGGGCGGTGACCAGTTGCTCGACCTGACGGCCAACGAGGTTTTTCTTGTCCGGCCAGAACTGCACCTGCCACGAGCGGTTGCCCTCGGACAGCGGGCCGATCAGCAGCGGTTGCAGTTCGGCCCAGGCCTTCTGCGCGTGCAGGAAGTCGGCGCGGGCGGTTTCCAGGTTTTCCTTGCCCTGGCAGTAGGCGAGAGCGCTGACGGCCAGTTGCCGGTCAGCTTCGACCCAGCGGGTGTAGGTCGGCAGGATCACCGATTTGGCGATGGCGGCCGAGGTGACGGCTTGCGGATCCTGCGGTGAGCAGGCGCCGAGGGCCAGTGCGGCAAGGCTGGTGAACAACAGCTTGGGACGGAACATGTCGGGCTCCCGATTCTTTTAAGTGTTTAAAGTGAGTTCAAGAACGCCAGCAGCGCGGCACGCTGCTCGGCATTGAAAGACAAAACCTGTTGCTGTGCCGCCCGGGCTTCGCCGCCATGCCAGAGCACGGCTTCGAGCAGGTTGCGGGCGCGGCCGTCGTGCAGGAACTGGGTGTGACCGCTGACCGCCTGTGTCAGGCCGATGCCCCACAACGGCGGCGTGCGCCAGTCGCGGCCGCTGGCCTGGAATTCGCTGCGGTTGTCGGCCAGGCCTTCGCCCATGTCATGCAGCAGCAGATCGCTGTACGGGCGAATCACTTGATTGGCCAGTTCAGGTTCGGCCGCGTTGGCGGCGGTGGTGTATTTCGGCGTGTGACAGGACTGGCAGCCAGCCTGGAAGAACAGGTTCTTGCCGGCCAGCACCTGAGCATCATTGACGCCACGGCGTGCGGGAACGGCGAGGTTGCGGGTGTAGAACAGCACCAGGCGCAGGATGTTGTCGCTGACTTCAGGTTCGCCGTCCGGGCCGTTGCCATTGGGCGCCTGTTTGCAGGCGATTTGCGCGTCGGTGCAGTCATCAAACGGTCTCAGGCTTGTGGTGAGGCCCATATCACCAGAAAACGCGTGAACATTTTGTTGATTGAGGTTCGGTTGCCCGGCTTTCCAGCCAAATCGGCCCATCACGGTCTTTTGCTGTGCGTCATCCCAGACCCGGTTGGGCCGGCCGTTGATGCCGTTTTTCTCTTTGGCCTGCGCGGCGGCGTTGGCGATGATGGCTTCTTCGGGGATCGCTTCGAGCAGACCCAGACCGATCATCGGTGGCGCAACCCGTGCGGAGAAACGTGTGTCGGGGTGCATCGGCCCGTAGCCAAGCTGAGAGAACTGCAACACCGGTTTGCGCAGCTCGACTTCGGTGCCGTCCTTGAAGCGCACCGGCACTGACGTGTATTCGACCCGCACCTTGCCTTCCGGCGCGACGCCAGGCACGGCCATGTCCTGGAACTGCCCGCCGTAGACCGGCTCCGGCACCACGCCGACCTGCTCGATCAATCTGGCGTACTGCGGCGCATCGGGAATCGACAGACGCACCAGCATCGATACGGCGTTTGGCGCATCCGGAGGTGGCGGATGTCCGCGACCGTCCTTGATGTGGCAACCCTGGCAGGCGTTGGTGTTGAACAGCGGGCCGAGGCCATCGCGGGCGGTGGTGGTCGACGGCGCGATCACCCAGGGGCTGCGAAAGAAACTGTTGCCGACGCTGAAATCCACCCGACGCGAAGGTGGCAGGTTGGCCGAGGGCAGGGAGAACGCATTCTGATCCGTCTTGCGCACGGTCGCGGCGCCGCCGGAGCGGGCTTCGCCGGGCTCGGCCTTGGTGAAACGCGGGGCGTCATCGCAGGCACTCAGGCCAAGGGCCAGAAACAGTGCGGACAAGCGAAGAGGCAGCGACGGCATCAGACTTCCTGCGGACGGGCGAAAATAAAGGCGCAAAGTCTAACAGGGCGAGGGGGTTTGAATAAGAGGAATTATCGTTTGCTTGATGTGGAGCAATTGTGAAGGATCACGGCAAAAACCTGTGGGAGCTAGCCTGCTAGCGATAACGGCGTTCGTCTCAGCGAAAGTGCTGGCGCAGAAATTGCCATCGCGAGCAGGCTCGCTCCCACAGGTTTTGTGTATGGCAGGAATAAAAAAGGCGACCCGAAGGTCGCCTTTTTTAACGCGGACGCTGTGATCAGAACTCGTGGTCGGCGTTGTCCGGGTTCAGGTCGCTGATGCCCAGTTTGCCGGCAGCCGCTTCGATCGAACCGGTCTGCTTGACCAGCGAGGCAATGGCGTCACGGACGATCTGGTTACCGGCGGTGTTGCCGGCAGCGATCAACTGGTCGTAGTGCTCACCCTTGTTGGCGTGATCGACCATGACCTGGATCTTGGCTTCGGTAGCGGCCAGATCGTTTTTCAGGGCGGTGTCGGCAGCCGGGTCAACCTTGGCCACCAGCGACGACAGGCTGGCGCCGGTCATCTTGGTGCCGTCGACGCGGGTGTACTCGCCCAGGTAGACGTTACGAATGCCTTTGGCATCGTAGAAGTGCGAGTTGTGGGTGTTGTCGCTGAAGCAGTCCTGTTCGTCTTCCGGGGAGTTCGCTTCCAGGGACACCTTCATGCGCTCGCCGGCCAGCTCGCCCAGGGACAGGCTGCCCATGCCGAACAGCATTTTGCGCAGGCCGCTTTCAGCCGGTTCGGCTTCCAGGGTGGCGCGATAGTTGTCGGCCACGTTCGGCTTCCAGTTGCCGACCATTTCTTCCAGGTCGCTGACCAGCAGTTGGGTCACCGCTTTCAGGTAGGCACGACGACGATCGTTGTGACCGCCGGTGGCGCCGGCGCCTTCCAGGTAGTCCGACGCCGGACGGTTGCCGGCGCCAGGGCCGGTGCCGTTCAGGTCCTGGCCCCAGAGCAGGAATTCGATGGCGTGGTAGCCGGTGGCAACGTTGGCTTCGGAACCGCCCAGCTCGTTCAGACTGGCGAGTTTTTCCGGGGTGATGTCCTTGACGTCGACCTTGTCTTCGCCGACCTGTACTTCGGTGTTGGCGATGATGTTGGCGGTGGCGCCCGGGTTGCCCAGTGCGTGTTCGTAGGATTTGTCGACGTAGTCGATCAGACCTTCGTCCAGCGGCCAGGAGTTAACCTGACCTTCCCAGTCGTCGATGATGGTGTTGCCGAAGCGGAACACTTCGCTCTGCAGGTAAGGAACGCGGGCGGCGATCCAGGCTTCACGGGCGGCCTTCAGTGTCTCGGCATTCGGTTTGGCAAGGAACGCGTCGATGGTGGTCTGCAGGGTTTTCGCGGTGGATTCGGCATCGCTGTAGACGGCGAAGACCATGTCGGCGTAGTGCGCGACCACAGCCTTGGCAGCGGCTTCGTCGACTTTACCGGCAGCGGCAGGCGTCGCCGGTGCGGCAGTGCTGGCGGCTGGCGTCGGCGCAGCTGGAGCGGCGGCCTTGTCTTTACCTTCGCCGCAACCGGCGAGGGAAATGGCGATGGCCAGCAGACTGGCGGTAGCCAGAGGCATACGAATCATGGCGAACATCCTGCTTCGGTAATTGAGTGGACAGGCGCGGGGGTGCGCAAAAGCTGCGACATAATGCAAATCTTTCGCATTATGTGTAAAGGGTTGTAGCTGGAAATATTTCCTGTTTGCGCAGGGGTTGCGCTGGATCAACGGCGTGGGTTCTTCCCGGTATCGGTGGCGGGGAGTCCTGTGCCGGAGCTTTCAGAGAATGGCGGCGTTGCTGCGTTGCGCCTGCTTGAGGTACACGCTCAGTTCCCGCGCCGGCAGCGGCTTGCTGTAGTGATAGCCCTGACCTTCGTGGCAGCCTTCGGAGATGATGTAGGTCTCCTGCTCGGCGGTTTCCACGCCTTCGGCGATCACCTGCATGCCCAGGCTCTTGCCCAGTTGAATGATGGCGCGAACGATGGTCGCGTCATCGTCGTCATCCAGCAGGTCCTGGACGAAGCTCTTGTCGATCTTGATCTTGTCCAGCGGCAGACTCTTGAGATAACTCAGCGAGGAGTAGCCGGTGCCGAAGTCGTCGATGGCGATCAGTGCGCCGGAGCGGCGCAGGCTCAGCAAGTGCTGGGCGGCGGTGCTGATGTCTTCCATCAGGCCGGTTTCGGTGACTTCCAGTTCCAGGCTGCGCGGTGGCAGGCGGTACATCTGCAACAGGTTGTTGACCACCCGAGGCAATTCGGCGTGGTGCAGTTGCACGGTGGACAGATTGACTGCCATGCGCAGGTCGACGAAGCCCTGATCGTGCCATTCGCGCAGTTGCTTGCAGGCCTGATCCAGCACCCACTCGCCGATGGCGATGATTGTGCCGTTCTGTTCGGCCAGCGGAATGAACAGGTCCGGCGGCACCAAGCCGTGCTCCGGATGTTGCCAGCGAATCAGCGCCTCGACGCCGACCACGCGGTGATCGCGGTAGCTGATCTGTGGCTGGTAGACGAGGTAGAACTGATCCCGCAGCAGGGCATCGCGCAAATCTTTTTCCAGCTCGCGACGGCGGCGCATCTCGCTGTCGACGCTGGCGATATAGAACTGATAGCGGTTGCGCGAGCGGGTCTTGGCCAGGGTCATGGTCTGCTCGGCTTTCTGCAACAGCTTCTCGGTGCTGTCGCCGTCCTCCGGAAACAGGGTGATGCCGATGGTGGCGCGCAGGCGGATTTCCTGATGATCAAGGGCGAACGGGGCTTCCAGATCGTCGAGGATGCTTTGCGCCAGTTCCGCCGCTTCGTAAGGCTGTTCGATGTCGGCCTGCACCAGGGCGAACTGGTCGCCACCCAGTCGGGCGAGGGCGCCGAGGCGGCCGCTGTGGGCGCGCAGGCGATCCGCCAGGGCCAGCAGCAACTGGTCGCCGGTCTGGTAGCTGAACTGTTCGTTGATGCCTTTGAAATCATCCAGCCCGACGCACAACACCGCGACCCGGCGCTGCAGCTTGCCGGCGTCCACCAGGATCTTGTCCAGTTGCTGCTGCAACTGCTGGCGGTTCGGCAGACCGGTGAGGAAGTCGTACTGGGCCATGCGCAGCAGGCTGTTTTCCGCTTCGTGGCGCAGATGGGTGTTGCGTTCGATGGATTCGAGCAACTGGTTGGCGGTGTTGATCCAGATCCCGAGTTCGTTTTTCTCGTGACCCTTGAGCTGCGGAATCTTGTGTTCGCTGGGGCGGTCCGGGTTGATTTCGGTGAGGTGCTCGATGATCCGCGACAGCGGCTTGGTCAGCAGCCAGTGATAGACCAGATACAGCACAAGGCCCATGGCCAGGGCGCGCAACACGCCGGAAATGAAGATGATCACCGAACTGACGATGAAACCCTGGCCGTAGGTGGCGGTGTCGAGGGTGATGCTCAGGTCGCCGTAATATTCGCTGTAGGGACCGCGCCCCACCAGTTGGGTGGTGAAGGTTCGTTCCTGGCCGAGGATCAGGTCGGTCAGCCAGCGGCTGCTGGATTGCTGCAATTCACGGGATTTCTGCGCGAGCATCGCTTCGTTGGGATGCCCGATGGAAGCCTGGCGCACGGCGTCGTCCTGGAACAGGCCTTCGATCACCTGCATGCCCATTTCCCGGTCCAGACTGTAGACCGCCTGAGTGGAGGGATCACGGAACATGTCGAGGATACGTTCGGCATCACCGGCGACGGCCTGACGTGTTTTATAGGCATCGAAGACAATCTGCGCGCAGCTCAAGACCACGCCGACGATCAATGCCGACAGGAGCACGACCCGGAGCAACTTCACCGACAAGCTGTTCTTGAGTTCCAGCTTCAAAGGGTTATTCCTTGTTCCGTGCGGGTAGCGTCAAGTTGCCATGAGTATTGGCAATCCCGTGTTGGCAGTCAAAGGGACAATCGAACCGCGGAAAGTTTGTCCGTGGCCTTGGCCGAAATGCGGCTGCCTGGAGTATTGGCCCTGATTGTACTGTGTCGGTAGTTTTGCTCTCCAACTTGAGGGGCGTCAGACAATTTTTCCTCTGTTTGATGTTAGTCCGCTGTGGCTTGGGAGCAAGGGAGCAAGGGCTGCTTTGCGTGTGGGAAATGGCCTTGTTTGTGACGGTGTCCGCCGACCTGATTGCACAGATATAAAAAAACCCGGCAATAGCCGGGTTTTTTGTCTGGCGCGCAGCTTAAGCGGTGAAGGTCTTGCCTTCGAACTGCTCGGCCACGAACTTCCAGTTGACCAGGTTCCAGAACGCCTCGACGTACTTTGGACGCAGGTTACGGTAGTCGATGTAGTAAGCGTGTTCCCAGACGTCGCAGGTCAGCAGCGGGGTGTCGCCGCTGGTCAGCGGGTTGCCGGCGCCGATGGTGCTGGCCAGGGCCAGGGAACCGTCAGCCTTTTTCACCAGCCAGCCCCAGCCGGAACCGAAGGTGCCGATCGAGGTTTTGCTGAACTCTTCCTTGAACTTGTCGAACGAACCGAACGCCGCGTTGATGGCATCAGCCAGTGCGCCGGTTGGTTGACCGCCGGCGTTTGGCGCCAGGCAGTTCCAGTAGAAGGTGTGGTTCCAGACCTGAGCGGCGTTGTTGAAGATGCCGCCCGAGGAAGTCTTGACGATCTCTTCCAGGGTCTTGCCTTCGAACTCGGTGCCTGGCACCAGGTTGTTCAGGTTCACGACGTAGGTGTTGTGGTGCTTGTCGTGGTGGAATTCCAGGGTTTCCTTGGAAATGTGCGGCTGCAGGGCATCGTGTGCGTAAGGCAGCGGCGGCAATTCGAAAGCCATGATGATTCTCCTAATCAGGTCTGTTGCGGTGAGCGCAAGGCCGATCACGGGCGGCCAGAAATGCACCGGCGAGTTTTTACTCTTTGCGGCGCAGGGTTCGGATCATAGCACCGGGGGTGCGGCATAACCACGCAACAACTGTGTGGGATAGAGGTTCCAGAGCCTTTTGGAATAAATCACGAAGCCAATATCAATTGCCCGGCTACCGTGAACATCATCGCCGCCACCAACAGATCGAGAATTCGCCAGGTCCCCGGCCGCGCCAGCCACGGTGCCAGCCATGCGGCGCCGAACGCCAGAGTGAAAAACCACAGCAGCGAAGCACTCGCCGCGCCCACGACATAAGCGCCGGGCACTGACTGTTGCGCACCGAGAGAGCCGATCAGCAGCACGGTGTCCAGATAGACATGCGGGTTGAGCAAGGTCACCGCGAGTGCGCTGAGCATCACCGCCCGCAATGAACGCACAGTCTGGTTTTCACCTTGTTGCAGACTCTGTTTCGAGAACGCCCGGCGCAACGCCTGGCTGCCGTACCAGATCAGGAACACCGCACCGCCCCAGCGGGCAACCGCCAGCAATGTCGGATTCTGCGCCAGTACCGTGGCCAGTCCGAATACACCCGCCGCCACTAGCAATGCATCGCAGGCAACGCAAAGCGCAGCGACTGGCAGGTGATGTTCACGCCGCAGGCTCTGGGCCAGTACAAAAGCATTCTGGGTGCCGATCGCCATGATCAGCCCGAAGGCCACCAGCAGGCCGTTGGTATAGCTTTGCCACATGACAATTACTCCGCGTTGGCTGCGAGATCGCGCAGCACTTGCATGGCGCGGTCAGCGTCGGCCTGACCGACGAACAGATGGTCGTGGTAATAGCCGGCAATCACGTTGCAACTGATACCGGCCTTGCCCAGTGCAGTGGCGAATGCGGCGGTCAGGCCGACGGCTTCCAGCGCCGAGTGCACGTTCAAGGTGACCCAGGCCGCGACATAGTCGAAGCTGAAACCGGCGCGTTCGGCGTGGGAACGCTCGAGAATCACCGTCAGGCCTTCCTGTTCACGGAAACTTCCGACAACTTCCAGACCGCTCGGCAACTGCCCGTCGCGCAAGGTGCAGAACACGTATTCGCCGGCATTGAGCTGCGGGCTCATGCTGCGCAGCAGGGTGGTCAACGAGGTTTCGCCAGCCATGGGGGTGGTCCTTGATAAAGAGTGCTTGCTGGCTATTCTCCGGGCAGACGCTGTATAAGAAAAACCAATAGTGCTGATCGCTCATTAGGAAAACTGATGTTCGACTACAAATTGCTTTCCGCTCTGGCCGCCGTGGTCGAGCAGGCCGGATTCGAACGGGCGGCGCAGGTGCTGGGCCTTTCGCAATCGGCGATTTCCCAAAGGATCAAACTGCTGGAGGCGCGGGTCGGCCAACCGGTTTTGGTGCGCGGCACGCCGCCGTCACCCACCGAGATCGGTCGGCGCCTGCTCAACCATGTGCAGCAGGTGCGCCTGCTCGAACGGGATTTGCAGACGCTGGTGCCGGCGCTGGACGAAGAGGGCCTGCCGGAACGGCTGCGTATCGCCCTGAACGCTGACAGCCTCGCCACCTGGTGGGCCGAGGCGGTGGGCGACTTCTGCGCCGAACAACACTTGTTGCTGGACCTGATCGTCGAAGACCAGACCGTCGGCCTCAAGCGTATGCGCGCCGGCGAAGTAGCCGCTTGCCTGTGTGCCAGTGAACGACCGGTGGCGGGCGCCCGCAGCGTGCTGCTCGGCGCCATGCGTTATCGGGCGCTGGCCAGCCCGGCGTTCATCGAGCGGCATTTCCCCGATGGTGTGCGGGCTGAACAATTACCGCGCACCCCGGCGTTGGTGTTTGGCCCGGACGACTTTCTGCAACATCGCTACCTCGCGTCCCTCGGCGTCGATGGCGGTTTCGAACATCATCTGTGCCCGTCGTCCGAAGGTTTCATCCGCCTGACCGAAGCCGGGCTTGGCTGGGGGCTGGTGCCGGAATTACAGGTGCGCGAGCAACTGGAACGCGGTGTGTTGCGCGAACTGTTACCAGATAAACCGATCGACGTGCCGTTGTACTGGCATCATTGGCGCAATGGCGGCCAGTTGCTGGGGTTGTTGACCGAGCAATTGGTGCGTTCGTCGGCGCAATGGCTGGTGCCGTTGGACTGACGGCCAGCGTCAAGACTCACGAATCAGGCAAAACGAAAGACAGCGGAGCTCTACATGAAAATTCTGGTCACCGGCGCAAGCGGCTTCATTGGCGGACGCTTTGCGCGTTTTGCCCTGGAGCAGGGCCTGGACGTGCGGGTCAACGGCCGCCGGGCCGAAGGTGTCGAGCATCTGGTGCGTCGCGGCGCCGAGTTCGTTCAGGGGGATCTGAATGACCCGGATCTGGTGCGTGCGCTCTGCACCGACGTCGAAGCCGTGGTGCATTGCGCCGGCGCGGTCGGGCTGTGGGGACGTTATCAGGACTTTCATCAGGGTAATGTGCAGGTCACCGAAAACGTGGTGGAGGCCTGCCTCAAGCAACGGGTGCGGCGCCTGGTGCATCTGTCGTCGCCGTCGATCTACTTTGACGGCCGCGATCACCTTGGCCTGACCGAAGAGCAGGTGCCCAGGCGTTTCAAACATCATTACGCGGCAACTAAATATCTGGCGGAGCAGAAAGTCTTCGGCGCCCAGGAATTCGGCCTCGAAACCCTGGCCCTGCGCCCGCGTTTCGTCACTGGCGCCGGCGACATGAGCATTTTCCCGCGCCTGCTGAAGATGCAGCGCAAGGGGCGTCTGGCGATCATCGGCAACGGCCTGAACAAGGTTGACTTCACCAGCGTGCACAATCTCAACGAAGCCTTGCTGAGCAGTCTGCTGGCGGCCGGTTCGGCGCTGGGCAAGGCCTACAACATCAGCAACGGCGCCCCGGTGCCGCTGTGGGATGTGGTCAATTACGTGATGCGCAAAATGGAAGTCCCACAGGTCACCAAGTACCGGTCCTACGGGCTGGCCTACAGTGTGGCGGCGCTCAATGAAGGCGCATGCAAACTCTGGCCGGGACGTCCCGAACCGACCCTGTCGCGTCTGGGCATGCAGGTGATGAACAAAAATTTCACCCTCGACATCAGTCGCGCCCGGCATTATCTGGACTACGATCCGAAAGTCAGTCTCTGGACGGCCCTCGATGAGTTCTGTGGCTGGTGGAAGGCCCAGGACATTCGTTGATACGAAGTGCTGAACCCCGCCGCGGGTTGGGGGTCAATCCCTGCGGCTGCGGGGTTTATACTGCGCCGCAATCAGCCATTACCGGGTTTCACAAAGGTTGCCTCAATGTCCATGCGTAACGATGCCCACGACGATTTCGACGATGTTCCGAGCCTGCGCGCCGACACACTCGATGACGACGATTTCCCGACCACCGCCCGCACTTCCGTGCATTCGCGCACACCGCCGGTGGTCAAGGTCAAGGCCGCCAGTACCGGGCCGTTGTGGGCGCTGGTCGGCGCGTTGTTCTTCGCTTTCATCGGCTTGGCCTGGTGGAGTTTCCAGCAGATTTCGCTGATGGAGCAGCAACTGGTGGCGACCCAGGAAAGCTTCGCGCGGATCAGTGAAGAAGCGGCGGGGCGCCTGCAGGACATTTCCGGCAAGGTCGTGGCCAGCCAGACCAACGTCAACACCGACAGTGAAGCGCTGAAACTGCAGATTAAGCAATTGCAAAGCGCACTGCAGGATCAGAGCAAGCAGCAGCAAGGTGTCGCGGGTCAGGCGACGGATCTGGACAAGCGTCTGGCGCTGATGACCGCCCAGACCACTGAGCAACAGAACGCCAACACCCAGTTGCAGGCTCAGGTCAAAGCCCTGAGTGCAGAGCTGGCGACGCTGAAAAACGCGCCGGCCGACACCAGCAAGGTCGACGCGCAACTCAAGGGCTTCGACGCGCAGTTGAAGAGCCTCGGTGCCGACATCACGGCGCTGAAGAAACAAGGCAGTTCGAACGCCGCCATCGAGCGTCTGGAGCAGGAAATCGTCGTGCTCAAGAGCGAGCAGGACAACCGTCCGGCCGCTGCGCAGGGCGGCTCCAGCACCGCCGAGTTCGATGCGTTCCGTGGGCAGATGACCCGCAACATCAACACCTTGCAGGCACAGATCCAGAACCTGCAACAGCAGCTCAACGCCCGGCCATGAGCCCCTTCTGTGGCGAGGGAACCTGCTCCCTCGCCACAACCCCTTCGCAACATTCAGACGCTTTCTGAATATCCATACATGCCCTCAGGCCGTCTACGCTCTTGAAACACCAACAAGAACGAGGGATGCGTCATGGGGTTTGTGCAAAAACTGGCCTGGCTCGGCGCGGTGCTGTTGTTGAGTTTCGGACAGGCCAATGCGGCCACGGAAAAGGACGACAGCAAGGCCGCCATCGCCTTGCTGGAAAAGGCTCTGGCCTACTATCACGACAACGGCGACAAAGCGTTCGCGGCATTCAGCCGCCAGGGTGAATTCGTCGACAAGGATCGTTACGTGTTCGTGGTCGATACCAAGGGCGTGATGCTCGCCAGCGGCGGGCCGTCTTCGGCGTTGATCGGCCGGGATGTGAGCGAAGTGCTTGGCCCGGATTTGCAGAAGGCGTTCAAGGACGCGTTGAAAGTGCCGGAAGGCAACGGCATCCAGCAGGCCGAGTACCGTTGGCAGAACCAGGCCGACGGCAAGGTCGAGCGCAAGCATGTGTTCTATCAGCGCATCGGTCAGCGGATTCTGGCGGTCGGTTACTACTTGCCGCGCGCGTCGGCGGAGCAGGCGAAATCATTGCTCGACAAAGCCGCCATCGATCTGACCAAGGACGAAAAGGGCACGCTGACGGCGATCAATTCGCTCAAGGGCGGTTACCTGCAGGATGACCTGTATGTGTTCGTGGTGGATCTGAACACCCAGCGCTACGTCGCCCATGGCACCAACCTGCGGTTGATCAACACCGACTTCGCCAAGGTCAAGGACCCGGAAGGCAAACCGGTGGGTGAGCCGATTCTGGCGTTGATCGGCAAGCAGGATGAGGGCGAGTACGAATACCGCTGGAAGAACCCGGTGACCGGCAAGGTCGAGGACAAACATGCCTACCTGAAGAAGGTTGGCGGGTTCCTGGTGGCGGTCGGTTATTACAGCGCTTGAATGCACTTCGACTGTGGGAGCGAGCTTGCTCGCGATTCAATGTGTCATTCACCAATATCTTCGACTGACACGCCCTCATCGCGAGCAAGCTCGCTCCCACAGGTCATGCGGTGTTCTTTAGTCAGCGGGCGCCGTGCTCACGCCCGCGCAACAAGCGGTTCGGCATGGCAATCGCTGCCGCCAGCCCGAGCAGCGACACCGCGGCGCTGACCATCAGCAAATGCCGGAACGTCACCAGCAACTCGGCACGCAAGGCATTCTGTGCATCGCCGGGTGCTGCGTTCAGGCCATCGAGCAGCACGTTGCCGGAGTGACCTTCGCCGATCAACGATGCGCCGGTCAGGTGGGCAAAGCTGGAGTCCTGCAACAACGCCAGCAACAGTGCCGACATCAACGCCACGCCCACCGCGCCGCCCAGGGAGCGGAACAGGTTAGTGGTGCTGGTGGCGACGCCAATGTCTTTTTGGTCCACCGAATTTTGCGTACCGACCAGCGAGGTCGGGAACTGCATGCCGCCGGCGATACCGCTGAGCAACATGAAAAGGCTGCTGATCAGCGTCGCATCGGGCGGGCTGAAAGCCATGCCGAGGATCGAGATCGGCATCAACAGCGCGCCGGTGAGAATCTGTGGTTTGTAGCGCCCGGTAATCGAGGTGCGGCGCCCGGCGAAATACGCGCCGATCGGCAAACCCATCGCCAGCGGCAGCAAGTGCAGGGCCGCGCTGTCGGCGCCGGCACCGGTCACGCTCTGGAAGCGCAACGGCATCAGCACAATCAGCGAAATCGCCTGGAAGCTGCAGAAGAAAATCGTGCACCAGCACAGCAGAGCGTTGCGGTTGGTGAACAGGTGCATCGGCAGCAACGGCTCTCGGGCACGGCGCTCATGCCAGACGAACACCGCCAGCACCGCCACCGCGCAAGCGAACAGCCCGAGCACTTCGCTGCTGCGCCACGCATGACCCTGGCCGACCTGAGTGATCGCCAGCAACAGCGCCGTCAGGCCGATGATCATCAGCAGTGTGCCGAGGTAATCGATGACCGGTTTGCGCTGGGGAATCGGCAGGCCGACCAGATTGCGTCGCGCCACCCAGTACGCGCCAAGGCCCAGCGGCAGATTGATCAGGAACACCCATCGCCACGACAGGTACTCGGTCATGTAACCGCCCAGCACCGGGCCGGCCACGCTGGCCACCGCGTACATGCTGGAGAAGTAACCCTGATAGCGCCCGCGCTCACGGGGCGGCACGATGTCGCCGATGATCGCCTGGCTCACCGAAATCATCCCGCCAGCGCCGATGCCCTGGAAAATCCGCGCCAGCACCAGCTGCTCCATGCTCTGGGCCATGCCGCAGAACAGCGAGGCGAGGGTGAACAGGCCCATGCCGAACAGCATCAGTTTGCGCCGCCCGTACAGGTCACCGAGCTTGCCGTAGATCGGCACCGCCACGGTCATCGCCACCATGTAGCCGGAAATCACCCAGGCCAGCAGGCTGACGTCCTTGAATTGCGCGGAGATGGCCGGCATGGAAACCGCGACGATGGTCTGGTCCAGCGCGCCAAGGAAGATCGCCAGCATCAGCGCGACCAGCACGCTGCGAATGGCCGGTCTGGGCGTTTCGGGGTGGTTGAGAGTGGTCACGGGCAAACCTGTGGGCAGAGATGATATCCGCCGTGGCGAGCGGATCAATGCTCGCCAGTGTAAGTCGATAGCAGGCTATTCGATAGCCTCATATGGAAGCCCGACGTAATTTTCTGCAATGGTTTTTTGCCCTGCTTGCGAGCTGACAAAGTAGTCCAGTTCCGATGCACTGATGCGCTGACTGAAATCGTCGTGCTCGTCGAAACGGTGCAGCATCGAAGTCATCCACCACGAAAACCGCTCGGCTTTCCACACCCGGCGCAGGCAGATTTGCGAATACTGCTCCAGCAAGTCAGTGCGACCTTCGCGGTAGACCTTCAGCAGAATCCTGAACAGCGTGCTGACATCGCTGGCCGCCAGATTCAAACCCTTGGCCCCGGTCGGCGGAACGATATGCGCCGCGTCGCCCACCAGAAACATGCGCCCGTACTGCATCGGCTCGACCACAAAGCTGCGCAGCGGCGCGATGCTCTTTTCAATCGACGGACCGGTCACGAGTTTCTGCGCCAGATCCTCCGGCAGACGATTGCGCAGTTCATCCCAGAAGCGCTGATCCGACCAGTCGTCGACGTTTTCTTCGGCCGGCACTTGCAGGTAGTAGCGGGTGCGGGTCGCCGATCGCATGCTGCACAGGGCGAAGCCGCGTTCGTGGCGGGCGTAGACCAGTTCGTCGTGAATCGGTGGCGTGTCGGCGAGAATCCCCAGCCAGCCGAACGGATAAACCCGTTCAAAGACCTTCAGGCATTCCGCCGGGATCGACTGTCGGGCCACGCCATGGAAACCGTCGCAACCGGCGATGTAATCGCAATCGACGCGCCAGGTTTCGCCATCTTTTTCGAAGGTGACATAGGCTTCGTCGCTTTTCATGCCACAGGGAACGACATCGCGTGCTTCATAGATTGTCTGTCCGCCGGTCTCCCGACGAGCGGCCATCAGGTCGCGGGTGACCTCGGTCTGGCCATAGACCATCACGGTTTTTCCACCGGTCAGCGCCTGCAGATCGATGTGCACCCGACGCCCGTCGAGGGCCAGTTCGAACCCACCGTGGACCAGCCCTTCGGCGTCCATCCGCTGACCCACGCCAGCCTCGCGCAACAGCTCTACCATGCCCTGTTCAAGGACTCCGGCGCGAATTCGGCCGAGCACATAATCAGGTGTCTGACGCTCGATAATCAGGGTGTCGATGCCGGCGTTGTGCAGCAGTTGGCCGAGCAATAATCCGGACGGACCGGCGCCAATGATGGCGACTTGGGTTTTCAGCGTTTTCATTGTTTTTATGACTCGCAAGCTTCACGCGACAACGGCCGGTGAATGATTTTCAGGATTCGAGTGCTTGCATTTTTCCCTTGCGGGTCTGTCAATTGAAGGTGAAAACTGAGCCGATACCTGTACATTCTGCCAATCGGTGCGATTATCGCCCGCAACCTTCGAGGCCTGGATTGAAGTGATGAACAAGCCTGACCTGCCTTCGATTCCGGTGTTCAAGCTCTACGGTGAAAGCCTGGACTGGCCGACCCCTGACTTGCTGCACTGTGAAACCATTTCCAAACGCAGCCGCGAACATCAATGGGAAATCAACCCCCACCGCCACGCCGATTTGTGCCAGTTGCTCTTCGTGTTCAAAGGTCAGGCAGAGCTTGAAATCGAAGGTCAACGCACGCAACTGAACGAAGCCGCGATCCAGATCCTGCCGCCGCTATCGGTGCATGGATTCCGTTTTTCCGAGGACGTCGAAGGATTCGTCGTCACCCTCGCCACACCGTTGATCAACCATTTGCAGGCGCAGCTGGGCAGCGCGGTGCAGGCCCTGGCCCAGGCCGAAAGTTATCCGGCGGGGCAGGACGCGGAGTACCTCAACAGTCTGTTTGCCGCGTTGCAGGCCGAGTACAACGGCCATCAACCGGCGCGGGAAATGCTCATGCATTCGCTGGTCAGCGTGATCATGGTGTGGGTCAGCCGTCAGGCGATCCGCCGGCATAACGCGAGCCAACGCCCGCAGCGTCAACGCGAGTACCTCAACGGTTTTATCCAGTTGGTCGAAGAGACTTACCGCCAGCATGTGAAGGTCGAGGACCTGGCTCATCGTCTGGGGATTTCCGTCTCGCACCTCAACGGCACCTGCCGCGAACTGGCGGGGCAGCCGGCGTTGCAGATCATGCATGAGCGTCAGTTGCTGGAAGCCAAGCGTCTGCTGACGTACACCAGCATGACGATTTACGAGATGTCCGAGGTATTGGGTTTTTCCGATCCGACCAACTTCACGCGCCTGTTCCGGCGCCGTGTGGGGATCTCGCCAAAGGCGTTCCGCGACCGCTTGAAGGCCGAGCAGAACGACGACGCCTGACGTCCTGTATCAGCGCAGGGCGTTGAGGGTGGCGTTGTGAGGGATGCAGCGCTCGAAGTTGCAGCTCGCATACTCACGGGGCAGTTGCCGCAACTGCTCCACGCGCCATGCTGCGGTGCCGTACAGCGCCAGCGTGGCCGCGCAGGTGATGAAAATCGCGAGGTATCTTCTTGTTCTGGTGCTCATGATCATGGCGTTGACCTCTGAACGAATACCCTTGGGTACTACTTTCAGCATAGGTCAGCGCCGGGGAGTTGCCAGCTGCGCGGCGAACGGGTTTACAAGCCGACATCCCATTGCGGATTTTCGGGAAAGCGCAGTACCAGGAAATCCAGCATGCTGCGCAGCGCCGCCGGCATGTGCTTGCGTGAGGCGTACACCGCGTAAATGTTCATCCGCCGAGGTTCGGCGTTGGGCAGCAGGCGCACCAGTTCGCCGCTGTGAATATGCACCCCTGCCTGATAGGTCGGCAGCATCGCCACTCCGGCGCCGGCCAGCGTGGCGCGCAGCAGGGTGCTGGCCTCGTTGGCGCTGATGTTGCCTTGCACCGGCACTGAAACCGGTTCGCCATCTTCTTCGAAATGCCACAGGCTCTTGCCGAAATAGGAATGGGTCAGGCAGTTGTGCCGGCTCAGATCTTCTACGCGCTGCGGTTGTGGATGTTCCTGCAGATAGGCGGGTGCGGCGCAGACCACCGAACGACAGACCGTCAGGCGCCGGGCGATCAGGTTGGGATCGAGGTCGTTGCTGGTGCGGATCGCCAGGTCGATGCGCTCGTCCACCAGGTTCACCGTGCGATCGAGCATTTGCAGATCGATGTTGACGCCCGGGTAGCGTTTGACGAACGCGGCCATGGCATCGGCCAGTTGCGCCTGGCCGAACGAGGTGCTGACGCTGATCCGCAACAAACCCCGTGGTGCATCGTCGGGCTCGCTGACGGCAGACTGCATGTCGCTCGACAGTTCCAGCATCTGCCGGCAGCGCGGCAGGATCTCGTTGCCGGCCGCAGTCAGGCTGAGTTTGCGTGTGGTGCGGTGCATCAGGCGTGCACCGACCCAATCTTCCAGTTCCGCCAGATACCGCGACACCACTGGCCGGGACAGGTCCAGGTGATCAGCCGCCGCCGACTGGCTGCCCAGATCCACCACCGTGACAAACACCCGCATTGCTTGAAGACGATCCATGATTTGCCCGCTTTCAGAAACAAACTATGTTTAAGCATCGCATTTTTTGTAACGAGTCTGGCAACTAAGCTCTGTCCCATCGCCAAGCACGGCATACGAACAGCGGAGCAACCCATGATCGGCTTCACCACTCTCAAGCGCGTTTTACTGGCCACCGCCACCCTCGGCTTTGCTGCCCACGCAGCGGCCGCGAACCTGAGCCTCGATGTCTACAACCCGGGCACCAACGCAATCTTCCCGGTGACCTCGGTGCTGGTCAGCGGCGAGAAGGACGCGATCCTGGTGGACGCGCAGTTCGGCAAGTCACAGGCCGAGCAAGTGGTGGAAAAGATCCGCGCCAGCGGCAAGCAACTGACCACCATCTACATCAGCCACGGTGACCCGGATTACTACTTCGGTCTCGACACCCTGACCAAGGCCTTCCCGAATGCCAACGTGCTGGCCTCGCAGCCGACCGTTGATCACATCAAGCAAACCGTTGACGGCAAACTCGCCTTCTGGGGCCCGAAAATGGGCGCCGACGTGCCGGCGCAAACCATCGTGCCGGGCGTGCTCAAGGGCGACGGCCTGATGCTGGAAGGGCAGAAACTGCAGGTGGTCGGCCTGGAAGGCAAGCAACCGGATCGCAGCTTCGTGTGGATTCCGTCGTTGAAAGCCGTGGTTGGCGGTGTCGTTGTCGCCGAGAACATTCACGTGTGGATGGCCGACACCCAGACTGCGCAATCTCACGCCGACTGGCTCGAAACACTGCACTCGATCGAAACCCTGAAACCGAAAACCGTCGTACCGGGTCACTACCTGGGTGACAGCGCCCGTTCGTTGGCTGCGGTGAAATTCACGGCCGACTACATCAAGGCGTTCGATGAAGAGACCGCCAAGGCCAAGGACTCTGCCGCGCTGATCGCCGCGATGAAAAAACGCTACCCGAAACTGGGCGAAGAGAGCTCGCTGGAGCTGAGCGCCAAAGTCGCCAAGGGCGAGATGAAGTGGTAACCCGATTCTGAAAAACGCAGCACTCTCAAGCCAACTGGAGAATGTCATGAGCAAGATCGCAATCATTGGTGCCACCGGCCGTGCCGGCAGCCAATTGCTGGAAGAAGCCCTGCGTCGCGGCCACAGCGTCACCGCCATTGCCCGGGATACCTCGAAGATCGGCGCCCGAGCCGGTGTGGTCAGCAAAAACGTCGACGTGCTGGATGCCGCCGCCCTGCAAGCGGCAGTCGCCGGTAACGATGTGGTGATCAGCGCCGCGCATTTCGCCACGGTGCCGGCCAGCGCGCTGATCGGCCCGGTGAAACAGGCCGGGGTGAAACGTCTGCTGGTGGTCGGCGGTGCCGGTTCGCTGCTGCTGCCGGACGGCACCCGCGTGATCGACAGCGCCGGTTTCCCGGCCGAGTACAAGGCCGAGGCCAGTGCTGGTGCAGCGTTCCTCGATGCCTTGCGTCAGGAGAAGGAACTGGACTGGACCTTCCTGTCGCCGTCGGCGCTGTTCTTCGAAGGCGAGCGCACCGGCAAGTTCCGCGTCGGCAAGGATGACTTGCTGGTGAGCGCCGAAGGCCAGAGCTCGATCAGCTTTGCCGACTATGCAATTGCGCTGATCGACGAAGTGGAAACGCCGAAGCATTCGCGTCAGCGGTTTACTGTCGGTTACTGAGTCTCAACACCGATCCAATGTGGGAGCGAGCCTGCTCGCGAAGAGGGCGTGTCAGTCGACATCAACGTTGAATGACACACCGTATTCGCGAGCAAGCTTGCTCCCACAGGATATTAGGGTGTTCACCGCGTATGAGCCTGCTCCACCAGCCACCCCATCAATTCCTGTAATTTCGCCGACGGCTCCGACGCCGGCGCGACGATGTAATAACCCAATCCCGTCTTCACCTTCAGATCGAACGGCATCACCAGCCGTCCGGCGTTCAAGTCATCGCCGATCAACGACCAGTCGCCAATCGCCACCCCCGTCCCGTGGGACGCCATCGACATCGCCTGATCCAGCGTCTCGAAATGCTGACCGCTGCTGATGTTGCTCAAGTGCAGTTCGGCGGCTTCAAGCCATAGCGTCCAGTCGTCATCGGTGTGAGTCGGATGCAGCAGCAGGTGTTGTTGCAAGTCTGCCGGTGTATGCAGGGCCGGCCCACCGTTGAGCAGCGTCGGCGAGCAGACCGGCGTCAGTTGCTCATCGAACAGATGCAGCGTGGCAGGGGAGTCGTGGGGCGCGGTGCCGTAGATCACCGCGGCGTCGAACTGCTCGCGATGAAAGTCCACACCGTGTTGCAACGACGCCGTGAGTTTCACCGGCACGTCCGGGCGCTCGCGCTGCCATTGCAACAGCCGTGGCAGCAACCAGCGCATCACACAGCTCGGGGCCTTGAGTTGCAGGGTCTCGCGTTTTGCACCGATCTGCTCCATCGAATCGCCGATCAGGCTGAACACCTGCTGCACCCGTGGCAGCCATTCGCGACCTTCGGCCGTCAGCTCCAGGCCCCGGGCCAGGCGAATGAACAGCTCATAACCCAGATGTTCCTCCAGCCCGGCGATCTGCCGGCTCACCGCACCTTGGGTGATGTGCAACTGCTCGGCGGCCCGGGTGAAGTTGCAGCACTGCGCGGTGATCAGAAACGTGTGCAGGGCGGGCAGGGGTGGCAGTCGTTTCATGTGGATCCAAGGTATGACGTGAGGACATGGCTAGTATGAGCTTTTATCGATTGTTGCGGCTACGGGTCGCCCGTTTCAATGAGGCCAATCACCGGTTCCTTCAAGGCCCGGTGCCTCAACGAACAAGAAGGGCAAAGACATGGCGACGTGTGGCGAAG
Source organism: Pseudomonas sp. 91RF (assembly GCF_003576265.1). Classification (NCBI taxonomy): domain Bacteria; kingdom Pseudomonadati; phylum Pseudomonadota; class Gammaproteobacteria; order Pseudomonadales; family Pseudomonadaceae; genus Pseudomonas; species Pseudomonas sp. 91RF. The sequence continues at coordinate 273,461 of NZ_QWFC01000024.1, forward strand.
TACTGGTCAAGTTACTCGAAGGTTACGGGGTCGAGCAGGTGTTCGGCATTCCCGGGGTGCATACCGTGGAGCTGTATCGCGGGCTGGCCCGTTCGAGCATCAACCATGTGACTCCACGACACGAGCAAGGCGCCGGTTTCATGGCCGACGGCTACGCCCGCACCAGTGGCAAACCGGGTGTGTGCTTCATCATCACCGGCCCGGGCATGACCAACATCACCACGGCCATGGGCCAGGCCTACGCCGATTCGATCCCGATGCTGGTGATCTCCAGCGTGCAGTCGCGCAGTCAACTGGGTGGCGGTCGCGGCAAGCTGCATGAACTGCCGAACCAGAGCGCACTGGTCGGCGGTGTGGCGGCGTTCTCCCACACGCTGATGTCGGCGTCCGAATTGCCGGGCGTACTGGCCCGTGCGTTTGCGCTGTTCCAGGCCGGGCGTCCGCGTCCGGTGCACATCGAGATTCCGCTGGACGTGCTGGTCGAAGAAGCCGACGAACTGCTGGCCAGCGTGCCGGTCAATATCGACCGCGCCGGTGCCGCGCCGGCCGCCGTGAGCCGCATGACTGAGCTGCTGGCCGGCGCCCAGCGTCCGCTGATCCTTGCCGGTGGCGGCGCCATTGACGCGGCTGCCGAACTCACCGAACTGGCCGAACTGCTCGATGCGCCGGTGGCCCTGACCATCAATGCCAAAGGCATGTTGCCGTCCAGTCATCCGCTGCTGATCGGTTCGACCCAGAGCCTGGTGGCGACCCGCGCCTTGGTAGCCGATGCTGACGTGATCCTGGCGATCGGCACCGAACTGGCGGAAACCGACTACGACGTGACCTTCGCCGGCGGCTTCGAAATCCCCGGCAAGTTGTTGCGCGTCGATATCGATCCGGACCAGACCGTGCGCAACTACCCGCCTCATGTGGCGCTGGTCGCCGACTCGCGCAACGCTGCACAAGCATTGCTGAGCGCGCTGTCGCACAAGCCGCTGGCCGAGCGCCGCAACGATTGGGGCCAGGTACGCGCCGCGCGTCTGCGTGAAGACCTGGCCGCAACCTGGGACGCGCCGACCCTGGCTCAGACCCGTTTCCTCGAAACCGTGCTGCACGAACTGCCGAACGCGGTGTTTGTCGGTGACTCCACGCAACCGGTGTACACCGGCAACCTCACGTTCAACCCGGAGCGCCCGCGCCGCTGGTTCAACTCGTCCACCGGTTACGGCACCCTCGGTTACGCCTTGCCGGCGGCGATTGGCGCGTGGCTCGGCGGCCACCCCGAACACGGCGCACGTCCGCCGGTGGTGTGCCTGATCGGCGATGGCGGTCTGCAATTCACCCTGCCGGAACTGGCCAGCGCCGTGGAAGCGCGCACGCCGGTGATCATCCTGCTGTGGAATAACCAGGGTTACGAAGAGATCAAGAAATACATGGTCAACCGCGCCATCGAACCGGTGGGCGTGGACATCTACACCCCGGACTTCATCGGTGTGGCCAAGGCCCTGGGTTGCGCGGCGGAAGCGATCAGCTCGGCCGAACACCTGCGCGGTGCCCTGCGCGCCGCCACCGATCGTCAGGGCCCGACCCTGATCGAAATCGACCAGACCCAATGGATGAAGGCGGTGGCCCAATGATGAATTTCCCGACCACACTCGACGGCCTGTACATCAACGGCCAATGGTCCGCCGGCCGCGAACACCTGCGCGTGATCAACCCGGCCACCGAAGCGCTGCTGACCACGGTCAATGGCGGTGACGAAAGCGCCGTCAACCAAGCGGTGACGGCTGCGACCGAAGCCTTCAAGGACTGGTCGAAAACCTCGGGTGCCGAGCGCGGCGCGATACTGCGCAACATCGCCAATGGCGTGCGCAACGGCCGTGATCACTTGATGAAATTGCAGTCGAGCAACAACGGCAAACCGCAGTTCGAAGCGGGCATCGATGTCGACGACGTGATCGCCACCTTCGAGTACTACGCCGAACTCGCCGAAGGCCTCGATGCAAAACAGGACAGCGATGTGCCGCTGCCCAGCGACGACTTCAGCGCACGCCTGCGCCGCGAGCCGTGCGGTGTGGTCGGTCTGATCGTGCCGTGGAATTTCCCGATGGTTACCACCGCGTGGAAACTCGCCCCGGCCCTGGCCGCCGGTTGCTGCGTGGTGCTCAAACCGTCGGAAGTCACGCCGCTGCCAGAGCTGGAGTTGGCAGCGATCATCGCCGAATCCGGTCTACCCAAAGGTGTGTTCAACGTGGTGTGCGGCACCGGTCTGGCGGTTGGTGCGCCGCTGTCGGCGGACCCGCGCATCGCCAAGGTTTCCTTTACCGGCAGCAACGCCGTCGGTGTGCAAGTGATGCAGCGCGCCGCCGAATCCGTGAAGGGCGTGAGCCTGGAACTGGGTGGCAAATCCTCGCTGCTGATTCTGGAAGATGCCGACCTTGATCTGGCGGTGGAGCTGGCCTGCGGTGGCGGTTTCTTCAACGCCGGGCAGATGTGCTCGGCCACCAGCCGGGTGCTGGTTGCCGATGAACTGGCCGATGAATTTCTGATCCGCTTGCAGGCCCGTGCGGAGAAAATCCGTGTGGCCGACCCGTTCGATCCTGAAGTCGAGATGGGCGCACTGGTCAATCAGGCGCAATACCAGCGTGTGCTCGGTCACATCGACCGAGGCCTCAGTGCCGGTGCCAAGCTGATCTGTGGCGGCAATCGCCCGGCGGATCTGCCGCGCGGATATTTCTTGCAGCCGACGGTCTTCACCGAAGTGCCCCTCGACAGTGCGCTGTGGTGTGAAGAGATCTTCGGCCCGGTGATCTGCGTGCGCAGTTTCGCTTCGGAAGCCGAGGCGATTGCCTTGGCCAACGACAGCCAGTTCGGTCTGGTGGCCAGCGTAGTCACGCGCAATGTCGAGACTGCGGACCGGGTCGCCAACGCCTTGCAGGCGGGGCTGGTGTGGCTCAACGCGCCGCAGGTGATCTTCCCGCAGACGGCGTGGGGCGGCTACAAACAGAGCAGCATCGGCCGCGAACTGGGGCCGTGGGGCCTGACGGCATTCCAGGAAATCAAGCACGTGCTCCGCGCACTCTGAATGCCCGAAAAAGGTCAGCGCATGCCTCGCAACGAGGCATGCGCCGGCGTCATGGCTCCAATGAGTTTTTATCGATAGTCAGGTGTTTTGCACGACCTCAGGATGAACCCGCTGATCACGCTCAAACCCTTTGAAACCGGGGGGCTTGAGCGGCTCCGATCACGCACGGCAAGGGTTGCGGTCAATCTCATACTTACAAGAATAATGGGAGTCCCAAATGGGCGAGCACGATCTGAACAGGCGTCAATTCATCAAAACCGTCGGCGTGGCCTCGGTGGCTGCGGCGGCCATGAGCATGCCCTTCATCCGGGCCAGTGCCAGCGACACCCGTTTTGCCGGCAAGACCCTGCGCCTGCTGACCTGGTCCGATGACACTGGGCTGGCCGCACTGCGCAACATCGCGGCAACGTTCGAGGCCAAGACCGGCGCCAAAGTGATTGCCGACCGCACTGGCAGCACCTCGGAAATGGTCGCCAAACTCAAGGCCGGCGGTGATCGTCCGCAGTACGACATCATCACCCTGGCCGGGGTCGGTGCCGAAGGTCTGGCCGCTGCCGGACTGCTGGAAAAACCCGACCTCAACCGTATTCCCAACCTGATCGACGTACCGGAAAAATATCGCACCGGGGCCAACGGTCACGGCATCGGTTACCTGCTGTGGTGCAACAGTCTGGTCTACAGCACCCGCACCCAGAAGGAAGCGCCGGACAGTTACGCCGCGCTGTGGGACGCCGATCTGGCACCGAACATTTTCCTGCCGCCACCGAACTGGACCGAGGCGATGGACCTGATCATCATCGCCGCCAAACTGGCCGGTGGTGACGAGCACAACATCGAACCGGGCTTCAAGAAACTCGCCGAACTCAAGGAACGCGTGGTGACCCTGGGCGAAAACCCCAACCAGATTGCCGAGCTGTTCCGCACCGGCTCCCTGGACATGGGCGGCCTGTATGCCCCGGCGTTTTTTCCCAAGCAAATCCGCGATCCGAACTACGGCCTCGGCGCCACGTTCGGTATGAAGGAAGGTTTCTACACCGACCTGATGCTCTCGGTGATGCCGAAGAATCGTCCGGGCGACACCGACCTGGCCTACGCCTTCATCGACCACTCCCTCGACCCGCTGGTGCAGGGCAAGATGGCCGAAGACATCTTCAACGGCCCGGTCAACGCCAAGGCGATCATCTCCGCCGAAGCGCGCAAGAGCCCGTTCATCCTCACCCCGGAGCAGATCGCGGAGAAGGCGATCATGCACGACAACGCCTTCCTGGCGACCGTGCATGACCAGTGGATTCGTCGCTACACGGAAATTTTTTCTTCCTGATCGAGTGACGTACACAGGCGCTCAAACACTGAAAGTTCCTGTGGGAGCGAGCCTGCTCGCGATAGCAATCTGTCAGCCGACGTCGTTGGTGAATGTCAGTCCGCAATCGCGAGCAGGCTCGCTCCCACAGAGGGCCAAGGTGAGCTTGAGGCCGTTGCTTTTCCATTGACGAGATCATTGCTATGGAACATCAATCCCTGACCCAACCGGTCGGCGCGGGTGACGTGCGCCCGGCGCGCGGTGTTTCGCCGACTGCGCGGGCGTGGTTTTTCCTCACGCCGTCGATGCTGTTTCTCGGCGTGCTGATTGCCGCCAGCCTGCTGGTACTGCGCATGAGCGTCGGCACCAAGGGTGCGGAGTGGTCCGGTTTCAGCCTGGCCAGTTACGCGCAGTTGCTCGAACCCTACTACCTCAAATCGTTGCTGCTGACCTTGCGTCTGGCGCTGATCAGCGCGGTGATCGCCGTGGTGCTGGCGATCCCGGTGGCGTACACCATGTCGCGCCTGACCTCGCCGTTCGTGCGGCGGATTTTCCTCGCGGCGGTGCTGTTGCCGTTGCTGGTCAACCTGTTGCTGCAAAGCTACGGCTGGCTGGTGATCCTCGGCCCCGGCGGCATGCTCAACCAGACCCTGATGGGCCTCGGTCTGATCAAGCGCCCGATCATGTTGCTGTACAACCAGAACGGCGTGTTGATGGGCCTGGTGCAGACCGCGTTTCCGTTGGCCGTGCTGCCGATTGCCAGCGCCATGCGCGGCGTCGCCCGCAGCTACGAAGAGGCTGCCGCGACCCTTGGCGCCAGCCGTTTTCAGGTGTTCCGTCAGGTGGTGTTGCCGATGAGCCTGCCGGGGATCATCACCGGCGCGACTCTGGTGTTCGCCTACAACGCCAGCAGCTTCGTGGTGCCGTTGCTGCTCGGCGGTCGGCGCGTGCCGATGCTCGCGGTGATGGTGCATGACCAGATCGCCCCGCTGATGAACTGGCCCGCCGCGTCCGCTGCCGGGGTGGTGCTGATCGTCACCACCCTGGCGATCATGACCTTGTCCGAATACATTACCGGCCGCCGTCGCCGTCTGCTGGAGGCTTCGCAATGAGTGCCCTGATCAAGAAGCGTCAGTCGCTGTTGCCGGGCGACACCGGCAAGTTCGCCGGCATTCTTTCCGGGATCATTTTGTTCCTGGCAGTGTTGCCGATCCTGACCATGATCGTGATGTCGTTCAGCGGCGCGTCGAACCTCGACTTCCCGCCGAGCAGCTACAGCCTGCAGTGGTACAAGGCGGCTTGGCACACCTTCGTTTCGCCGGATGCCAGCGATGTGCTGAGCCTCGGCCAGGCCATGGGCACCAGTCTGCTGGTGTCGTGCCTGACGATGATTTTCGCCACGCTGATCGCGGTGCCGGCGGCTTATGCGCTGACCCGTTGCGAGTTCCGCGGCAAGGGCGTGGCGCTGCAACTGATGTCGCTGCCGCTGGTGTTTCCGATGGTGGTGCTGGGGCTGGCCTTGCTGCTGGTGTTCGACAGCCTGCCGTTCCACATGACCACCTCGCGACTGGTGATTGCCCACGTGATTCTGGCGCTGCCGTTCGTGGTGAAGAATTGCACGGCGGCCATGCTTTCCATCGGCAGCGAAGTCGAAGAGGCTGCGCAGATGCTCGGCGCTTCGCCACTGCGGGCCATCGTCGACGTGGTGGTGCCGTTGATGAAATCGGGGATTCTGGCGGGGATGCTGCTGGCGTTCATCGTCTCGTTCAACGAATTCACCGTGACCTATTTCCTCTACACCATCGACGTCATGACCGTGCCGATCTGGATGTACAGCCGCACCGTGTCATCGCTCGACCCTACCGTGTTCTCGTTTGCCGTGCTGATCGTGCTGATCGACTTCGTCCTGATCTGGGCGCTGGAGAAGCTGGTCGGTGAAGGTGGCGTTTCGTTCTGATTTCTTGAGGTGATTTATGTCTGGTCTGATTCTGGAAAACGTCGAGAAACACTACGGCTCGGCCTGCGCGGTAAAAGACGTCAACCTGCATTTGCCCGAGGGCAAACTGGTGTGCTTCCTCGGCCCGTCGGGCTGCGGCAAGACCACGTTGCTGCGAATGATCGCAGGGCTGGAAACCCTCACCGGCGGCGAAATCCGCCTGGATGGCGAGGACATCGGCCACACCCCGGCGCACCTGCGCAACTTCGGTATGGTGTTCCAGTCGCTGGCGTTGTTCCCGCACATGACCGTGGGCGAGAACATCGCCTATCCGCTGAAACTGCGGGGCGTGAGCAAGGCCGATCAACAGGCGCGGGTGGTGGAGTTGCTGGAGTTGATCCAGCTGCAACCGATGATTGATCGCCCGGTGGCCAAACTCTCCGGCGGTCAGCGTCAACGGGTGGCGATTGCCCGGGCCATTGCCTCGCACCCGAAAATCCTGTTGCTCGACGAACCGCTGTCGGCGCTGGATGCCAAGCTGCGTGAGTCGATGCAGGTGGAAATCCGCCAACTGCAACAACGCCTGAACATCACCACCATCATGGTCACCCACGATCAACGCGAAGCCATGACCATGGCCGATATCGTGGTGGTCCTCGGTGAGCATCGGGTGCAGCAGGTGGGCACGCCGATTGAAATCTATCGGCACCCGGCCAACGAGTTCGTCGCGGACTTTATCGGCTCCGGCAATATCTTCCCGGCCACCGCGCTGGGCGATGGCAAGGTCGTGCTGCCGGGCGGCGACGCCCTGCAAGTGCCGATCTGCAGCAGCATCGTGGTCGGGCAGAAAGTGAAAATGCTGATCCGCCCGGAAGACCTGCAACTGTCGGCGCCCCAGGCCACGGCGGGCAATCGCCTGCTGGGCAAGGTGACGTTTGTGCGGGATATCGGCGCGACCATCGAGACTACGGTGGAATGTTCCGGGGTGACGTTTACGGCGCTGAGTACGCCGTGTCAGGGGATTGGGCTGGGGATCGGGCATCCGGTGTCGGTGACGTTGCCGAGCGAGGCGTGTCGGGTACTCGGCGCTTGAATCAAAGGCCCCATCGCGAGCAGGCTCGCTCCCACAGGTTCAGTTGTACGCCGATCCAATGTGGGAGCGAGCTTGCTCGCGAAGGGGCCAGCGGCCGCTATAAAAAATCGGATCAGACCGTCAGCCGCAACCGCGCCAGATCCCTTAGCGGCGGCGCGCCGAACAATCGGCTGTACTCGCGGCTGAATTGCGACGGGCTTTCATAACCCACGCGATATCCGGCCGCCGATGCCTCCAGCCCTTCAGCCAGCATCAGGCGCCGCGCCTCCTGCAGGCGCAACTGCTTCTGATACTGCAACGGACTCATCGCCGTCATCGCCTTGAAGCGGTGATGCAGGGTCGAGACGCTGAGGTTCACTTCCTTCGCCAGATCATCGATGCGCAACGGCTGTTCGAAGTTGCCGTTGAGCCATTTGATCGCCTGGCTGATGCGGTGGCTCTGGCTGTTGGCGATGGCGATTTCGTACAGCCGATGACCCTGCGGACTGCGCAGCAGGCGATAGAGAATTTCCCTACGGATCAGCGGCGCGAGCATGGCGATGTCTTTCGGCGTGTCGAGCAGTCGGGCCAGACGCAGCACCGCATCGAGCATCGCGCTGTCGATCCTTTCCACATACAGACCGCGTCCGGTCGGCCGGGTCGGTACGCCCATGGGGCCGGCATCGGCGATCAGCGCGGTGATTTCTGCCGGATCGATGTCCAGGCGCACGGCGAGGATCGGTTCCAGAGGCGAGACATTCACCACCCGACCGCTCAACGGCATCGAGACCGAGACCACCAGATAATTCAGCGGATCGTAATTGAAGTACTCGTCCGCCAGCCGTACCTCCTTGCGACCCTGGGCCATGATGCACAGCGCCGGTTGCGCGAGCACCGGGGCGAAATCGTGGGATTTGGTGTGGCGCGACATGAACAGCGAGCCGACGGCGGTGGCATAACTGCCATCTTCGGAGGTGTTGCGACGAATGATCGCCGCCAGTTCCTCGCGCTGTTTTTCCATGTCAGCTGCCATGTCGGCATCGGGCGGCGCCTGAAAACGATCGAATGACGTCATGCACAGCCTCCTCGGCAAGGGATGGAATGGGAGCAGAGCATAAGTTTGTGCAAGCGCAAGCGGTAGACACATCCTGCGAAATGCTTGCCTGATCCTGCATGGCGTTGCTGGCCTGCCCAGACATGACAGGGCGCATGCCGGCAAACTTGCTCGAAACCGGTGTGACAGGACGGTGACAGCAATTCACGATCTGTTACAGGTCTGAAAGACAGTCTCGCAGGATTGTGCAACGCAACGGCAGGAATCGACTAACGGCGAGCATTGCCCGGCCCTTAACCTTGGATCCTGTCGCAGCCCGTCCCCGGCTGCCACGCGACTCCCTGGGAGGGTTGAACATGTCCAAGCAGATTCCCGTCAGTCATATGGCCTTCGTTCGAGCGCGCGCCGGGCGCTCGGCGGAACTCGGCATGCGCCTCAGCGCGTTGATCGAACCATCCCGTGCCGCCGCCGGTTGCCTGAGCTTTTCCCTGCAGCATTCGCAGTGTGATCCCGAGTTGTGGCTGGTTTCCGGTTTCTGGAGCAACCAGCAGTCGATGACCGCTTATTTCAGCAGCCCATCGATGGAAGTGTTTGCCGAGCTGGTGCAGGACCTGGTGGTCAACAGCCTGGATTTCCACACGTTTAAAGACGTGTCGGCAGCGCAGGCGCTGGGTCAGAGTTGCGCGCCGATACACAAACTCGCCGGTTGAGGGTTTAATGGCCGGCCTATCTGACTGAGCCAGGACCTGCGACATGGCACGTAAAGAGTTCGAACACTTCGAAGCGGTTTCCGCTGTAGTCCCCGTCGAATTGGGCAGCAACAAGGGTTATTTCGCGGCAATCGCGGTCAAGGCCCTGGTTGACGGCGGTGCGCCACGCTTTCACAAACTGTTGAATGACCAGGTGTTCCCTGGTGCCATTGCCGCCGATGAAGCGGCGATCAATGAGCTGGACAAGCTCAAGGGCGTCACTGATGACGCCGAGCTGATCTGGTAACTCCGTTTACTTGACGGCGCCCGGGCGCCACATCTTGAACAATGCCTCCGGCCCCAGCTGGAAGTAGTCCGCCGGCCCGCCGCCGCGCAGAATCGGTTCTGCGGCGGCGGTGTCGTAGATCCCGTCCTTCAACAGCCATTTGGCAATGTGCACGGCGACCACCTCACCGAGCACCAGCCAGCTCGGCACCGTCTCGCCGTCGGCGCGCTGCAACTGAATGATCTGCGTGACCTTGCACTCGAAGGACACCGGGCTTTCGGCCACGCGCGGCACGGCAATCACCTTCGACGCCACCGGTGTCAGTCCCGCCAGTTCGAATTCGTTGACCTCCGGCGCGACGGCTGCGCAGCTCTGGTTCATCTGCTCGGCCAGCGGCCGGGTCGCTAGGTTCCAGACGAACTCACCGGTCTGCTCGATGTTGTTCAGGCTGTCTTTGCGCCCGACGCTGGAGAACCCGATGATCGGCGGAATGTAGTTGAACGCGTTGAAAAAGCTGTAGGGCGCCAGGTTCAGCTTGCCCTCGGCATCCTGCGAAGAAATCCAGCCGATGGGGCGCGGACCGACAATCGCGTTGAACGGATCGTGGGGCAGGCCGTGGCCGTTGGCCGGTTCGTAGAAATGGATGTCATCGGGCATGGCGGGGTGTTCCTGAAGGCTTTTATAAGCGGCCAATAGTGCAAGTCCGGTCCGCGAAGATCAAATCCCGACCTTAGGAAATGAACAAGCCCGGCAATGGCCGGGCTTTGGTGTCTGCATTCTGCCGATCAACTGATGGCAGCGGCGGTACCGGTTTTATCGAAACCGTCGGCAGCGATGGCAGCAGCAGTACCGGTCTTGTCGAAACCGTCGGCCGCGATGGCAGCGGCGGTGCCGGTTTTATCGAAACCGTCGGCCGCGATGGCAGCGGCGGTGCCGGTTTTATCGAAACCGTCAGCAGCGATGGCTGCGGCAGTACCGGTCTTGTCAAAGCCATCGGCAGCAACGGCTTTGCCGACGTTGGTTTTATCGAAACCATCGGCAGCGTAGGTGCCCGAGTGGCTGGTTTCGATGGCAGCGCTGGCGCCGTTGATGAAATCGGCGGATTTGGTTTTGTCCGAGCCATCGGCGGCAAAGGTGTTGGCGGCCAGTACGGACAGGGTCAGGGCGAGGATCAGTTTGGTTTTCATGGTCGTTCTCCAGATTCGAAATTCGTTGGCGGTGTGTCTTGCATGGGTTTCATGCTACGCCAACTAAATTGATTAAAAAGCGCAAAATAATGCTAAAAACAATCGATTAACTTGATATTAAGGGCGGCGCATTGAATTCGTCTCGTCGTGGGAGCGAGCGACGCGCAGTCAATCGATCAGGTGAGTGCAGGATGCGGCAGGGGCATTAACCGGTGATTAATCGCTGCTTTTGGCTTGCGTGACAGATTTTTCATACATTCCCGACCGGTTTTTCACCCGCGTAACGCCAGTCTGCCGGCGGCCAGAAAACCAAGAACCGGCCGTCACACACTGGAGCTTTACCTGCAATGAACAAACTGCCTCAAATCACCCTGGCCTTCTGGGTCATGAAAATCTGCGCGACGACCCTGGGGGAAACCGCGGGGGATTTGCTGTCGATGACCCTGAATGTCGGCTACGCCATGAGCTCGCTGATCCTGATCAGCGTGTTCGTCCTGACGCTGGTCACGCAACTGATGTCCAAGACCTACAAGCCGCTGCTGTACTGGATCGTGATCCTGTCGACCAGCACCGCCGGCACCACCATGTCCGACTTCATGGACCGCACGCTGGAGCTGGGTTACGCCACCGGTTCGATGATCCTGATCGCGATCCTGCTGGCGATCTTCGCGGCGTGGCGCCTGAGCGGCGACTCGCTTAACGTCACCAAGGTGCAGAGCTTTCGCGGCGAGATGTTCTATTGGATGGCGATCCTGTTCTCCAACACCCTGGGCACCGCGCTCGGCGATTACCTGGCGGACGACTCGGGCCTGGGCTTTGCCGGTGGCGCGCTGTTGATCGGCTCGGCGATTGCGGTGGTGGTACTGCTCAAGTACTTCACGAAGATTTCGTCGGTGGCGCTGTTCTGGGTGGCGTTCGTGCTGACCCGGCCGTTTGGCGCGACCTTGGGCGACCTGATGACCAAGTCCCATGAGAAGGGCGGACTGGACTTCGGCACCATCGGTTCGTCGGCAGTGCTGGCAGGGATTCTGCTGGTGATGATCGTGGGCGCGTCTTATGCGCAGAAGCGCTATGGCGGCAAACAGGGCGTTGCCGAGTTGTCCTGATCGGGAAATCGGACAGGAAAGAAACGCGCGAAGGTCTTGCACCTTCGCGCGTTTTTTTTGCGATCAGTCAGTGACGATGCGCGAATGTTTCTGGGTGTCTTTCATGGTGATGTACACCAGCAGGGACACCGCGATGCACGCGGTCACGTACCAGTAGTAACCGGTTTCCATGCCGATGCTCTTGAACCACAGCGCGATGTATTCGGCGGTGCCGCCGAAGATCGACACGGTCAGTGCGTACGGCAGGCCGACGCCCAGGGCGCGGATTTCGGTCGGGAACAGCTCGGCCTTCACCACGGCGTTGATCGAGGTGTAGCCGCTGACGATGATCAGCGCCGCCATGATCAGGAAGAACGCGCCCCACCAGGTCTGGATGGTGTGCAGGGTCATCAGGATCGGCACGGTGAAGATCGTCCCGAGCACGCCGAAGGCGATCAGGATCGGGCGACGGCCGATCTTGTCGGACAGACCACCGATGATCGGTTGCAGGCACATGAACAGGAACAGCGTGGCCGCGGAAATGGTGGTGGAGTCGGAGATGCTCATGCCGACGGTGTTCACCAGGTATTTCTGCATGTAGGTGGTGTAGGTGTAGAACGCCAGTGTACCGCCCATGGTCAGGCCGACCACGGTGAGCAGTTCCTTCGGATGGCGCAGCAAGGTGCGCATGGCGCTTTCCTTGGACTTCTCTTTCTTGGTGAACGATTCGGTTTCTTCCATGCCGCGACGCAGGTACAGCGCGACGATTGCGCACAGCGCGCCGATGGCGAACGGAATACGCCAGCCCCATGCGTACAGTTGCTCGGTGGTGAGCATCTGTTGCAGCACGATCAACACGCCCAGCGCGATGAGCTGGCCGGAGATCAGGGTCACGTACTGGAAGCTGGAGAAGAAGCCGCGACGTTCCTTGGTCGCCATCTCCGACAGGTAAGTGGCGGAGGTGCCGTACTCGCCGCCGACCGACAGGCCCTGCAGCAGACGAGCAAACACCAGCAGGATCGGTGCGCCGATGCCGATGGTTTCGTAGTTCGGGCTGAGGGCGATCAGCAGGGAGCCGAAGCACATCAGGTACACCGAGGCCATCAGCGCCTTTTTACGTCCGACCTTGTCGGCGTACAGGCCCATCAGCCAGCCACCGATCGGGCGCATCAGAAAACCCACGGCGAAGATCGCGGCGGTGTTCATCAATTGGGCGGTGGTGGAACCGGCGGGGAAGAAGGTCTTGGCGAAGTACAGCGAGAAGGCGGCATAGACGTACCAGTCGTACCACTCGACCATGTTGCCGACGGAACCGCTGAAGATCGACTTGATGCGACTGGCGGTGGTTTTTTCTTTGGCCGGCACGGCAGCCGACCCAAGAGGCAGGGCGTTGGAGTTATCCATTGAAGGATCCTTCGTTTAATTGTTTTTGTGGAGCGCGTTGATACGCAGCCTGCGGGGGCTATAGCAGGAGCTGTGCCAACGGGGAGAGGGCCGGTTTAGAGGGGGGAGGGGGAGTTGCTGAGCGGGTTTTTGCCGATGGGCCGGAATGAATGAGCGGATTTCCGCTCATTCAGATACGAACATTTCCCGGGTCAGTCCATGCCGCTGCATCTTTTCATTGAAGGTGCGCCGCGGCAGTTGCAGCTCCTCCAGTACGGCTTTCACATCACCCTTGTGCCGGGTCAACGCCGCCCGCAGGCACTGCGCCTCAAACGCTTCCTGCTGCGCCGCCAGCGACTGACCGGGATCGATGCCCTGCACCGGCTCATCCAGCCCCAGCACCTGCCGCTCGGCAACGTTCGCCAGTTCCCGCACATTACCCGGCCAGTCATGACTCAGCAGGTGGCTCAATTGCGCACCACTGAGCGGCGGAAAAGTCCGGCCCAATCGCTGAGCGGCGCTTTGGGCGAAGGATTCGAACAATAACGGAATATCTTCCCGACGATCACGCAGTGGCGGCAGGCGCAATTCCGCGACGTTCAGTCGATACGCCAGGTCCTCGCGAAACCGTCCGGCCCGGGCTTCATCCAGCAGATCAGGTTTGGTCGCCGCGACGATGCGCAAGTCAACGCGAATGCTCTGGTTCGACCCCAGCCGCTCCAGCTTCTGTTCCTGTAACACCCGCAGCAGTTTTACCTGCTGGGCCAGCGGCATGCTTTCGATTTCATCGAGAAACAGTGTGCCGCCATCGGCGTATTCCAGCTTGCCGATGCGTTTGCCGGAGGCTCCGGTGAACGCGCCGCTCTCATGGCCGAACAACTCGGCTTCGAACAACTGCTCGGGGATCGCCGCGCAGTTCAGCGCCACGAAGGGTTTGTCGGCGCGCGGGCCGAAGTCGTGCAGGCAGCGGGCGACCAGCTCCTTGCCGCTGCCGGTTTCGCCACGGATCAGCACGTTGACCGGCAGGGTCGCCAGATCCAGCACCTGCCGGCGCAAGGTCTGCAAGCCACGGGATACACCGAGCAGTGTGGCATCGAGTCTGGCGCGATTGTCGGCCTGCTCGTGCAGGGCGCGGTTTTCCAGCACCAGACGACGCTTGTCCAGCGCCCGGCGCAGGCTGCCGAGCAGGGTCTCGGGGCTGAAGGGTTTTTCCAGAAAATCGTAGGCGCCGTCGCGCATCGCTTCGACCGCCATCGGCACATCGCCGTGGCCGGTGAGCAGGATTACCGGCAGGTCGGCATCCCGGCGCTGTACTTCGGCCAGCAGTTCAAGACCACTGAGACCGGGCATGCGCACATCGCTGAGAATCACCCCGGCAAAATGCTTCGGCAGCGCCGCCAGGCATTCCTCGGCGCGGCTGAACAGTTGGACCTCGAAACCGGACAGGCTCAGCCACTGTTCGACGGCACTGCGAATACTGCTTTCGTCATCGACCACCATCACGCGGTTGAGCATCAGAGGTGCGCCTCCAGATCGATTGGCAGGGTCAGGCTGAACACCGCGCCGTTGTCGCCGTTCTCGGCGCTCAGGCGCCCGCCGGATTCGTGGACGATGGCGAAGGATACTGCCAGTCCGAGACCGAGGCCGTCACCCACCGGTTTGGTGGTGAAGAACGGATCGAACACCTGACCCAGATGTTCTTCGGCGATGCCGCCGCCATTGTCGATGACGCTCAGGCGCCACAGTTGCTCGTCGGCCTCCAGGCGAATTTCCAGGCGCTTGCAAGGTTTGCCCTGCATCGCATCGAGGGCGTTGCGCAGCAGGTTGATCAGCACCTGTTCGAGGCGGATCGCATCGCCGCGTACCCAGGCCGGTCGGGTCAGATGCAACACAAGGCTGACCTGTTCGTCGCGCATTCTCGCGTCCAGCAATTGCAGGGCCTGATCGACCACCGTCGACAGGTCCAGCCGCTCGCGCAAACCACTGGGGCTCTTGCGGGCGAAGGTTTTCAAATGACCGGTGAGGGCCGCCATGCGCGTGAGCATCTCATCCACCGGTTTGAGTGCCTTGTAGGCGTCATCGACCCGGCCGTGATCGAGCAGCAGCCTCAGAGTTGCAAGCTGCATGCGCTGGGCGGTCAGTGGCTGATTGATTTCGTGGGCCAGCGCCGCCGACATCTGCCCCAGAGCCGCCAGTTTTGCCGATTGCACCAGACCATCCTGGGCGGTGCGCAAATCGCGGGTGCGTTCCTCGACCAGTTGCTCAAGCTCTTCGCGGCTGCGCTGGCGCATCTTCGCCAGGCGCCAGCGCTGGTTGAGGAACAACAGCAGGAACACCAGCGCCAGCCACACCCCGGCCGCGGCGAGCCCGGCATTGCGCTGGTCTTCGAAGGACAATTGCGGACGGCGCAACAGGTGCAGGGTCCAGCCTTCTGCGGTCAGCGGCAGGGATTCCCACAGGTAATCCGCCGTGCCTTGCGGAGCCTCGACACGGCGCAGGTCACTGTTGTCATCGAAGCGGCGCAGTGACAGATGAGTCAGCGGCACCAGCGACTGTTTGTCGTATTGGCGGGTGGCCTTGATCTCCCGGTAATCGGCCGGGGTCAGCGGGTGCAGCAGGCGATAGCGCCACTCGGGCTGGTTGGCGATAAAGATGATGCCTCGGGCATCGCTGACCAGCAGGGTGTCGTTGCCATGGCTCCATTCGCGCTCAAGCTCCGGGAATTCGAGCTTGACCACCATCGCCCCGAGGAACTCGCCGTTGTCACCCAGTACGGCGCTGGACAGGAAATACCCGGGAATCCCGCTGGTCACCCCGACCGCATAAAAGCGCCCGGTGCCCTGGGTGCGGGTCTGGCTGAAGTACGGGCGAAAACCATAGTTGTGGCCGACGTAACTGCTGGGCAGACGCCAGTTGCTGGCGGCTACCGCAAGGCCGGTGTGATCGAGCAATTCAAGGGTGGAGGATTGTGCGGCGCCGTTGATTTTTTCCAGCTTCAGGTTCAGCGCAGCCTGCTGTTCGGCATCCACGGGACCTGCCAGCGCCGCACGCAATTGCGGGTCCAATGCCAGCACGGCGGGCAGGGCGCGGTAGCGGTCGATCAGGGTGTGCAGCGAATTGGCGTACAGCGCCAGTTGCTGGTTGGCCCGGGCGGCGTCTTCCACCAGCGCCTGGCGTTCGGCGTGACGGACCGCAAGCGTCGCGGCGAGGGCGGCGCCGGCGAGGATCAACAGGGTGTACAGCGTCAGGCGCACAAGGCGTGAGGTCGCGGGCATGGACGTATCAGGTGCGGAATGGGGCGAGCACGATAGCATGCACAGGCGGACTTCTCGCTAGGTGCCACCCTGGCGTGCACGTCTGATCACAGATTGGGTCTGCCTCAATTGTGTGATGGTTGCATTCGTTGCAGTGATTACTGTTTCACGTGTATCACCGGCAGCGTTGCCGAAAACTTTGCCGAGCGGCCTGTAGGTGTGGATAGCGTCGCGCCCGGCGGCTTCGAACAGGCTGTCCAGCACACCCACGGCTTCATCCAGGATTGCGATCATTCCGGAAATGTGTTGATCGGCACGGGTCAGCTTTTCGTCCGTCAGTTCCTGACCCGCTCCTGCGATCTCATGAAGTATTTCAAAGGTTCCGGTCACCGTACTCAACGCCGCACCGATTTCGCTCGAGAACGGTGTATTGGCGGCCTTCATGCCAATACTCGCACCGACATTCAGAGCCTCCTTGCCGCCCTTCAGCCAGCCCTTTCTGTTCATTTGCACGATACCTAGCCCGATGCCTTTGAACTTGTTGTACGCGTACGAACCATAGTTCATGGCCTTGTAGTCACCTTTATTGATGATCCGGTTCGGATCCAGCTTCCCGGACTTGAATTTGACCGATGCACTGAGACTCGTACGCTCCAATGCATAATCCAGCCCCATGCTCACTGCCTTTTTCGCTACGACCCCGAGGCTCGCGCCAACGGCAATACCGGGAGGGCCGGCGACACTACCCAGCGCCGCCGCTGTCGCTCCGATGCCGATACCCGCTCCATAAGAGATGGCTTGCGCAGCAACGTGTGTGCCAATCCTCAACGCAGCGGATTGTCCGTGTGCCAAAGCAGACTGGTGATTATTGATTTGTGTCTCGGCTTCGCGCGCGCGTCGTGTCGTGAGATCCAGAATTTTTGTATGCCGGCCCAGCGCTCTGGATAGCGCCATATTGGCCCTGTATTGCTGTTGATCAGCTGCGCTTCGGGATTTTCTTGTGGAACGTTGCTGCCCAGTCTCCAGAAAGCTGTCCATGAAGTCCCACAGCTCCTGTCCGTCATCGTCGATGAAAGTAATCGGGTTATTTCTCACGAAAGCGTACAGGTTCAAACCATCCACAGTGCCCGCCGGATCGGCACTGATCCACCGCCTCAACCAGTCGGCGTAGTAACGGGCACCGTAGTAATACAGGCGGGTGACATCCATTTCCTTGCCCGAATACCGGATGAAGCGGTAATCCACTTCGATCAGCGTTCGCGCTGTCATCCAGGCCGTGGCGCCGAACGGCAGATAACCTTCGTGGCTGATCATTCGTGCCTGTTGGTCCAGCTCCAGCGAGACCGACCCCAGATGATCGCTGTGGGTGTAGCGCAATTGATCGGCCTCGATGCCCGTCGGTCTGCCGGTCACCCAGTGCAGGCAGACCACGTCGCCACTGACCAGCGGCAGGTTGATCAGGTGTAGCTCTTCACCGTTGTCTTTGCTGCGGATTTCCAGCCCCGGCAAATAGCGCACTTCATGGAAGTGGCTGACTTTTGTCGTGTGGGTGTCGTGGCGTTTGTAGACCCGCTCGCCCTGGCTGTAGCGGTAGGACTCTTCGTCGTTGGCGCTGCTGCCGTTGCGGTCGATGAGGGTCACCTGATCCAGCTCGCCACGATTATTCCATTGCATCGGCACGCCGGGTTGCAGGGCCTGCAGATTGCCGGCGGAGTCGAACAGTTTTGTGAAGTCCGGAGGTGGATCACCGGGTTTCCAGCGCACGCCGCGATTGCTCGACGGATCGATAGACATCTCGGTGGTGTGGCTGGCACCGTCGCGAATGTGGACGGTTTTGACGAGGTTGTCGCCGCTGTCGTACTCGTATGTTTCGATGTAGTTGCGCCGGTCGGCAGGATCGGTGGGCTTCGGTCGGCCGAGGTTGTCCGAGGGTGGGGCATCGGCATGGCCGGTGGCGCGGATCAGCCGGTAGAGCGAGTCGTAACCGAAGGTACGCTGACCATCGACCTGCTGGTTGCGGAAGAAGGTCGGTGTCCAGGCGTGATCGAGAATACGGGTGATGTTGCCCATCCGGTTGTATTCATATTCGAAATCCTGAAGCGCCGCCCCCGATGTCTTTCGTACGAGGTGGCGATGCAGACGCCCGTCGGCAGCGCGGTATTGCCAATGGCTGATGACATCATTGCCGGTCTGTTGCTCGAGGATTTGTCCGGTGGCGTTGTACTGCGCAGCCTTCAGTACGGGCCGCCAACCGGACTGTCCGTTGATCTGCAGTTGCACCCGGGTGAGTTGGCCGGCCACGTCGTGTGTGAACTCTTGCTGGTGACCGCCGGCATCGGTCTGCGTCAACACTGCGCCCAGCGGGCTGTAACGGCGACTGCTGATAAACGCTTTAGCATCGTGGAAGGTCCGGGTTTCCCGCAGCACCTGGCCAGACAGTGCGAAGCTGCGAGCCTCCACAGAGCCTGACGGATCTTCCTGCCGGATCAGTTGCCCTCGCAGGTTGTGCGCGGGATCGCCCGAGCGATCAGCGTAGGTGAAGGTTTCGATATCCGGTGCCCCGTTTTCTTCAACGGCCAACAAGCGCAGCTGGTCATCGTAGGTCATGACTCGATGATGACCATTCGCGTCCCAGGATTGTTCGGGTAGCCCGGCCAACCCTGGTAGCGTGGTGTCTATGCCGGCGTCGGCACTGACGGTTCTGAGCGCCTGACCATTCAACGCGAAAAGGGTCAGGGTATTCGGCGCGGACAGGCGCGGATCGAGTTCAACCACGGTTCGTCCGCCAACATCATGGTGTTGACGGGTAATGAGTGCCTGCACGTCCTCTCCCGCTACCTTGCGCAAGTATTTGACCTGTCTGACCAACCGTCCAGCGGCATCGCTGACAATCAGTTGCGGCGTGCCGGAATGGATAGGAGGGACCGCTGCTCTCATGGTCTCAAGCCGCCTTCGAAGCCGTTCTTTGCTGAGCATATTGGCGATATCGGGTGATAGTGGCTCGGGTCTCGCCAAGGCTTTGCAATGCCTGTCCCCTTATTTTTTTTATGTCCGAGCGACTGACCATTCGAGAGTCGGCCGTCCCTGCCTTGCCCAGGCCGATATCGATAAGCAGGTCCCACGTTCTGGCATAAAACTGCTCGACACCCATGGCGTCGAATCCGGCTTCGGCCGCGTCTGCAACGCTACCGATTGTCTCTTCGAGACTGTCGAGTAACGATTCATAGGTTTTCAATTCGTATTCGGTCAACAACTGTTCAGCCTTTGTCGCATCCTTGGCAACGTGCATGAGTTCGGAAAGCTCCGAGACCCCGGGCCATATCGCGCCACCCACAGTGTTACGACCGAAGCGGAAAAACGTCCTGATATTCTCCGACCGCTCCTGCCACGTTTGAGGATTGGTTATGAAATCGTCCAGAGGTCCGGCGGAAATTCCGGCACTTTGTTTCATGATCGATCCAGGCTCCAGATCCGAATGTCTTGGCAGGATCGGTGTATTCAACTTGAGCGGGGCTGTTATAAGCGTGTACCCCTCTGCGGCAGAATCAGCCGCAAAGTTTCCCAGTGTCAGCCCTTGTAGTTCTCCGGGCAGGCTGCTTTCCTGGAAGGTATGTCCGGTGGTGTGGTAACCGCTTAAGAAACCGGCGGCGGCCCTGCCAGCAAGAAACACAAAGTTTTTCAATATCTGGAGCCGGAACGTCGACGGTGAAGTCAGATTGCCAAACTGTTTTTTTACATCGTTCAGATTCTGCTGAGCAGTGGAGAGAAATTTGATTTGCTGAACGACCAATTGCCTTTGCTCGGATGGCGTTTTTTCAGTCCCGCCGCTATCGAAATAACGCAAAGGGCTATTCCCGACAAACGCATACCGATTCAGCCCATCCACATCGCCCGCCGGATCGGCACTGATCCACCGCCCCAGCCAGTCGGCGTAGTAACGGACGCCGTAGTAATACAGGCGGGTGACATCCATTTCCTTGCCCGAGTACCGGATGAAGCGGTAATTCACTTCAATCAGCGTTCGCGCCGCCATCCATGCCGTGCCACCGAACGGCAGATAACCTTCGTCGCTGACCATTCGCGCCTGCTGATCCAGTTCCAGCGAAACCGACCCCAGATGATCGCTGTAGGTGTAGCGCAGCTGATCGGCCTCGATGCCCGAGGGTTTGCCGGCCTTCCAGTGCAGGCAGACCACGCTGCCACTGGGCAGCGACAGAGGGATCAGGTGTAACTCTTCGCCGTTTTCTCGGGTGCGAATTTCCAGCCCCGGCAAATAGCGCACCTCATGGAAATGGCTGACTTTTGTCGTGTGAGTATCGTGACGTTTGTAGACCCGCTCGTCCTGACTGTAGTGGTAATACTCTTCATCGTTGGCGCTGCTGCCGTTGCGGTCGACGATGATCACCCTGTCCAGCTCGCCGCGGTTGTTCCATTGCATCGGCACGCCGGGTTGCAGGGCTTGCAGATTGCCGGCGGAGTCGAACAGCTTTGTGAAGTCCGGAAGTGGATCACCGCGTTTCCAGCGCACACCGCGATTGCTCGACGGATCGATCGACATCTCGGTGGTGTGGCTGGCACCGTCGCGAATGTGGACGGTTTCGACGAGGTTGCCGCCGTCGTCGTATTTGTAATGCTCGATGTAATTGCGCCGGTTGGCGGGATCGCTTGGCTGCGGCCTGCCGAGGTTGTCCGAGGGTGGGGCGTCGGCGTAGCCGGTGGCGCGGATCAGTTGGTACAGCGTGTCGTAGTCGAACGACTGGTGCCCATCGACTTGCTGGTTGCGGAAGTAGGTTGGCGTGTAGGCATGATCGAGAATACGGGTGATGTTGCCCACCCGGTCGTATTCATATTCGAAATTCTGTAGCGGCGGCTCCGATGCCTTTTGCACGATGTGGCGGTGCAGACGCCCGTCGGCAGCGCGGTATTGCCAACGGCTGATGACATCATTGCCGGCCTGTTGTTCGAGGATCTGTCCGGCGGCGTTGTACTGCGCCGCCTTCAGTACGGGCCGCCAACCGGACTGTCCGTTGAGCTGCAGTTGCACCCGGGTGAGTTGGCCGGCCACGTCGTGTGTGAACTCTTGCTGGTGACCGCCGGCATCGGTCTGCGTCAACACTGCGCCCAGCGGGCTGTAACGGCGACTGCTGATAAACGCTTTAGCATCGTGGAAGGTACGGATTTCCCGCAGCACCTGGCCAGACAGTGCGAAGCTGCGAGCCTCCACAGAGCCTGACGGATCTTCCTGCCGGATCAGTTGCCCTCGCAGGTTGTGCGCGGGATCGCCCGAGCGATCAGCGTAGGTGAAGGTTTCGATATCCGGTGTCCCGTTTTCTTCAACGGCCAACAAGCGCAACTGGTCATCGTAGGTCATCTCCCGGTGATTGCCGTTTGCATCCCAATTCTGCAAAAACTCGCCGCCGGGTCCAGGCAGCACCGTGTTTTCGCCACTGTCAACGTTGTGAGTTTTGAGCGCCAGGCCGTCCAACCGGAACACCGTTGTTGTATTGGGCGTGGGCAGACGCGGATCCCGCTGTGCAACAGGATGACCGGCAACGTCATATTGCAGTCGACGGATGAGTGCTCGCACGGCTTCCCCGGCCACCGTGCGCAGGTACTCGACTTGTCTGACGGCTTCGCCGCGCGGGCCGATTACCGACAGAATCGGTGTGAGATGGTGCACGCTGGCGTTCATGATTTGATCCGTTTTGCGGGTCTTGCAGGCGCCGGTCTTTTCGCGGGCCTGGCCAGTGGCGAGTCGTCCGTGTCGTTGTAGTCGTAGCTGAGCTTGAACCACGGATGCAGAACGTCGAAGGCCAGATGGCCGAGGGCATTGATGGTTTTGATCGGTCGGCCCAGGGCGTCGTAGAACATCCGGTCGTGGTAGCCATGTTCACGCATGGCGCTGTCATTGATGCAGCGATGGGTGTTGAGGAAGTAAGCGCGGTAGACCCGGATGGTTTCGCCCTTGTGGTTGTATTCCACACGCCTCTGAACCCGCCAGCGCGGATCTGCTTGTGCCTCGACAGGATCGCCATTTGCGTCAATGACAAGCTTGTCTTCAAATGTGGCCTGGAACGCCTTGCCTTGCGGGACGAGCTGTTTGTTTTGCAACTCGCGGCCAAAGCCGTCGACGTAGCTGATCGTCATCTGAATCTGTTGCAACGGGTCAGTGTGATAGCGGTCGGCAACCAGGTTGAGGCTGTGCACCGGTTGCCTGAGGGCGGTGTGGATGATCTTGAGCAGGGTCTGTTCGCTGGCGGTGCGTTTTTTGCGCTGGTTCAGCCAGCGCAATGCCGAAGCGCGGATGTGACCATCGGGCAGGATCAAGCCTTTGGCGATCCATTCCTTTCTTTTAAGCGGCAATGTCTTGAGCGGTAGGGAAGGCATCCAACTGAACAGCTCGGTGCGCACTGCGCTGGCGGCGGAAGCCAGTACGGTTTTCGGATTGGCCAGAGCGTA
This sequence comes from Pseudomonas sp. 91RF, assembly GCF_003576265.1. Taxonomy (NCBI): domain Bacteria; kingdom Pseudomonadati; phylum Pseudomonadota; class Gammaproteobacteria; order Pseudomonadales; family Pseudomonadaceae; genus Pseudomonas; species Pseudomonas sp. 91RF. Next base: position 296,233 of record NZ_QWFC01000024.1, read on the forward strand.
TTCGACGCTAAGATCGGGCTGCGCCGGATAAGCGGACAGGGGGGCGAAACCAGCCGGCAATCCCTCTTCGGTGCCATGAAAACTGAGCACCATGGGCTGACCGCCTGCGTCATGGAGAACTTCCTGAATGTTCTCGTTGGGATCGGTGACTTTGAGCGGCTGCAGGGTGTGCATGTCATATGTCATCGATGTCACGCAGCCGTCCGGCAGGGTGATGGCAATGGTCAGCAGATGGTCTGCGTCCCAGGTGATGTGCGTCACGCCATGGCTGGCGGTCTGTTGCACCTCGGTGACGTGGTAAAAGCCGCTGGCGTCGGCGTAGGTGAAAAAGCCGCTTTGCGCCGACCAGAGGTTTTGCAGCAGATCCTGTGCAGGATCTTCCGGGAAGAACAGCTTCATTGGCGTGTAGCCGATCTTTGTCAGCTCGTCCCGGATGACTATCGGGACGTCGTCGTAGGCCTCCAGGGCGTTTTTGTCGAACACGGCCTGCTCGGTCGGCCCGGTCAACGGCGGGTAGAGCATCTTGCCGGCGGACTCCAGATACGTGTGTTGCGAGAGCGAGGTCAGCTCCCGCGCGGCTGTCCATTCGGCACTGTCTTTATACCGGTCGAAATTTTCAAAACTGATGTCCGCCGCTCGCAGCCCGCTCGGCAGCGCGCCCTTGGGCAGCTTCATTGCGTTGCTGCGCTGGCGCCAGGGCAAGCCGAGCAGCCAGTGGCCGTCAGTAGTGAGGTGAATGAAGGCGGCGAGTGTTTCCGTCAAATAAAAGTACCGTTGCTGCTCATCGTGACTGTCCACCCAGGCTCGAAGCTGGTCTTCTCGATCGAAGGGCGGTTTGTCCGTCTCGGAGCGATGGCGAGCACAGGCGACCGTCAATCCGTGAGTCAGGAGGCCGTACTCGTCGAATGCCAGATTGACTGCATGCTGGCAGTTCGGGTCGTCCATGAACCGTTCGTATTGATGGCTGCGGGTTTCCAGTTCGAGCACCAGCAAACTGGACGGGTTGTCTTTGACCACCCGTACCCGATAGCGAAATTCTCTCAGGGAGAACAGGCGCGCCGGGGCGGGGTCGTCCGCCTGACACACCTCGCTGCGCAGTGGGCGACCGGCCAGGGCGTAGGCAATTTCGCGATGGTCGTCGGCTTTGCGCCGCGTCCGAACACGCTCCTTTCTGCCTTTGACATCGAACGTTGAAATAACCGTGGGCCCCGGCGGCGCGATCTCGTGGTCGGGTTCGCGGATGCCTTTCAAGACAAGGTCGATGTTTCTGCCGGTATGAAACCAGTGCGTCACGCGCATCGGTGCCGTGTGGCCACTTTCAGCCTCGCCCGGCTCCAGTTCACTGTCGGTCTGGCAGACCTTGCCGAAACCGCGAAACTCACGTTCGTAACCGTCGTAGTAGCCCTCGAAATATTCGTGGAACTGCATCAGGTAATTGCCGGTGATTTCATCGTCCTGGCGCAACCAGTGAAGCACCATCTGGGGAAAGGGCAGAAGGCAGACCGGACGTCGGCGCGCCATCAGTTCCAGACGTTTCTCATCCAGCCAGAATTGCGCACTGCTGCGATATTTCAGCGTGGCACCGTAGCCCATGTTGTTGTTGCAGCCGGTGAGCAGATAGGGCCGTTCACTGACGAAGTGATACACCCAATGCTGCGGTTTCATGTGTGACTTGGTGAACAGCAGGCTGGCGCAACCGATGCCGCGCAGGTCGGCGAAGGTCACCTGGCATAGGTTGTCGTAGCGAATGCCGGTGGGCCATGGCACACGTACGGGTGTCGAGGCCAAACCATTGCCACCCTGGTTGAACCAGATTTCAAAGTAGTCCGAAGACAGGTAAATGAAGGCCGGGGCACCGGAGCCGTCCAGATCGGCGATACGCACCCGGTCGGCATCGAATTCGCGATTGTCGAACGGCAAGTCGCTCAGCTTGAAACCCACTCCAAACCGACCATGTCCGAGGCTGGCCCAGCAGCGGATTTCATCGTGGCGGATCCGGCACAGCTCCATGCCGCTGGCGCCCATGCCACTGAATGACACCAGTTCGCTGCGGGCATTGCCGAACAGCGGCAATCTGTCCGGGGCATGGGGCACATCCTTGCCGGGTGCGAATCCTTTTTCCCGCACATTGGCGTACACCCGAACGCTGTTCGGGCCGATCAGGGCCATGGAATCCAGGCCATCACCGCTCAGGTCGCCCAGTTGTGCCAGTTGATGGAAATACTCCACGGGAAACTGGCTGAACGGCTTGAGCAACGACCAGGTGCCGTCCGGGTTGAGCGTGTAATACCCGCTGCCACCGGGTTGCGCGACGATCCAGTCCAGACGCCCGTCGCCGGTGAGGTCGGTGAGGATCTGCACCACCGGTTTGCTGCTGTCGGCGTTCGGAATCAGCGGGAGCAGTCTCCAGGGGCCGTAGACGATTTCGTCCGTACCGGGCGCTCCGCGCAAGGGCTCGCGGTAATACCAGGCGCCGTCGTACTGGCAGAGAAAACCGGGCAGGCCTTCGCCGTAAAGATCGACGCAATGGTAGGGCTGGCCGTCATTGAGGCCGGGCATGTGGTCGAGTTGCAGGAAGGGTTGGGGGGTGGTGTCGAGTATCAGCGCTTCATAAAAATATTCGAGGGGCGGCATGTGCTTGACGCGACCTGTCACGTCATAACTCATGTAGTGCGCGGCTTTCAGGTGGTTGTACCGATGCTGTGTGGGTTCGTGCTCCAGCAGCAGTCGATTGACCAGCACCGGAGTGGGGCCGATGTGGTTGAACAACAGAAACTGCCGGCACAGGCGCCGGGTGCCCACCTCGAACCCGTAGCGATGCATGCGAAAAGGGTCGCTGCGCAATGGCCACGCGCGAACAGGTTCAAATGTCGGTAGCTCATCCAGCCGGGTGGCACGTTCGCCGTAGCAGACGATCAATCTGAACAACCACTCCAGATCCTGCGGTTTCGGGTGTTCGAGACACAGCAGATCCGTGCTGGCGGACTTGTTGCAGTAGCAGATCTGGCGCAGGTAGCGCTGGGCCCGATAGTCAAAGCGTGGATCAGCGTCAGTGTCGTCGGATTTGTATTCGAAAAAGATGTTTTCCCCGACGGCGTTCCTGATTTCCACCAGTAGCCATACGGCAATGCGGGTTGGATCTTCGGGGTCGTAAATGCATGATTCCGGTGAGTTGCCGTAGCAATGTTGCGAGCCGTCGGCACGGGACACCACCCAAAAGGGATTGCCGGTATCGGGTGTCCAGAGCTCGTAACGGTCGAACGTGCTTTCCAGGCGAGGGATGTAGAGCACCACGGAAAATTTTCTGGCCCGCCGGCCTTTGCCTCGAGTGCGCCGGGTTGCCTTGATCCTGCCACGGACCGTCAGCTCGGGACGCAGGTCGGTGCCGTCGGCCTGCATGACATCGGCGGCCTCGTATTTCGGCACGCCTTTGCTGGTTTTGCGCGAGATGGCGGGCAGCGGCAGATCCCAGCCGAGTCCGCATTTGTCGTTGCCCGCGTTGCCGTCGTAGACCAACGGCAACTCGGGATTGAGTGTGCGCGCATTCAGGATCGGGAGGGGCAGGGTGTAAGAGCGCTGCCCGGTCGCACCGATCTCCCCCCAACTGCGTCCGTTCGTTGCAATGGACGCAGTCTTGGCAATGGTGGGAGCAGTGACGAGCGCATCTGCATCCGGGGTCATGGCGTCGCAACCTGAAGATGTCGAGGTATCACGCTAGCAGAGCGGCATGCGCCAGACACCTGTCAGATCTGACAGGTGCCGACTGACGGCAGGCGAAAAAAAAACCGGGCGGTCATCGCTGACCGCCCGGTTTTTCACTAGCAGATGAAGCGCTTACTGCACTTCCACCGCCAGGCTTTCGCTGATCTTCTGTTGCCAGATCGCAGGGCCGGTGATGTGCACCGATTCACCTTTGCTGTCCACCGCGACGGTGACCGGCATGTCCTTGACCTCGAACTCGTAGATCGCTTCCATGCCCAGCTCGGCGAACGCCAGGACCTTGGACTTCTTGATCGCTTGCGCCACCAGGTAAGCGGCGCCGCCCACGGCCATCAGGTACACGGCCTTGTTGTCCTTGATCGCGTCGATGGCGGTCGGGCCGCGCTCGGACTTGCCGATCATGCCCAGCAGACCGGTCTGCTCAAGGATCTGACGGGTGAACTTGTCCATCCGCGTGGCGGTGGTCGGGCCAGCCGGGCCAACCACTTCGTCACCGACCGGATCAACCGGGCCGACGTAGTAGATGAAGCGACCTTTCAGGTCTACCGGCAGGGTTTCGCCCTTGTTCAGCATCTCGACCATGCGCTTGTGCGCGGCGTCGCGACCGGTGAGCATCTTGCCGTTGAGCAGGACGGTTTCGCCCGGCTTCCAGCTCTGCACGTCTTCCGGGGTCAGGGTGTCGAGGTTGACGCGACGGGCCGACGGACCGGCTTCCCAGACGATTTCCGGGTAGGCGTCCAGCGGTGGCGCTTCCAGCGAGGCCGGGCCGGAACCGTCGAGCACGAAGTGCGCGTGACGGGTGGCGGCGCAGTTCGGGATCATGCACACCGGCAGCGAGGCTGCGTGAGTCGGGTAATCCATGATCTTCACGTCGAGCACGGTGGTCAGGCCACCGAGGCCCTGGGCGCCGATGCCCAGCTGGTTGACCTTCTCGAACAGCTCCAGACGCATTTCTTCGATGCGGTTCTGCGGGCCACGGGCTTTCAGCTCGTGAATGTCGATGGACTCCATCAACACTTCCTTGGCCATCACCGCGGCTTTCTCGGCGGTACCGCCGATGCCGATGCCCAGCATGCCCGGCGGGCACCAGCCGGCGCCCATGGTCGGAACGGTCTTCAGGACCCAGTCGACGATCGAGTCGGACGGGTTGAGCATGGCCATTTTCGACTTGTTCTCGGAACCGCCGCCCTTGGCCGCCACGTCCACTTCCACGGTGTTGCCCGGGACGATGGAGTAGTGGATGACCGCCGGGGTGTTGTCCTTGGTGTTTTTACGAGCGCCCGCCGGGTCGGCGAGGATCGAGGCACGCAGGACGTTTTCCGGCAGGTTGTAGGCGCGGCGCACGCCTTCGTTGATCATGTCGTCCAGGCTCATGGTCGCGCCATCCCAACGCACGTCCATGCCCACACGCACGAACACGGTCACGATGCCGGTGTCCTGGCAGATCGGCCGGTGGCCGGTGGCGCACATGCGCGAGTTGATCAGGATCTGCGCCATCGAGTCACGGGCCGCTGGCGATTCTTCGCGCAGGTAGGCTTCGTGCATCGCCTGGATGAAGTCCACGGGGTGGTAGTAGGAAATGAACTGCAGGGCGTCGGCAACGCTCTGAATCAGGTCGTCTTGCTTGATCACGGTCATGAGTCGCGCTCCTCTAAAAGACGGGAACATTCAATAAGGTGCCTGCGGCTTGGGTGCATCGGTCGGTCGCAGACACCTTTCAAGGCACGCCGGGGCTGCTGGCGCGACGCTAAAAAGGCGCGGCAGTATACCGCGCCTCCCCGGTGGTGACACGCGCCGGTAGTCATTCGTTGGTCGCATGGCGGGAGCCGGTTGTCGTGATTTTCCGGATGCGCGTCCGGCGCGCTGTTTCGGGGCCGTGAAGGCCGACAAAAAATCACGCGTGGCCGGTGCTTTTGGCGGGCGCTCCGGGAACCCGGGAGGGGCGGGCCCAAGGGCTTTTTTGACGCCAAATATCCGGCCCGAAAATCAATGGTCATTTATCGACCGGGCCACTAAAGTGGCAGCCGGTCTGTAGAGTAGGACACTCGGTCAGCCTCTTATCGCACGGTGAGTCAACGATTGACCCATAACGCCATTCAACGTCTTTTGCTCAAACGCTTCGCCCTCGCTGCAGCCACCTACGGATTGGCCTTGCTGCTGCTGTGGCTGGCGTATTTCACCGGACACTACGAAGATTCGCTGGCAGGCGTCGCCGTCGGCAGCGCCCTGGTGGTCATCAGCCAGGCGACCCTGTTCGCGGTGTTTTTCTCGGGCGCCAACCTGCGCTTCTCCGATCCGAGCCTGACCGAGGCGCAAGTGCTGCTCGGCCTCGGCTGGCAGACGTGGCTGATCGCGCATCTGCAAGAAGCCCGGGGCGAGTTCCTGGTCTTCTATGTGCTGATCCTGCTGTTCGGCCTGTTCCATTTGTCGCGGCGAGCCTTCGTGCGCTGCGCGATGCTGGTGTTCTTCAGTTTCTGCGCCATCACGCTGTGGGACGGTTACCACTTCCGGCTGCACGATCCGGCACTGTCCGCGTTGCAGGCCTGCATTCTGTTGATCGTGCTGGCGTGGCTGGTGATCTACGCCCGCTTCGTCCAGACCTCGCGGCAACGCATGCGCCAGCGCCGGTTTGCCTTGCAGGCGCATCAGGACACCCTGCGCGGGATGATGCGCCAGCTCGAAGATCTGGTGGCCACCGACGAACTGACCGGGCTGTTCAACCGCCGGCATTTCCTGCGCCTGGCCACCCGCGAGTTGAATGCGATGGAGGCGGACGTCGTGCATGGTCTGGCGCTGATCGACCTCGACCACTTCAAACGTATCAACGACCTGCACGGCCATGCCGCCGGCGATCAGGTGTTGCAGGCGTTCGCTGGCGTGGCCGGAGCCTGTCTGCGCGACGGCGACGTGCTGGCGCGTTATGGTGGTGAGGAATTCGTGGTGCTGCTGCCCGATTGCAACGCGGAACGGCTGACCGCCTGCTGCGAACGCCTGCGCATCGCCTTTACCGACGTCGAACTGGTGGGCCTGAATGTGAAAAACCTGAGCCTGTCCGCCGGCATGACCCTGCTGGAACTGGGCGATGATCTGGACGACGCCTTGCAGCGTGCCGATCAGGCGCTGTACCGGGCCAAGCGCGACGGGCGCAACCGTTGCGCCGCCGCGTGGGAGAACGCCGATGCCTGAACTGCGAGTCGGTGAGCGACAGTGGTCGGTGGCGGCGGGCAGCAACCTGCTCGACGCTCTCAATCAGAACGGCGTGGCGGTACCTTACAGCTGCCGCGCCGGCAGTTGCCATGCGTGTCTGGTGCAATGCGTGCAGGGCTTGCCTGCTGACAGTCGCCCGGATGCCCTGAGCGCCGGGCAGCGTGACCAGGGCTGGCGGCTGGCCTGCCAGTGTCAGGTCATCGAAGATTTGCAGGTGCACACCTTCGATCCGGTCACTGACGGTCGTCCGGCCACGGTCGAAGCGCTGGACTGGCTCGGCGACAGCGTGTTGCGTCTGCGCCTGACACCCCAGCGGCCGCTGCGCTACAGCGCCGGCCAGCATCTGGTGTTGTGGCTCGGCCACATTGCGCGGCCGTATTCGCTGGCCAGCCTTCCCGAAGAAGATCGTTTTCTCGAGTTTCACCTCGATTGCCGCGAGCCCGGCGAATTCAGCGATGCTGCGCGCCGGTTGCAGATCGGCGACCCGATCCGCCTCGGTGAGCTGCGCGGCGGCGCGCTGCATTACGACCCGGACTGGCACGACCGGCCGCTGTGGCTGCTCGCCGCCGGCACCGGCCTCGGCCCGTTGTTCGGCGTGTTGCGAGAGGCGCTGCGTCACGATCATCGGGGCGCCATTCGCGTCATTCACCTGGCCCATGATGCCGACGGGCATTACCTGGCCAAACCCCTTGAAGCACTGGCCGCGCAGCGGGAAAACCTCAGCGTCGAACTGTGGACGGCGGCCGAGTTGCCGGGCGCTTTGGCGCAACTGCGCCTTGTCTCCCGGCAAACCCTGGCTTTAGTCTGCGGTTCGACTGCCAGCATCGACGCGTTTGCCAAGCGTCTGTTCCTGGCCGGACTGCCGCGCAATCAACTGCTGGCCGATGTCTTCCTGAGCCGTGGTTGAGCGCTGAATTCTCAGACGCGAGACCTGCCATGCCCGAAGCCATCCTGCTGCACCGTGAACGCGGTTTGCTGACCCTGCGCCTCAACCGCCCGGACAAGAAAAACGCCCTGACCCGCGCCATGTACAGCCAGTTGGCCGAAGCGCTGAAACAGGCCGGCAGCGATCCGGAAATCAACGCCGTGCTGATCACCGGCAGCGCCGAGTGCTTCACCGCTGGCAACGACATCGCCGACTTCATCCAGCAACCGCCGAGTGACCTCGACAGCCCGGTGTTTCACTTCATGCTCGAACTGCTTGAATGCCGCAAACCGGTGATCGCCGCCGTGGCCGGGGCGGCGGTGGGGATCGGCACGACGCTGTTGCTGCATTGCGATCTGGTTTATGTGGCGCGGGATGCGCGTTTGCGGATGCCATTCGTCAATCTCGGGTTGTGCCCGGAGTTCGGTTCCAGCCTGATCCTGCCGCGTTTGCTTGGGCAGGCCAAAGCGTCGGAATTGTTGCTGCTCGGTGAAGGCTTCACCGGTGAACAAGCGGCGCAATGGGGGATCGCCACCGAGGCGCTGGGCAGTGGCGAAGCCGCGCTGGTCAAGGCACGGGAGATGGCGCTGCGGTTTGATGAGTTGCCGGCTGAAGCAGTGCGGATCAGCAAGCAACTGATGCGGGCGCCGGATCGCGAGTTGATCCGCAAGGTGATCGAGGAGGAGGGGGTGCTGTTTACTCAGCGGCTCAGATCGCCGGAGGCGCTGGCGGCGTTGACCGGGTTCATCAAACGGCATTGAGATGTTCATTGCCTGAAACGGCGCCATCGCCAGCAGGCTGGCTCCCACATTGGGATTGCGCACTCCTGTGGGAGCCAGCCTGCTGGCGATAGGGTTGACTGAGACAACACTTCTTCAGGATCAGAAAGCAAAAAGCCCCACCACTCACATGGCAGGGCTTTTCGTTTTCAGCAACCGGTCACTCAGACCTGTGGGTCGCCGACGTGCAGGATCTTCATGCCGTTGGTGCCGCCGGTGGTGTGGTAGCTGTCGCCCTTGGTCAGGATGACCCAGTCGCCTTTCTCCACCACGCCGCGCTTGACCAGCTCGTCGATGGCTTTCTGGCTGACTTCGTTCGGGGCCAGCGAAGCCGGGTCGAACGGCACGGTGTACACGCCACGGAACATCGCCGCGCGGGCCTGGGCTTCGCGGTGCGGGGTGAAGCAGTAGATCGGCACCGAAGAACGGATACGCGACATGATCAGCGGGGTGTAGCCGCTTTCGGTCAGCGCGATGATCGCCTTGACGCCCGGGAAGTGGTTGGCGGTGTACATGGTCGCCAGCGCAATGCTCTCGTCGCAGCGCTCGAATTCCTTGCCGATGCGGTGGCTGGAGGTCTTGCTGGTCGGGTGCTTTTCAGCGCCGACGCAGATGCGTGCCATCGCCTGCACGGCTTCCAGCGGATACGCGCCGGCAGCGGATTCGGCCGACAGCATCACGGCGTCGGTGTAGTCGAGCACGGCGTTGGCCACGTCGGACACTTCGGCACGGGTTGGCATCGGGTTCTGGATCATCGACTCCATCATCTGGGTCGCCACGATCACCGCCTTGTTGTGGCGGCGTGCGTGCAGAATGATTTTCTTCTGGATGCCCACAAGCTCGGCGTCGCCGATTTCCACGCCCAGGTCGCCACGGGCAACCATCACCGCGTCGGAGGCCTTGATCAGGCCGTCGAGGGTTTCGTCGTCGGCCACGGCTTCGGCGCGTTCGATCTTCGCTACCAGCCAGGCAGTGCCGCCGGCTTCGTCGCGCAGTTGACGGGCGTAGTTCATGTCGGCAGCGTCACGCGGGAAGGACACCGCGAGGTAGTCGACTTCCATTTCAGCGGCGAGCTTGATGTCGGCCTTGTCTTTCTCGGTCAGGGCCGGTGCGGTCAGGCCGCCACCGCGACGGTTGATGCCTTTGTGGTCGGACAGCGGACCGCCGATGGTCACCACGCAGTTCAGTTCGGTGGCGGTGGCGGTTTCAACGCGCATCACCACGCGGCCGTCGTCGAGCAGCAGCTCGTCGCCCACACCGCAGTCCTTGACCAGGTCCGGGTAGTCGATGCCGACCACTTGCTGGTTGCCTTCGGTCAGCGGATGGCTGGTGGAAAAGGTGAACTTGTCACCGATCTTCAGCTCGATGCGCTTGTTGGCGAATTTGGCGATACGGATTTTCGGGCCTTGCAGGTCACCCAGCAGGGCGACGAAGCGGCCATGCTTGGCAGCCAGGTCACGCACCAGCTTCGCGCGAGCCTTGTGCTCGTCGGGGGTGCCGTGGGAGAAGTTCAGACGGGCGACGTCCAGGCCAGCCAGAATCAGCTGTTCGAGAACTTCCGGCGAGTTACTGGCCGGGCCAAGGGTAGCGACGATTTTGGTACGACGGACGGACATGCAAAGACTCCTCAGGTTCAAGCGCCAGCGAAGGCTACTATGCTCGAAGGGTGTAGTCATTGTTCGTTTGCACTACTTACGATTTTCTTTTTTGAACGCGACAATCGGCGCAAACGGCTCTGAAGATTTCTCACAAGGGGTCGATACAGAGCACAAGACAGGAGAACCCCCATGCGATTGTTGCCCATTGCCGCCCTTGCCCTCAGCGTCCTCGCTGCTTCGGGCTGCACCCGTTGGTCGATGAACCATCATCTGAACAACGCCTACAGCGCCTATGACCGGGGCAATTGCGAGCAGGTGATGCTCGAACTGTCCAAGGTCGAACGCGCCAGCCGCGCCCGCCCTTACGTGTGGCCGGAAGTGTCGATGATGCGCGGCCAGTGCCTGGAACGGCAAAAAATGTTTGTCGACGCGGCGCAGACCTACCAGTTCATCATTGCCTCGTATCCCAACAGCGAATACGCCTACCGCGCCCGTGCGCGTCTGGAAACCCTGCAGAGCCTGGGCCACTACCCGACCCGCAGCGCCGCCGTGGTGCCACCCGCCCGTTTCTGATGGCGGTTGTCATACAAAAGCTGGCCGGCTGTACAAGGTGAGCTATAGTCGAATGACACCGGTGCAGATGCATTCTGTACCGGCGCAACACCTGCGACTGGCATGAGCAGTACGTGGCGAGCGCCACACCGGGAGCGGGGAGAGCGGGCCTGTCGGGCAGGTTCGTTCCGAAGCACAGTGCGGCCCGTTTGCCGGGCCCTGCATGGCGATACGCTCATGTTTACCGACCGTCGAATCGAACGGCACCAGTTGCCGTATTTTCTGCGAGTGTTCAACAGCGTCACCGACAAACCCATCGGGTTTCTGGGCAACGTCTCCGAAGACGGGCTGATGCTCATCAGCCAGTTGCCGATGATGATCGGGGCCGAATTCAAATTGCGTCTGAAGATTCCTGTGGGCGATGGCTGCCAGCAGGTGATCGACCTCAGCGCCTGCTGCCTGTGGTGCCATGAGGACGCGACGCCCCGACATTACGACGCCGGCTTCAGTCTGTTCCGCACGCCGCCGGAATACGGGCAACTGGTCGAGGCGTTGAAGCAGTACTTCAGTTTTCAGCCGTTACCGGCTTCGGCCTGACAAAACAAAAGGGTCATGACCTGCCGCAGGTCATGACCCTTTTTCGTTACGCGCCTATCGCAATCGCCCGCTCGTTATCCAGCGTCTTTTCCGCCAGCAGCAACCCCATCTCGCTCAACTGATAGATCGCCATCGCCAGGTGTCGCGGCTTGTCGTCCAGGCTGTCGGCCAGGTCCAGCAGCAGAATGCTGACCGAAGAAAAGGTTTCATAGGTCTGGATGGCGATCGCCTCGGAATTGATCTCGGGATCGACCTTGAACATCTGCATGCCGCGATCCACGGAGTTGCGCGGTTTCTCTGCCTTGGGGTTGAGGTAGAAGTCGAGGGCCTTGTGCGCCGCGTCGTGGAGTTTTTTTGAATCGATTGAAGCGTAGGGGGAAACCGGATCGGGTTGATCGGTCGGGTCCTTTGGATCGGTGTCCGAAGGGGGATTTGGAACTGGCTTCTTCATGTATTTCGTACTCGTCGTTAGGGCCACCATTGGCTCGCGACTAAACGAGAAAAGGGTGGCGGCTGTAAGCAGGTTAGTCGACCGGGAGTACGCGAACCGGCGCGCCCGAGGGCGCCCTGCGAACAGCCACCATCGAGTGCGGGGATAGGGAATACCCGACTGGATGACGCTTATGCGCAACGTACTAAAGACCCCGGGCGACTAAACCCGGCCGCTGATTGGCAGCGACACGGATCAAGTTACGGGGCAACGCCAAGGCGCACAAGCCGGCGGATTCTGAGGGATTTGTAGGCAATGGCACAAGGCGTCGTAGCCCGTTGTTACGAGTTGCAGGACGTTGCCGGACCGGGCTGTGGGAAGAGTTACCGTTTGTCGGGACTGTCAGATCTGTCAGGTGTGGCAATGAACGCTATCGGCATTCAATGGTTTCAAGTCTCGCGTTTAGCAATATTGCCCACTGAGGAGTAGATGATGGATAAGTCTGAAAGTGGTGTTGGTGAGTCCATCGATCCGGGAACGGATAACTCATTCTCGGCACAATTGGATGGCGAAAAGGCCCAGATACTGCAAATTGATTTTCCGCCCAATAATGCCTTACTGGGCAGCAAAGTCATTGTCCGAGGACGGGCTGTTCCGCAAAATCCTTCCGAGGAGGTTGTAGTTGAAGTAAACCGAACTTTGTATCCGCCCAGAGACGTTAACGGTTATTGGCAAGTAGAAGACGACCTTACGAGCTTGACTTATCCGACCATAATATTTGCCGCCATGATCCGTAGTCCGATGCTAAGAGTTTCGAGGGCTGTTACCTGGCAAAAGAACTGTCCATCGTTCATTGGTTTCCCCGCTGGCGGGACAGTTCTTCCTCAGGGGCAACCCTTTACCATAACGGGCCAAGGTATAACGGGGTCTACTGTTACGGTAACAAATGTTTCTGCTGGCCTCATTTTGGGCACTCGCATTCCTGGTGCGAGAGGCTATTGGGAAATGCAGATCGTCGCACCTACCTCGGGTACATCATTCATTATTGAAGCTGTTCACGACGGCCTGGGTGGATCTCATGTTCCCCACCGAGTCACTTATGTACTAGCTCCAACCAATAAGACTCCCGAGATTACTTTGCCGTTAGCGGGAACTGTCCAAGACCGGAAGTTCAGAATTTCAGGAAAAAATGGTGTGTCGGGATCCACCATGCAGGTGTTCATCGACTTGACGCAGATTAAAGTCGGTGATGAGGCGGTCACCGGAGATGACTGGAGTGTGCCGGTTGTCCTTCCTGACAGTATCCCGCCAGGGGAAGTCCGTTTAGTCGCGCAGCAGACGCTAAACGGTACCCCTTCCGATCGAAGCGTTTATCGCGCCTTCAAATTAAAACCCCCGCAACCGACCAAACTGACGGCACAGGTCGATGCCCAGGGCAATGTGACCCTTGGGGGCGTCGGACATATTGGCGCGACGTTCGATCTTCACGTCGTAGGCAACATGACGCCTTTCCGCTCCTTCACCGTGTCAACTACACCCTGGTCGGTGCTCTTTCCCGATTGGCTGCCGGGCACTTCGCTGATTGGCGGTCGGCAAAGCGTGCCCGATGGTGCGGGGCAGCCGATTTATTCGGACTGGACACCGGAGAGCACCACGGTTGTTGTGCCTGTTCCTCCGCCGACGTTAAGTTTCCGTGTCAGCCCGGAGGAAGGCATTCCCACCTTCTCCGGTACGGGCAGGAACTGGTCCGGTCAACCGGCCTCCAGAGTAGAGGTCCGATTGAACAACGCCGGCTCTGCAATCGTGCCAATCGTCGACGTTCGTGCAGATACGACCTGGTCCAGCACGGCAATCGAACGCTGGGCTCCCGGAAAGTATCAGGTTACGGCCACTCAGTGGTTCACAACACTGCAATCAAACTGGGTTCTGCCGCTTGTTTCCGTGGTCATCTCCTCGCCTCTTGCCGTTATCGAAAAAGTGACCCCGAACGGCCTGTTTGCAAAGGTGAATGGCCAATGCTGGCCGGGAGCGGTGGTGACGATCACGTTCAGTGACAGCCCAACCCCCCATCCGGTTACGGATACCGACAAGAACGGGGAGTGGGATTTCCAGCGCCCCGCAGCGTTCCGCCCCGGCAGGCACACGGTCACGGTCACGCAGACGTTCGGCGGGCAAACCTCCAACCCGGTGACGACGACCTTCGAGATAGCGGTGAGCGTGCTGGTGATCACTCCGCCACCCGGTGGGCAAACGGATCATTTGCCGGTATTGCACGGCACCGGCGGGATCGACGGTTTCACGATCAGCGTGTTCGATTACGTGACCCACGAGCTGTTGGGTGAAGCGCTCGCAACAGGCGATGCCTGGTCGGTGCAGCTCACGGAACTCGATTACCTGACCCATACCGTTTTCGCTGTGCAAAAACTGGGTGACCTGCAATCGCAACGCAGCACTTCGGTCGCTTTCAAAGTGGTGTTGTTCGCGCCAAGGATCAACTTTCCAATAACCAGAACATCGGTCCCCCGGACCTTCACGGTAGAAGGCTACGCCAGAGCGGGAAAAGGGTTCGACCGTACGGAGGTGGATGTGTACCTCGATGACGTCGCCCATCGCATTTATCCAGATGCTGGCGATGGTTATTTCAAAGAGTATTTCACCCTGCCATTGGGACCCTGCGTGCTGACAGCCAGGCAGTACTTCAAGGATCAGGAGTCGCCGCCTGCCCAAGAGATACTTCTCACGATCGTTCCCGACAAGGCGCTTATCGAAACGCCGGGTACTGGTGAGGCAGTCGGACAGACTGCGGTGATCTGCGGGTTTGGATACCCGGAAGATACCGTCGTGGTTGCCCTGCCGGGCGGCGCGGAACTGGGACAGGCCAGGGTCCAGGAAGACGGAACGTGGTTTTGCCCTGTCGAACTGCCTGAGTCTGGCGCCAACCTTTCATTCATCACCGAGCAGCGCAACGGTGAGTTCCACTCGGGTTGGTCGCAACCCAGAGCCGTGCAGCGGCTTGAGCACCCTCCCACGTTTGGCGAGCCGCCGGAGGGCAACTGGGAGGGAACGACACCAGGCTTCGCAGGCAGTGCCCTGGCGAATTCGAAGGTTGATGTGTTTGCCTGGTACGACCCCGACGAGAACCATGCCGAAGGCCTTTTGACCAACGGCGGACGTTGGGCCGGTGTGCCCGAACGAAATCTGCCCGCCGGTCCGCAATGGGCCCGTGCCGTGCAGATCGTGGGCGGAAAACGTTCCATGGCGGCTGACAGCAAACGATTCGAAGTCCTGCCGGCCGACGAGCCACGCTCGAGCTAATCCGACCAATGGCGACGTCAACTGTCATTTCTGACAGTAGACGTCATTGGCTCGATCACGCCAAATGCAAGGCATGCCCAACACGCAACGTGCGACACCTAATGGAAACCGTGTCGGAACCAGGAGCATCAACATGACCCGCTCTCCCGCTCAGATCGCTCAGAAGATGTTCACCGAGGCAGTCGGTAAACCCAAGCGTTCGTCCACAACGGCACTCACACGTTTTTTCAAGTCGGGGGGATCGGTCGTCGCGCTGGCAAACAAGGGCGTTGACGGGTTGATGCACGACTATGGCCTGGACCGGCATCAGGCCAGCGAGCTTCAGCAGCGTCTCAATGTGCTGTCAACCGTGGTTTTACGGCAGTTCATAGAGCACCAATTGACCGCCAAAGGCGCCGCGACTCTAGCGCGTGCAGGGCTCGATAACGGACCTACCTACGCCTTGCTGTTCAATCCGAATTTCGATGCGTTGTGCCCGCCGGGTGCCATTGAAGCCATTCATTCGCCGGCGGCGTATCTGACCGCCCTGATGTATTGGGCCATGCATCGGCTGGGCGTGACCGATGGCAAAGGCCTGCCACTGGTGGGACGGCGTACGGATCTCGTAAAGTTGCTGATCGATGTCAATGCCGTTCAGGGCGTGGTGTTGTCAGTGGAGGTGATCAGCCGCATCATGGAGCGCTTCATCGCCGCCACGCTGGGGCCCATTCAAGATCTCGATGAGGCGTTGAACCAGAAGGCGTTTCCTCGGGAACTGCCCTTTCACTGGCCCTGGGTCACGCTCGATCATGTCCTGAAGGGGCATGGCGAATCGGTGGGCAGCGTGGTGCGTCTGTGCGATTTGCAGTATCCGTACTTTCTTCGTTCAGGACCGTGGAGCAGCCAGTCCGACAAGGCCCTGATTCAAGCCTCACGGTTGAGTCCTTCACAGCGGACAATCCTGACCGAGGCGAGGCATTTTCCAGACAATGCAGACGAGTTCTACGCGAAATACCTCGGCCTCAAGGATATTTCAATCGGCAATCTGAGGCTCGTGTCCGTTTTCAATGAAAGAACAAAACTGGACACGCCGGCACTTGAGGCGTTGCTTTCGATTGGGGCTTCTACTCCTTTCCTGTCCGAAAACGCACCGGGTTTCGTAGCGGGGCTGGTAACGGGCAAAGATCATGGGTCTGTCTTTATCAATGAGGCCAAGGCCCCGCCCATTACCATCGTTAATACCGGTGTGGAACTGCTCAACCGTTTCGAAGATATGGAGCCCGACCGGGTTGACCGTGCCAACCGTATAGTGCGACTGACCGACTGGTTGCGATTGGCCAGTCACGAAACCGATCGACTGATCGTTGCAGCAGTGCTCGCTGAAGTGCCCGCGCCGACACCTTCTCGTTACTGGATGACAGCCAATGCCCTCCGAGCGCTTGGCCTGTTTCAGGAACTTCGTGAGACCTTTGGATGCACTGCAGACGACTTCGCTGCTTTCATCGGAGCGCTTTCCGTTTTCGGGCGCGGCACGGAGCGCGCTCAGTTCGATCGAATCTTCAACAGGGGTGGCGCCCGTTCCCGTCCATTGGTACTTGACGACCGATCCTTCCCGGTGATTCCCGAGACCCCTGCCGACCTGCTCACGGTCAGGCAGTTGTGCGCAGGCTTGGGCATTGATCTGGAAACCTATTTTTACCTGGCCAACCTGATTGCCGCCGCTCACAAACTGCCTCAGCTCAAGTGCAGTTTGCCGGTGGTGTCCGGTTTTTATCGCATGGTCAGGCTGCCGCGGTTGCTGGGGATCACGCCGATCGAGGCGGTCCTGCTGCTGAACATGATGGGCGGCCAGATATGGGTGAACGCCCTGGCCGGCGTGCCACAGATCAACGACAGGAAAATACTTGATAACCCGGATGTACTGAGTGTGATGCATGCCTTGATGGATTGCGTGCAATGGGCTCGGGCCGCACAACTGCCGGTGCATTGGGTGGTAAGACAGGCAATGGCCTGGCCACCGGCTCAGCCCGATGAAAGACAACTTACGCTATTCGACCAGTGGCGCCGGCAGGTCACGCCGGCTCAGGTGACGGAAGATGCACTGAGAATGGCCGGTGTCGAACCCTTGTCGAATGATCGGCGTTGGTTGCGGGCGCTGGCGGCGCTGGTCGACGAGCGAGGGTTGATTCGTGATTTCGTCGAGTCAGCGGATCAGACCTTTGAAGCCTATGCCCGGGAGATGATCGAGCGGGCCGTCCAGTTGGAGACAGGCAGCCTCGATCCCGGTCTGGTCGGTTTGATTCTGGCAGTCGTGCTGCGTAGCCGCGCCAGTCAGAGCAGTGTGGTGCAGGAGGGGCTGGCGGCGTATAGCGGTCTGAATCCGGATCGGGTGTTGCAGGTGCTTGGCTGGTCTGGCGGTAGTGTGCATTTCGTACTGGCACAAGTGCTCGGATTGCCGGAAATCCCCAATGAAGGCACCACCGTTGCGCCACGGGCGGACTTGCCGAGCGACCCTGTTCTACGGGTGCTGGCCGAGTTCTCGAGACGCAGTGCCGTGGTCGCGATGCTGGAGCTCAGTGGTGAATTCCTGACGCATTTCATTGCGACAAGTGCGCCGCAAGACAAAGCGCTCACGCTGTCGACGCTCAATGACCTCACGGTCTACAAACGTGCCCTGAACGTGAGCGATCAGCCTGAGGCAAGACTGCTCGACTATCTGCGCCGAATGCATGCGCTCCCCGCCAATCTGAGCAACCACGGACTTGAGCTTGTTCAGGAACGGGCCGCGAAGTGGCTTGCGGAACTGTTCAACTGGAGCGTGGATGAAGTCCGCACCTGCGCCGCTCATGTGAACCCCTCGAAAAAGTTGGTCGTGACGTTGCAGCACCTTGATGTGCTGACACGCCTGCGCTTGCTTGCCAAAAAAACCGGACAGAGTGCCGGGACGCTTCTCAAGGTCGGGAGTCTGTTGCCCGAGAGCCCCTACGCAGATTATGACCACGTCGCAGACCTCGTCAGAGCCAGCCTTACGACCCCGACCGAGCCGACCTATACGGACGATGTCATGGCTGTGGGGTTGGACGTGGTGGTGCGTTGGTCCACGGACCCGGATCCTGTCAGGTTGATCGCCAAAAAGCCGGGTGAGTCCGCCGAGTTCACCGTGAAAGTAGAGAACCGCAAAGGTGAGGCGCGACGGAATGTCAATGTTTACTGCGCTACTACGCTGGGCCGGTTCGAGCATTCAATGATCACCACCGGTATCGATGGCACGGCGAAGGTCAAGTTTTTCCCGGAAGGCCGGATGGGCAGTGTCACGCCTGTGTTCTGGCTTGATCTGGGTGAAGAGACCGCCGCGCCGGAGATCGAAATCGGTCCGGATATGGCCACTCTCCAAACGAAGACCGACAACCCTTCCCCTCTGCCAGACAGCACCGTACCGGTCGGAACGCTGGTGACCTATCGTGCCTTCGTCCAGGACGACTGGGACAACCCCATCGCAGACAATTCGATGACCTGGACGCTGGATCCCCTGCCTCAGGGTGAGATCAAAACCGTCACTGACCGCCAGGGGCGCACCGAATTGACTTTCACCAGTGACGTACCGGTCACCGTGAAGGTCAAGGCGAAAGCTGAAAACTCGACAAGCGTTTCCCTCCGCGATGTGAGGTTTGTCGCGGACCTCTCAGTGCACTCGCGAGTATCGGCAGCCCGCAAACAACGCAAACAGTGAGGGGAGACGGTGATGCACAACAATAAGCAGTCAGGTGAACTCTCGGCCCTGCGTCGTAATGCGCTGATCGATTTCTGCCTTCACGCCAAGCATCAAAAGGCCGGCCTTCCCTTTCCGATGAACACCCAATCGGCGGACGACCTCTGGGAGTGGTTGCGCTCCGATCCGCTGGACAGCGATGAGATTGAAACCTCGTGGGTGGCGGAGGCCGTGAGCTGTTTGCAGGCCTACATTCATGCGGTGTTTCAGAAGCTCGAACCAGGATACGACGGGCGGGAATT
Organism: Pseudomonas sp. 91RF; assembly: GCF_003576265.1. Classification (NCBI taxonomy): domain Bacteria; kingdom Pseudomonadati; phylum Pseudomonadota; class Gammaproteobacteria; order Pseudomonadales; family Pseudomonadaceae; genus Pseudomonas; species Pseudomonas sp. 91RF. Next base: position 315,346 of record NZ_QWFC01000024.1, read on the forward strand.
CGATCCCGACCTGCTGGATGAATGGGACATTGCCGGCAGTTATGGGCCGTGGTCTGCAAAAATGCTGCTGCTGTGCACCCCGGAGGACTACATCACGCCCTATGTACGCATCCGCAAAACCGGGTTGTTCAAAGCGCTCGAGAGTCATGTGAACCAGACTTCGATCACCGACGATTCGGTACTCAAGGGCGCACAGCGTTACCTGCGCAGCTTTGAGGAAACCTGCAATCTGAATGTCCTGAGCGGTTATCTGGATGGTGCGAACCCACTGAAAACCCGTTATTACCTGGTAGGCAGACAGCGCGTTGCACCTTATGAGTGGTTCTGGCGAGAAGCACACATCGAGCTTGCGCTCAATTCGCCAGCGGTCAATCCGACGGCATGGCGAGAATGGAAACCTGCGGACATCCCGACCGATGACACGGTGCTGGATTGCCGGATGGTCTATTGGGAGGGCCGGCCCTGCATGGTCTGGGTCCAGTGGCGCCCGGGTGTTTTCGATAACACGGGTGAACTGCAAACCCTCCATGAGCTGGAAGTCATGGTGGCGTTCATCGCCCTGGACGATAGCTGGTCGCCACCTGTTCGTTTGCATCTGCTGCAGACGGACAAAGACGTTTCGAAGGGATGCTGGCTGGTCGCGGTGATCTTGCGCGACGAGATCGATACCGCGTATCCCAAGGGCCGGCTGGCGGTGCATGTGACCAATGCCCAGCCCAAAGTCGGTACGTCATCGACGTTGTCTGTGGCGATTTATGAAACCCGTGACTCGCTGTTTCGCAAGGTGAAGAACGAAACGGCAGTCATGGATTACCTGGCCAATCACTTGTTTGTCGATCGCCGTACGCTTCAGCAAAAAATGCAGCCGAAGTTGTTTCCGGCGGTTGACAGTCGGGTCAGCACGACCGGAACGCTGGCCGAGTATCTGGGGATCAAGGCATATATCGTGCGTAAAAGCCCGACTGCACACTCGCTTTGGGTCCAGGGATATTGTGCTCATGTCTCGCGTGGCAGTGGCACAGCGATAGATTTCACGCTGACCGTTGAGTTCTCCACCGGTGGCGACCCGGAGTCATTGACCGACAAGTTTTCGTCTTCCGGCGGATGGGCAACGGAATGGCTGGAAATCACGCGGTCGGCATTCAACAGCGGCACGATCACCGTGACGCTGACAGGAGCCGCCAGCTACGGTCAGCGAACCCTCGTCCTGACGGTCCCCGCCACGCTCGGTGAGCATGGGCCGTTGCCGTCCATTCATGACACCGATGCGCAGGGCGCCCAGTTTCTGGCCTTCAATCAACCGGCAAGCGTTTTGAAGCTGAAATACGTCCGGCTCAATACGTTGATCGGGCACGAACTGGTATTGCGCTCCAGTGTATCGATCGGGGCGTTGCTGGACTGGGCGACGCAGTTTCCCAAGGAACCGCCTTTACCCGAGAGCCAGGTGGAGCCGAACGGCCCGTTCGATGGTGCAAACGGTCTGTTTTTCTGGGAGCTGTTCTTTCACCTGCCGCATCTGATTGCCGCCCGGCTGCGTGATGAAAACCGCTTTGATCAGGCGCAGCGCTGGCTGCACTTCATATTCAAGCCTCAGGCGCCAGCGAAAGACCCGCAGGGTGAGACTCCGGCAAGACCGCAATATTGGCATTGCCGGCCTCTGAACGTGAAAAAGCCTGACATCGCCTACGAAGTCTTTGCACCGGGTGATCCGGATGCCATTGCCTATTCATCACCCCGGCATTACCAGATCGTGATTTTCCTAGACTACGTGAACAACCTCATCGCCTGGGGCGACTGGCTGTATCGCCAGATGACGCGAGACAGTCTGACGGCCGCCAAACTGCAATATATCCGCGCCAGATCGCTGATGGGCGCCAGACCGCATACACGCAGCGTCAATCGCTGGGTGGCCAGGGAACTGGGGGATCTGGTGAAGGAGATGCAGACCCGGACGGCCCTCGCAGAATTTGAAAAGACATTGCAGTTGCAAGAAGAACATCTACCGGTCAGGGCTGGGCGCACTCAGCATTTGGGTGTCTACGGCACATCTTCATTCAAGATACCGGTGAGCCCGAGATTGCTGACGTTCTTTGACCTGCCGAACCAGCGGATCGACAACATTCGGCATGGCCGGACCATCGATGGCAAGCAGGCATCCATCCCGCGCTTTTCTGCCATGGATGCACGGGACTTGCTGAACCGTCTGGCGGCCGGTAACGCCGGCCCGGTACGACCGATGGGCGGGCAGTTGCGGGTGGCGGCCTACCGCTGGATTGTCCTGTTCGATGCGGCATTGCAGATGGTGGAGCAATTGCAGCAGTTGGGAAACGAGGTGCAGCAGCTTCTTGAACAGCAGGACAGGGTTCAGCAGGAGGTATTGCAGCAACGTCAATTGACCGAGTTGGGCGATTTCGCTCGCCGGGCCCAGGAAGAATCCATCGCACGTGAGGTCGAGCTTCTGACGGCGTTGCACCACAGCAGAACCATGGCCGAAGAGCGCGAACTGCATTACGCCGATCTGTACGACAAACACATTTCACCTGACGAATTCAAAGTCATGGAGCATGTCGAAGCGGCTGCAGGCTTTGTGGCTCTGGCCACCGGCTTTCAACTGGGGGCGGCAGTCATCCATGCGTTCCCCAATATCTTCGGGTTGGCCAACGGCGGCCATCAGCCGGGTCATCTGGTGAGTGCCGTAGGGTTTGGCTTTCAGATTGCTGCTGACGTCCAACGCGCGAACGCCGACAAGACAGCCACCTCCGAAAACTACCGTCGTCGTCGGCATGAATGGTTACTGATGCGAAATCAGGCCGTTGCCGAGAAGAATGCGATCAGTGCCCAGATCGCGGCCCAGGAGCGGGCCATCGCGTCGGCAAGAATCAATCTGGAGCACACCCTCGCGGCCAATGCCAAGGCGCTTGATCTGTTCCAGTTTCTGCAGACCCGGGCAACCAACCCGGAGCTTTACCAGTGGCTGATGGGGCAACTGAAAACCTTGCACTTTCAGGCGTATGACGCAGCTGTTGCACTGTGCCGGAGCGCTCAGACGGCCTTGCACGCGGAAACCTGTGAGTTCGATGCCTATCACCTGGACACCGATGTCTGGCGCGACCAGCGACACGGATTGACGGCCGGTGCCACCTTGCGGGCCAGTCTGTTGCGAATGCGCTCGGAATATCTGCAACGACGGGAGCGACGCCAGGAGGTCCTCAAGACCGTTTCGCTGCAACGGTTGTTCGACGATCCGGCGACCCGGCAGAAGGGGTATGAAAACTGGGCCGAGGCACTGGGGCACCTGGTTGATACGGGCTCTCTGGATTTCGAGATGAATCAGCTGCTGTTCGATCGCGACTACCACGATCATTACTGCCGACAGATTCTTCGCGTCGAAGTCTCTCTGCCGGTGCTCACGGGCCCTTTCGAAAACGTGGTGGCGAACCTGATACAGGTCGGCAGTTATATCGCCATGAAACCGTCGAACGAGTCTTTGGAGTATCTGCACGCCGGTGAGGGCGTGGCGCCTGCCGATGTGCTGATCAACCTCAGCAGCGGGCAGCAGGTGTCCCTGTCCACCGGGCTGGATGATACCGGTGTGGTTTCGCTCAGAGCTGACGAGGGCCTGACGCTGCCGTTCGAAAACACCGGCGCGGTCTCGCGCTGGCGGATCGTATTTCCCTGGTTCGTGAAGCAAAAGCCGATGTTGCTATCGCTGACCGATATCGTGATCAAGGTTTATTACACCTCCAAACTCGGGGATCTGGCCTTTTCCAAAAAGGTTCAGGAGCTGGTCAACGAAGCTGAAAGCAAGACCGGGGCCAAGGGGACGCAATCATGAGCGAAAGAGAAATCGACACGGATTATAACTTCGTGAAGAACGGCGACATGACCGAGGGTTATGAGTCCTGGGACGATGTGACCAATCCTGCAGGTGTCGTCATCCGGGATGACCGATGGGAAGACACCCTCGTGTCGATCATGACGCTGACCAACCTCGCGGCGGTCAGGCAAAGGATGGTCGTGCCGATCGGACAGCAGGTGGAGACTCGTTACAGCCTGCGTTTTCTCTATGAGAACACTTATCCGAATTCGGTCGGACGCGTGGTGGTCAACAAAAGGGGCAATGCTGAAAAGTTCGAAATCGAATTGCCGGCGAAGGCGGGACTTGCCGATCCTTTTGCGGTTGATCTGCTTGAGATGCAGGAGGATTTGCCGGACAGGCTGGGGCTGCAAGCGGGTGATGAGCTGGAGATCAATCTGAGCAGCCCGAAAAGAGAGGTGGGCGAGCCCAGCTCAGTGGAAATCCGCCTGACCGGGATTGAGATAAAACTGAATCTTCCGGCGCTGGCGCTGGAAGCCGTCATCAATGATGGCAAACGTTTCGACTCCGGCAGTGTCCTGCCGATCTGCCTGGGTGCCAGCGGGGAGCAACGTCACAGAATATCCTTTGCGGTTGACTCGCAAAGCGTCTGGAAAAACCTTGAGGCCAGCCTGTGGCTTGAAGATAACCCGCTGGAGGCCATTACCGCTGAGCCCGAGTTGGGACAGTCTCAGCTCATCGGTCTGGACTGGCAGCTCGATTGCCCGCAGCCGTCAGGCAAAGAGTCTTATGAACTGACGGCAAGGATTTACAGCAAATACTCGGCGCCATCTTGTTCGCTGCTGGTTTCATGGGGGCATCATCGCCTGGAGCTGCTTGCCCTCAAGCAGGCCGAGACGTACCCGGTCATCGAGTACAACCAATCGGTGGAGCTGCAGGTTCAGGTCCGATCCTTCTATACACACGCACCGGTAGCGGGAGAGGTGGTCTGGCGGCTGGAGGGTAAGGCGGGGACGGTTCTGCACCGGGCATCCACCGATACTCAAGGTCGTGCGACGTACCCGTACACACCGACCGAGGAGGGGATGAGCAGGGTGACCGCCTCGGTTGCCAGCCTTTTGTCCGACGGTGGTGAAGCGACGCATACCTTCGAGGTTCGGGCGTTTGCCATTGATCCTTTCAAAACCTTACTGGCTCGGTTCGATGGTGGGACACCGGCCGCCTGGGGGGAGAAGACCCGCTATCCGGAGCGCGGAGAGGCATTTCCCGTCAATCTGGACATTCCGGCGGGGCACCCGCTGAGTGACGCTACATTTTTCCTGAAGTGGGGGAGCGGGGATTCGCCTGCGGATGTGGGAGCGACTTCTGTCCCGGACTTTGAAGAGCAAGTGGCTGTTGTTGACGATTCAGTCATTTGGAACGCGCACTTCGAGGACAAGCGCGACGGCATGTTTGACTGGATTCTTGGTTGTTCCAGGTTGCAGCACCTATCCCGTGGCAATGCCATGTCACTGGCGCACAACAAAATCGGGATCGGCGAGACCTGGGGGCCGAACAAGTCGCCGGTGGTGGATGAACGCGATGTCGTCACCTGCATGGTGAAAGTGCAACGACGCGACAGACAACCGGTCAGCAATGTGCAAATAGAGTTTGTTACACCTGCCGGTCCGGTCAGGTCGGTCACGGGGGTGGATGGCTGGGGGAGCGTCGATCATCTGCCGGCCAGTGCCGGTGATTACGCTATCGTCGCACGGGTGCAACGCCACGACGACGCACCTGTGGATGAGCACTCATTCTCGGTCAAGGCTTCGCCCACCAATGCCTGGAAAGGGCAGGTCAATGTCTCCCTGGACGGAAAACCGGTCGATCGGCTGATTCAGGGCGTAGTCTGCCGACGCGGCAAAGCGCACAAGCTGCGTATTGACCCCGTTGCGGGCAGCAGCTTTATCGGCAAGTCGATTGCACTGGGCTGGAACGGCGATACGCCTCCTTTACCGGGATTCCAGTTGAGTCCGGCAGCCGGTGTTGCCCGGGTGATGAGCATTTCCGGCCTTGAGTGGGACATCAGCTCAGGCTCTGACAAAAGTGGGTTTTCGACCCTGGCGTTCAGCAGTTCTCATTTGCCCGAAAAGCGCGAGTTTCCACTGCGGCTGCTGGCCGCCGATCTCGCCAGTGAGGCCCGGGCGATGCTTGATCATGTTTCAGCTGAACCGGGTAAAGACACGCTTTACCCCTGCCTTTGGGCTACCCACAAATTCACACTCATGCCGATCGGGGTCAGTGCGTTGCACGGTTTGACGGTCAAGACCGCGATGACTCCGATTCCACCCGGTCTGGTAATCGATCCCCCGCTTTCAACCGATGTTTTTATGACGGCGGGGGGCGCGCGCCGGGAACTGAATTTTTCCAATAGCCCGGACGATGCAGTGATGACGTTGACCGAGACCGTTATGTTGGGTGATGAGCCGCTGATGGCGCAGACTCAATTGAAGCTGGGGCACAATAAAATCAAAGCGGTTGCCGCTCGTGGGCCGGCCATTGATCCGGTATTGAGCAAGGGACAGCGTGCGCGAGTGCAAGCGCAGTTCTACTCGGCATTTGCTGATCGGCCGGTTGAGTCTTCGTTGATTGGATGGCAGGTGGGGAGTGCAGATCCGGTCAATGCCCCGACAGATCCGGATGGCTGGTCAACGTTTGACGCACAGTCGCAAAGCGCGGGTATCAACACCGTAAGCGCGACCGCTCTCAATCTGTACGATCAGACAACGGCCGAGCAGCATTTTGAACTCAAGACCTTGCCGGACGATCCCTGGAAAAGTCTGCGGTTGGTCACCGAGTCATCCGAGGGGCTTTGGGGACAACGTGCTTTGTTCCCCAGACGTGCCGAGTCGTTCAGCTTTGATCTGCAGGCCGACGATGACAATCCGTTGCGCAGTCAACGGCTGGCTGTCGGCGTGGATCATCCTGCCCCGAGCGAGCTTGGGCTGGAGTTCAGCGAGGTGTTGGGTGAACTCCGGGACTGGACGAGCGAGGGGCTGAAATACTCGTTCAATGCCGGCGATATCAAGGACGGCGGCGTGTCCGTCCGATTGGCCGCCAGTCGGTTACTGGAGTTGTCGCCTCCTCAAGCCATGTCATTGGGTACAAAAGCTATTGCTGCGCGTATCAATGCGAGCGCAGGTGTGTTTCAGACTGTCAATTGGGGGAAACCTGTTGTTTGCGAAGTTCGATTGACGAATGCGTTGACCGGCAAGGCGATGGCAAACATCCAGGTCAAGTGGGAGCGGCCGGAACATGAGGCGACGTTTACGACCAGTGATTATCGGGGCAGGACGTGGCTCAGCTTCGTCCCGGACTTTCCTGGTCCAGGCGCAGTTCGTGCGTCAGTAGAGGGTGGCGCTGACTCGGCGTATATCGATTTCCAATACTTCATGAATGAACCTCGCCGGATTGAAGCCTTGTTCTCCGATGTAACGGAGGGAACACCGGGGACGAGGGTCACAGCACACATCATTTTGGTGTCGGCCATCAGTGGCAGGCGTTTGAAAGGCGTCGAAGTTGAATGGAAATTCCTTGATCTTTCCATCCCACCGACGATAACCGATGACAAAGGAGAGGCTGAAGCTGTGTTCAGATTACCAGCCTTCAATAAAGCGGTCCTTCGCGCAACCGTGAGAGGCGGGATTGTCGGTTGGAGTGTCAAACAAGTCGAGTTCAAAGGGGGGGCGAATGTCTAGTATTTCCGTTACTTCTCAGACCTGGTTGCAGAACTTCAGACCCTACGTGAATGGCACAAAAGTAAGATGGCCCGACCTGTATTTGTCTCTGATGGCGGGAGAGTGCATCGATCTGACGCTGGAGTTTGAATACAGCTATTTGATTGGCGATCCGGAGTCCCCTTTGAAGTTGTGTTGTGAGCCGGACGTGGAGTCGTTGGGGTTGGAGTGTGATCCGCCTTTTGGGCAACTGGTGGAAATGAAGGAAGGACTTATCGAACTGACTTGGCATATTTGTGCCCGCAAGACATCCGGTGCACCGTTTGAACTGCATTTTGAGATGCCTTTCTATCAAGGGATGCCACCTTCACCGTTGGTTCCGGGAAAAATAGAGGACGTGCTTATCGACTCGCTTAGGTGCGATCGACCTGTGACTTATGTTGGATATGAAGTCAATGCTCAGGCCCTGATGTTGGCTTCCCCCAGCGGTCGACCTCAGCCAGGGGCCACGCTCAAATGGAGTTATGCGGAGAAGTCTTTACCAGACTCCATTTCGGGAACCGACGGTAATGCGTTAAACACCTTAATTGCCGAGTTGGGCGAGCATACTTTGGCAGTGGTTCAGCCTTCTGGAAATCTCGATTCAAAGACGCTGGAAATTACGGGACTGCCGATGCCGGATGCAACGTTTTATGGAGCGTCATTCGAACCCAAAAGGCTGAATCTTGGAGAAACCATTCATATAAGTCTGGTAGCTCAGGAGCGTTTTTCAATGGGCCGATTAGAGGGAATAAAAGTTATTTTGAAACAAGACGAAAAAAATATCGATATGAGTTATTCGGATGACCGGGGACAAGTCCGCATGACGTTCACACCTGCTCAAAGTGGATCAGGGAGGATATCGGTACATATGTATGCCCAGACAGAAAGCAGCGCGTCATCATCGTTTTTGGTTTTAGATGCTGAAGGATGAAGAGGATTTAAGGTGGGCATGATTACCAGGTCCGATAAATCAACGGATATTTATTAAACAGGAGCATGACGAATGCCCAAGTATTCACAGTATTCGACCTGGCGCGCCAATTTCAGGCCTCATCTCGATGGTGTTCGAAGGAGATGGGATGATTTGGTATTGAAGCTGGTAGCGGGTGAGAGCTGTGAGCTGACTCTGGAGTTTGATGAAAGCTATTTGACGGACGATCCCGAGTCGCCCATTGCTTTGCATTGCGTATTGGATTTACTTGAAAACAACATTGAGTTTTCGCCTCCAGAATCACAATTGGTGGAATTAATCAGAGATCCGCACACATTCAGCAGCGTGACATGGAACCTTTCAACCGGGCAGGCGCAGCACGGCTCGTTCTGGATCTATTTTTCAATGCCTGGTTACTCGGGCATGCCAGATTCACCGCGACTTGCGGGAATGATTTTTAATGATTTTGTGATTGAGTCGTTGACAAGCCCGGACTTGAAGATTTTTGTCGGTGAACTATCAAGAGCCGATATCAAGGTCGTTGATAGAGATAGCGGTCTGGCAATGGGTAACGTCAGCATTCGTTGGACATTCGCGGGACAACAGCTGCCAAGTACTCAAACAAGGGACGATGGAACTGCTTCGATTCAATTCGTGCCGACTAGTCTTGGGGGGCAGTTTCTGACAGCGACGGTACAGTCTGGCAGCGAAGAATCACTGGTTTTCACGGTTGGGTATCGTGAAGTGGCAGAGTTGAGTATTTTTCCTTCTGAAGTGACGCTTGGTAGCACCGTTGTAGTCAAGGCTCGAGTATTACCTTCTATAGAGGGAAAGGAGGTGCTGTTGCGTTATACAGGAGAGGCGGATCAGCGAGTCCCCACGAATTCGGATGGCTGGGCAAGTGCGGTATTCACGGCGAATCACGTTCCAACAGATCACTTTGCAACGGTGAGTGCAACGGTCTATGCGGGGCAGGCAGGAGAGATGACGCTGGTGAAGAAGGTGTGGGTGAAGGATCCTGCGGTGCGCGGTATTACTTTATGGGTCAATGAAAGTCCCTTGTTGCTTCCCGATATTGTCGTCAAGTTGAAGCCCGGCAAGGAGCAATTCATTCGATTTCTAGTAGGTGTAAATGAAGGATCAGCGGATAAGGATTTTGCTATCTTTCTGGATGACGGTATTTCGTCTACCCCACTGCCTGGTAACTACCAGTTTGTGAATGAAAACGGTTGGTTTAATTGGGCTGTCATCCTCTCTGCTCCAGTGGGAGCGCGCTTGGCATTAGTCGTTGCTTCCAGGGACAACACCTTTGTGCAGCGAATGCTCATTGAAGTGATTGCATAGGTCGGGAGCTGCACAGATCGTCACCACCGCGCCGTGGCATTAAAATTCCCCGGCTCTTTTCCAGCTCAAGTACCGCGTCAGCATCTCCGTGCCCAGCTTGTCGGGCTCGACATCCAGTACCTGTAGTCCATGGGCGCTCAACTGTTCATGAAGTTTTGCCCGGTTATTCAGGTAATCCACCGTCGCGCAGTATACAAGTGCTTCCCCGATCGTTTGCACCTGCGCATGCCGTGCATCCTCAAGTGTGCTTTCTCGCAGGCTGGCCACGAGTACTCGATGCTGTTGGCTTAGTTGTCTGACAGCGTTCAGCAATTCCTCATCATTCTTATCCCGCACATTCGTCACCAACACCACCAGCGCCCGACGCTTCTGCCTCGCCAGCAACTGATTCACCACCGCCGGATAATCCGCCGAACGTTGCGTGCTATCCAGATCATAAACACCGTTGAGCAACACCTTGAGCTGCCCCGCACCTTTGATCGGTGCAATAAACCGCGGCTGATCACTGGCAAATGTCATCAACCCCACCGCATCCCCCTGCCGCAGCGCCACATAACTCAACAACAGACAAGCATTCAACGCATGATCAAAATGCGACAGCTCCCCATCCTGACTGCGCATCTGCCGCCCGCAATCGAGCATGAAGATGATCTGTTGATCCCGTTCGTCTTCGTACTCCCGGGCAATCGGTGTGCGGTGGCGGGCGGTGGCTTTCCAGTCGATCTGGCGCAGGCTGTCGCCTTCGCGAAACTCCCGCAGTTGATGAAACTCCATGCCTTGGCCACGGCGTTGGCGCTGGCGTACGCCGAGCTGGCTGAGCCAGTTGTCCACCGCCAGCAACTGGCCGCCGTAGAGGCGCGCGAAGTCGGGGTAGACGCGGGTGTGGTCGGTGAGGTTCAGCAGGCGTTTGCCGGACCACAGGCCGAAGGGGCTTGGCAGGTTGAGTTCGCAGGTGTCGAAGGTGAAGTGGCCGCGTTTGAGCGGACGCAGGCGATAGCCGATCAGGCTGCGCTGACCGGGTTGCAGCTCGGTGTCGAGGGGCAGGTTTTCGAAACTCAGGCCATCGGGGACATGGTCGAAGATTTGTATGACCAGTGGTTGGTCGAAATCGTGTTCGACTTCCAGCCGGATTTCGCTCCAGCGACCGAGGGCCAGGCTGCCGGGCATCTGTCGTTGTACACGGGGCGAGGGCAGGCGTTTGAGGCGCAGCGCGTCCAGCAGGCTCAGCGCAAGCAGCGCCAGCAGCAACCCCCAGTTGATCGACAACAGGCTCGAAGACACTTCCACATCCAGCGCCTGCAACGTGCCCAGCACAATGCCGATGGTCAGCAGGATTGCCAGCCAGATCAACAGCAGGCGCGAGGGTTTCACAGGCGCGGCGCCGGGATCTGGTCAAGCAGTTGCTGGAGCACCTGATCGACCTGCAGGCCTTCGATATCCAGCTCCGGAGCAAGGCGAACGCGGTGGCGCAACACCGCCAGTGCGCAACCCTTGATGTCGTCGGGAATCACGAATTCGCCGCCGCGCAACAGGGCCCTGGCGCGGGCGCAACGCACCAGTGCAATGGAGGCACGAGGCCCGGCGCCGAGGCTCAGCCCCGGCCAAGTGCGGGTGCTGCGGGCCAGTCGCACGGCATAGTCGAGCACCTGATCGTCCAGCGGCAGATCGCTGGCGATGCGTTGCAGGGCTTGCACGTCCTTCGCCTGCAACACGGTGCGCAGCGGTTGCACGTCGAGCATGTCGGCGCGGGTCGAGCGGCTGACCTGACGCACCATGTCCAGCTCCTGATCGGCATCGGGGTAATCCATGCGCACCTTGAGCATGAAGCGGTCGAGCTCTGCTTCGGGCAGGGGATAGGTGCCTTCCTGTTCGATCGGGTTTTGCGTGGCGAGCACCATGAACGGCTGGGCAATCGGCAGGGCCCGACCTTCGAGGGTGACCTGACGTTCCTGCATCGCTTCGAGCAATGCGGCCTGGGTCTTGGCCGGGGCGCGGTTGATCTCGTCGGCCAGCAGCAGGTTGGTGAACAGCGGGCCTTTGCGCAGTTTGAATTGTTCGGTCTGCAGGTCGTAAACCGCGTGGCCGGTGACGTCGCTGGGCATCAGGTCCGGGGTGAACTGGATGCGTGCGAACTCGCCACCGAAGCATTTGGCCAGGGCCCGTACCAGCAGGGTTTTGCCGAGGCCGGGAACGCCTTCGAGCAGCACATGGCCGCCGGCGATCAGCGCGGTCAGGACGTCGTCGATCACCGGGTTCTGGCCGATCAGCGCCTTCTGTAATTCGCCGCGTACCGCTTGGGCCAACTGACTGGCTCGGTGGCGTTGCTGGGCCGCGTGGCTGGGCGAGCCGGGTTCGATGTGTTCGGTCATAGCGAGTTCCTCAGGGCTTGCAGGTGGGCCACCTGACGGCAGAATTCGGCGCTGGACAGGCGCCGCTTCGGTGCCGGGCTCAGGGCCTGGCTGATGGCACGGGTCGGCTGGCGGGTCAGGCGTGACAGGGCCAGCCATTGTTCGGCGACGTTCAATTGGTCAAAACCGGGATGTCGGTGACGGGCGCGACGCAGGACGTCCTGCTGCAAGGCTTGCAGCAAGGTCTGTTGACCGTTGTGGCGCAGGATGAAATCGGCACTGGCGCGCAGGTGTTCCATCAACTGACGACGACCGCTCGGGGCAGGAGCCTGCACCGGCCCGTGACGCACGCCGACATGCCACAGCCACAGACCGATCAGCGCCAACAGGGCGACGATGGCCTGCGGGAAATAGCGCCAGAGCAAGGTCAGCAGACCGTCGTGCTCGGTGTTGTACAGCAGCGTCACGGCGGTGTCGGCGCTCAGATACCAGAGCAGCCAGGCATTGTCGTGTTGAGCGATGGCCGGGGTTTTCCACAGATCGGCATCGGTGACCACGGTGATCGTGCCGACGCCGTAGGGCAGTTGCATCATGTGCGTGGCCCGGGCGCTGTTGGCCCAGGCCTGGGCGAGGTTTTTCGGGTCGTCGAGGTGGAACGCGGTGTCGAACCCGGCGTAGGCGGGCGCGTCTTCGTCTTCCAGATAAAGCTTGGTCAGGTTGGGCCAGGGATCGTCGTCGGCATCCGGCGGCGGGTCTTTCAGATCCTTGCTCAGGGACTGATGCAGCTGCACGCGGTCGAGCAGCAGGTCGTTGCTCTGGCCGGTCTTTTCATCCCACAGCGACTCGGCGACGAACACCAGTCGTCCGCCGGCCCGGGCCCAGTTCAAGACTTGATCGACCTGACGCGGCGTCATTTTTGAACGGTCGTTGAACAGCAGCAGCGTGTGTCGTCGAGGATCGATTTCTGGCAGCACGGCGAGGCTCTCGGCATGGCCGACGGTAATCCCGTGGCTGCGTAGAAACATCTCCGCCGCCAGATAAGGATTGGCTTGCGCGGCGGGGGACGGGCCGTGATCGACCACGGCCTGGTAAGGCGTGGCCTTGAGGTACAGATAAACGCCCAGCGCACCCAACAAGGCAACAATCAATGCGCCGATCAGCCAGAGTGCGCGCCGGTTCAACGGGCAGCTCCCTTGCCGAACAGTGACCGCCAGCCCTCACACAATTCCTGTTGCAGATGCGCCGCCGGTACGCGGTGCCCATAGGCCATGTTCTGCCAGTGGCCGGTGAGATGACGGCTGTAGGCGAGCAGGTCGGGACGCTGCAAATGTTCGATCCGCGCCAGTACTTCGCTCTCGGTGTCGGCGGGTTTCAGGGTCAGGTTGAAGTCGTGCAGCAGGTGGCTGAGCAGCGCCCGATACAGCAGGCCGAGCGCCGCACGGGGCTGGGTCTGCCAGAGCTGTTCGGCGCTGGCGGCGATGTCGTCGGGCAGGGTTTCCCGGCTCAGGTCGAGGCCGAAGGCTTGCTGTGGCACGGGGCGTTTTATCCGCTCCGGCAATCGCGGGCGACGACTGACGAACGTTTGCAGAAACTCGCGGTAGCGCCAGATCAACCATCCGAGTGCCCCGATCACCACGGCCCACAGCAACACTTCAATCGACTTGGCCAGCCCGTCGAGGTGTTGACCATTGAGCCAGCCCAGCAGGGTTTTCAGCCATTGTGGGGCTTTGCTGTCCTTGGCCTTTTCTACGGTGGCAGGATCTTCGCCGAAGCGATAACGGGTGACGGTTTCCTTGTTCTTGAACGGCGGTTGTTCCAGCAAGGCCTTGATGCTGTTGCGGGAGGCCTGACTGGTCAGTGGCTGATTCAGGAGCCGGGGCGCATCCGGGGCGGTGGCAGGGTCGGCGGCCCACGTCGACGGCACTCCCGGCAGCAGCAGACAAACCGCCAGCAGCAAGCCGAGAGCGCTGCTGTTCAGGCGTTGGCGCAGGCGGCGGAACACCAGTTCGATGTCCCAGGCTTCAAGCACGGTGCGCCGGTTCAGATAGAGGCTGAAACCGCAGGCGACGTAGATCGGTTCCCAGATCACCAGTATCAGGGCATAGAAGGCATTGGTCAGGTGCTCGAGCCAGCGCCATTGGTGGTCGGCGGCGAAGATCAGGCTTTGCCAGTCCCAATCGGTTTCGATCTGTTGTGGCAGGAGTAAATAGAACAGCACCATCAGACCGATCCACAGCGCCGTTTCCAGATGGACGCCAATGATCGTCAGCCACTGGGCTGCGCCGGCATTGCGTTGCAGCAGTACCCGCAAACGTTGCTGGCGCGCGAGACCGCCCAGGCCTTCGAGTTGCACCACCGGCATCAGGAAACTGCGACTGAAGCTCAGGCGTCGCCAGGTCAGACTCGCCAGCAGTTGAGGTTTGAGCAGTTCTGGCCATTGGCGCAATGCCTGTTTCAGTGTGGGCGTTTCGCCGAACAGGGCTTTGGACAGGATGTACAGCGGCAAGCGTTCGTACGCCGGTTTCAGCCACCAGAAGATGAACACCGCGAGCGACGGCGAATCCCACAGCAACAGGCTAAGAACAACAAACAACGGCAGGGTGACGATGGCCCAACTGGTCATCAACAGACGCCGGTGCTGCTGGCTCATGCGCACGCCCAGGTCCATGGCTTCCCAGGTGGTGCGCGGGCGGATCACCACGGTCGCGTCACTCAGGCGCATGGCGGGTCCTTCCGGCGAAAAACAGGTATGTCGCCACGCAGATCCAGAGCCCGGCGCCGACCAGGTATTTGGTCTGCGGCGTGACCCCGGTGCGTGACGACCAGTAAGCCTCGATAAACGCGGCAATCAACAGGAACAGCATCACTCCGCAGATCAGCAAAACACTTTGGCGCGCCGCGTGTCTCAGGGCCTCGCCGCGTGTCAGGCGACCCGGCGCGATCAATGCCCAACCCAGCTTCAGTCCCGCCGCCCCGGCCAGGGCAATGGCGGTGAGTTCGAAGGCACCGTGCCCGATCACGAACGACCAGAAGGTCTGGCCGTAGCCGATTTCACTCAGGTGCCCGGCCACGGTGCCGATGATCAAGCCGTTGTAGAACAGGAAAAACGCGCTGCCCACCCCCAGCAGCAATCCGCTGGCGAAGGTCTGAAAGGCGATGCCGATGTTGTGCATGATGTAGTAGCCGAACATCACCCAGTCTTCGCTCGCCGCACGTTCGGCCGAGCGCCCGAGGTGGCCGGCGGCGGGGTCGTACATGCTCTGCATCTCGCGCACCTGATCGGCGGGGATCAGGTTGTAGACCAGCTCCGGGTACAGGTACACCAGTAATCCGAAGCCGATCAGGCTGCCGAAGAACAACAACCCGGCGGCCAGCACGAAGCGCCATTCGGCGCGTACCAGCCGTGGAAATCCGGCCAGGATGAAGCCCAGCAGGTTGGCGCCGAGCTGACTGCGGTGACGGTAAAGCTGTTGATGGCCGCGCAGAACGAGCTGTTGCAACGAATCGACGAGAAAACTGCTGTAGCCACGTTCCTGCGCCAATGCCAGATGCTGGCAGAGTCGCCGGTAGGCCTTGGGGAATTCAGCCACCTGCGAAGTGTCCTTGCCGCGTTCCAGACGTTCGAGGGCGAGCGTGAAACGCTCCCATTCGGCCTTGTGACGGGTTTCGAAAAGACTTTGCTTCATGTCGGCCCCAGCAGGCCGCGGGCGATGCCGTTGAGTTCACCGACGGCTTTCGGCGCGCTGATGTGCAGTGGCTGAGCCAGAAGCGCTGCGAGTTCATTGACCCGCGCCGTCGACAGTTCCCCCTGACGCTCGGCGAAAGCGAGCAGGGCCCGTTGTTCAGTCAGGGTCAGCGGGACCGGTGAGCGGCGAGGTTCGGCATCGGGCAACTGAGGGCGCTTGAGCGGGCGTTCGCTGTAGATCACCAGCGTCCCGGCAGCGATGTCGCCGAGGCGTTTGAAGGTCGGATGTTGCAGGCAACTGATGGCGCCAAGGAAATAGCCGAACGGCATCAGGTCAACGAAACGCAGCAGATTGCGCAGCAAGGAGGCCGACCAGCCGACCGGCGTGCCATCGTCGTGTACCACCCGCAGGCCCATCCATTGCTTGCCCGGCGAACGGCCCTGACGCAGCACTTCGAACAGCACCATGTACCACCAGCTCACCGCAAACAGCAGCAGCGATCCCAGGCCGATGCCGAGTTTGCCGAGCAGCGCCAGCAACATGAACAGCAGCCCCATGATCAACCCGCGCAAAACCAAGTCGATGGTGAAGGCCACGGCACGCACCATCAGGCCGGCGGGACGCAGCGGCAGGTCGATGCCTTCCGGCGTTTCGACCTGGTGCCGTGTGTCCAGCGGCGGGGCCAGCGTTGCTTTCCTTGGCGGTGCTGTGGTCTCGAGCATGGGCTACCTGATGTTGCCGGATCGGGATGCGAGTGAATCCGATGCTAGCAGCCTCTCGGGGGAAAACGACATAACTATGTCATTCACATCGTTCAACCAAAGGTGACTGAATGATGCGGAGCTGGCCGCGACGGCGGTCGAACGCCTAGACTTTGCCGATCTTCAGTTCAGGAACCGCCCGTGACTTCCATCTTCTGGTACGACTACGAAACCACCGGCATCAATCCGCGATGCGACCGACCGTTGCAGGTGGCCGGGATTCGCACCGATCACGAACTCAACGAAATCGACGAACCGGTCAATCTTTACTGCCAGCCCAGCGAAGACATCCTGCCGCACCCGGCGGCGTGCGCAATCACCGGCATCACCCCGAGCCGTCTTGCTGAACAAGGTTTGAGCGAAGCCGATTTCATGACCCGGGTTCACGCCCAGCTTGCGGCTCCCGGCACTTGCGGCGCGGGGTACAACACCTTGCGTTTCGACGACGAGATGACTCGTTACAGCCTGTACCGCAACTTTTTCGATCCTTATGCCCGTGAATGGCAGGGCGGCAACAGCCGCTGGGATCTGATCGATGTGGTGCGCGCTGCTTATGCGTTGCGTCCCGACGGGCTGGTCTGGCCGACCGATGACGAAGGCAAGGTCACGTTGAAGCTCGAACGCTTGACCGCCGCCAACGGCATCGATCACGGCAATGCCCACGAGGCGTTGTCGGATGTTCGCGCCACCATCGCTCTGGCCCGGTTGATCCGCGAGAAGCAGCCGAAGTTGTATGACTGGCTGTTCCAGCTGCGCAGCAAACAGAAGGTCATGGACCAGATTCGTCTGTTGCAGCCGATGGTGCACATTTCCGGACGCTTCTCGGCGGCGCGCAGTTTTGTCGGTGTGGTGCTGCCGCTGGCCTGGCATCCGCGCAACAAGAACGCATTGATCGTTTGTGATCTGCATCTCGATCCACAAGGTCTGCTCGATCTGGATGCGCAGACCCTGCGCCAGCGCCTGTATACCCGCCGTGAAGATCTGGCCGAAGGCGAATTGCCGGTGCCGCTCAAGCTCATCCACATCAACAAGTGCCCGGTGGTGGCGCCGTTGTCGGTGTTGAGGGCTGAAGATCAGCAGCGTCTGGGTCTGGACATGGCGCTGTATCAGGCCCGCGCATTGCGACTAAGTGACGCACAACAAGTTTGGAAAGATAAAGTCCCGGCGATTTATGCCAGCGAAGATTTCACCCCGAGTGAAGATCCCGAACAACAGTTGTACGACGGATTTATCGGCGATCGTGATCGTCGTTTATGTGAGCAAGTGAGGACGGTGGATCCTGCGCAATTGGCGCGAGAGCAATGGCCGTTCGATGACGAACGTTTGCCTGAATTGTTGTTTCGATATCGCGCACGTAACTTTCCGGATACGTTGAATTTCGAAGAGCAAGAACGCTGGCAAATCTTTTGTCGGCAGCGCTTGTCCGAGCCTGAATGGGGTGCCCCTAATACCTTGCAATCTTTTACAGAGGCCGCGGAGCAATGGTTGCTTAGTGCCTCGCCATTACAGCGCGAGGTGCTGGTTGAATGGCAGAGTTATGTCCAGGCATTGCGCAAACGTTTGAATCTTTGAAATCGAACATGTTCGTTGCCTGAACGGCGGGCATAAAAAAACGCCAGCGGATGCTGGCGTTTTTTTGTGTCGCGGACGGGTCTGCGACAAGGGTTGCGGCTTAGCCCAGCAGGGTAGCCCAGCCTTCAACCACGTCACCGCCCCACTTGGCTTTCCACTCTTTCAGAGTCTTGTGGTTGCCACCTTTGGTTTCGATGACTTCGCCGTTGTGCGGGTTTTTGTATTGTTTAACTTTGCGTGCACGCTTGGTGCCGGTAGTTTTTACTGCGCCGCCACGTGGGGCCTTGGTTTTGGACTCTGGATCCAGCAGCGCGATGATGTCACGCAGGGACTTGGAGTATTCGCCCATCAGGGTGCGCAGTTTGCCTTCGAATTCCAGCTCGGCTTGCAGTTTGTCGTCTTGCGACAGGTTCTTCAAACGGGCTTGCAGCTCTTTGATGGCTTCTTCGGTGGCACGATATTCGTTGATCAAGGACATGATTACTACCTTATTGGGAGTGCGCGATGGCAGGGGACAGTGCGGCAATAATAGTCAGGCTGTTTCATCAAGTAAACATTTAACCGGGCTTTTTATTTGGATTAGTTACGTTGAAAAGCCCTGAATTGAATATTCAGTTAAATAATGTGATGCAGTCTTCACAGATATTCACAGAGACCGGTTGGTGCAGGGCTATTAGCGCGCCATCATCCTGACGATTGCCCGCGTCAAAAAAGCTGCGGCGAGGCCTGGCGGGGCTCAAGGCTCATCGATACTGCAGTTTTGCGGCGTAGTCGCTAGAATGTCCGCCTTTGCGAAGTTCTGGAGTTTCCCCCTCATGCGCACTTTTCGGCTGGTGATTTCTTGCCCGGACCGCGTTGGCATCGTTGCCAAAGTCAGTAACTTTCTGGCGGCCCACAATGGCTGGATCACCGAAGCGAGCCACCACTCGGACAATCAGGTCGGCTGGTTCTTCATGCGTCACGAAATCCGTGCCGATTCCCTGCCTTTCGGTATCGAGGTGTTGCGCGAGAAGTTTGCACCGATCGCCGAAGAGTTCTCGATGGACTGGCGCATCACCGACACCGAGCAGAAAAAGCGTGTGGTGCTGATGGCCAGCCGTGAGTCCCACTGCCTGGCCGACCTGCTGCACCGCTGGCACAGCGATGAGCTCGATTGCGAGATCTCCTGCGTGATTTCCAACCACGACGACCTGCGCAGCATGGTCGAGTGGCACGGCATTCCTTATTACCACGTCCCGGTCAATCCGCAGGACAAGCAACCGGCCTTCGACGAAGTGTCGCGCCTGGTCAAGCAGCACGATGCCGAAGTGGTGGTGCTGGCGCGCTACATGCAGATCCTGCCGCCGGACATGTGCCGCGAATATGCGCACAAGGTCATCAACATTCACCACAGCTTCCTGCCGTCGTTCGTCGGCGCCAAGCCGTATCACCAGGCGTCGTTGCGCGGCGTGAAACTGATCGGCGCCACCTGCCACTACGTGACCGAAGAGCTGGATGCCGGCCCGATCATCGAGCAGGACGTGGTGCGCGTCAGCCACAGTGACAGCATCGAAGACATGGTGCGTTTCGGCCGTGACGTCGAGAAGATGGTGCTGGCCCGTGGCCTGCGCTATCACCTGGAAGACCGCGTGCTGGTGCACGGCAACAAGACCGTCGTGTTCTGATCGAACCTTTCGGTTGAAAAACCAAGGGCCTGGGCGTTCAATCGCTTCAGGCCCTTTTTTGTTTCAGCCCCCGGAGAAAACGCCCATGAGCGATCCACTGGACAAAGCCACCTCCAAAGCGCCCGCCACCCTGGGTGAAGGCTGTCTGAGCCGCTATGACCCGGATGATCTGAGCCCGGAGGACGGCACGGACTTCCCCGACGCCGCTGAGTTGTGGGAACAGCTCAACGAAGAGAAGCCGGACGATACTAAGCCTGGCGCACCTTCATCAGTTTCCTGAGCAGCGGTCGCCCGAGCATCAGCAGGAAAATCGGCCCGCCGACCAGCAGGTAGAAGTAAAACGTCATCGCCCGCCAGATCAGGATCGCCGCGGCAGCGGTCGACGCCCCCACCATGGGCGCCAGCAGCGCCGCCGACGTCAGTTCCGCCGCCCCGGCCCCGCCCGGCAACAGGCTGAATTGTCCCGCCCCCAGCGAAAGCATCTGAATCAGAAACGTCCAGGCCCACTGCACTTCCGCTTCCAGCCCCCGCAACGTCAGATACAGCACGCTGTAACGCAGCGACCAATGCACGCACGTCAGGGCAAACACCTTGAACAGCGTTTGTCGCGGCAGTTTCAGGGCATCGGTGAACGCCGCGAGAAAATGCAGCAGCTTGCGCGCCCAGCGCCATCGCGTGGCGGTTTGCACGTTCATGCGCGCCAGCAACCGGCCACTCCAGCGAATCAGCATCCGGTGATAACGCGCCACCAGCACACAACCGAACAACCCGCCGAACAACGAAATGGCGCTGACAATCAGCAGCCATTCCATCCGGTCGCTCAGATGCTGGAACAAGGCATAAATCAAAATCCCGCCCAACGCACACAGGAAGAACAGCAGGTCACTCAACTGATCCATCGCAAACACCGCGCTGCCCCGGGCCGGGCGCACTCCGCTGCGGGCCAGCAGCGCCATGATCGTCAACGGCCCGCCAGTGCCGCCGGGTGTGGCGCACCAGGCGAATTCGGCGGCCATGACCACGCCAAGGCTTTTCAGCGGCGTGACCCGTTCACGCTGATCGCCGAGCAGCAGTCGCAGGCGCAAGGTATTGATGCCCCAGCACAGCAGAACCATGGCCAGCAGGATGGACAGCCAGTGCAGAGGAAAGGCTTGCAGCCGCGTCCAGGTTTCACCGCCGCCCAGTAAGGAAGGGATCAGCACGGCGGCCAGCAGACCGATCAGCAACAGGATGCCGCGACTCATGCGCTATGTCCGTGCTGGCGCGTTAGCGTGATTTCAGCGATATGCACAGTGAACGCCCCTCCGCGTGTTGATGTCCCGTGTTGACCTTACTCCAGAATAGATGTTCGGTCGGGATGTGCGGTAGGGAGGTTTGCGGGAGGTGAGATGTCTTCGCGGGCTGACCCGCGAAGACAATCGGGGGAGGGGCTTAAATGCGGAAGCTGCCGACCAGTTGCTTCAAACGCGAAGCCTGCTGTTCCAGATCGGAACAGGCACGCAAGGTCGCCTGCAGGTTCTCGACGCCTTCCTGGTTCAGCGTATTGATCTCGGTGATATCGACGTTGATCGACTCGACCACGGCGGTCTGTTCCTCGGTGGCAGTGGCCACCGACTGGTTCATGCCGTCGATCTCACCGATGCGCTGGGTCACGCTGTTCAGGCGTTCGCCGGCGAGGTTGGCGATTTCTACGCTGTCCTGACTGTGGCGCTGGCTGTCACTCATGGTACTGACCGATTCGCGGGCGCCGACTTGCAGCTCCTCGATCATGGTCTGCACCTGTTGCGCCGATTCCTGGGTGCGGTGGGCGAGGTTGCGCACTTCGTCCGCCACCACGGCGAACCCGCGTCCGGCTTCACCGGCCCGCGCAGCTTCGATGGCGGCGTTGAGCGCCAGCAGGTTGGTCTGCTGGGAAATGCTGGTGATCACTTCCAGGATCTGGCCGATGTTCACGGTCTTGCTGTTCAGCGATTCGATGTTGCTGCTGGATGCGCTGAGCATGCTCGACAGTTGATTCATCGCCTTGATGCTGCGATCCACCACTTGCTGGCCGTCTGCGGCCAAGCCACGGGCGTCGCTGGCCTGGGTCGAGGCCTGTGCGGCGTTGCGGGCGATTTCCTGGGCGGCGGCACCGAGCTGATTGATCGCGGCGGCCACGCTGTTGGTACGCGACGCTTGCTGGTCGGAGTTGTACATCGACGAGTTCGAGGCCGCGACCACGCGCAGGGCGACTTCGTTGACTTGCCCGGTGGCGGACGACACTTCGCGGATCGAACCGTGAATCCGCTCGACGAAGCGGTTGAATGCCGTGCCGAGCACGCCGAATTCGTCCTGGTTCTGGATGGTCAGACGCTTGGTCAGGTCGCCTTCGCCGTCGGCGATGTCTTCCATGGCGCGCGTCATGACGTGCAGCGGCTGGATCAGGATGCGGATCAGCATGCCGAGCAGGGCGATGATGATGGCCACGGCAATCACGGTCGCGATCACGGCCGAGGTGCGGAACTGGCTGAGCATCGAGAAGGCTTTGTCCTTGTCCACGGACAGACCGATGTACCAGTTCACCGACGGCAGGCCCTTGATCGGGGCGAAGGTGACGATGCGGGTCTTGCCGTCGACAGTGATTTCACTGAAATCGCTGCTGATGCGCGGAGTGTCCTGCGGATAGGCTTCCTTGAGCGATTTCATCACCAGGGCCTTGTCCGGGTGCACCAGGATCTTGCCGTCGGCGCTGACCAGGAACGCGTAGCCCATGCCGGAGAAGTCCCGGGCGCTGAGGGTGTCGATCAGGGTTTGCAGGCTCAGGTCGCCGCCCACCACGCCGACGCTCTGGCCGGCCTTTTTCGCGGCGGTGGCGATGGAAATGATGGTCTGGCCGGTGGCCGCGTCGATGTACGGTTCGGTCAGGGTCGAGGTGCTGCTGCTTTCGGCACCTTTATACCAGGGGCGAACCCGCGGATCGAAACCGTCCGGCATCTTCGCATCCGGACGAATGGTGAAGTGCCCGGTGGCGTCGCCGAGGTAGGACGCCATGAAGGTCGACGTCAGGGCTTTCTGTTCCAGCAGGCTGGCGACGGCGGACGGCTCGGGGTTGATCGCGATGTTCTGTGCCGCGTTCTCGATCAGCAGGATGCGCCCGCTGAGCCAGGTCTGGATGTTGTCGGCAGTGACCTCGCCCATCTCGTTGAGGTAGTTGTTCAGGTCATCGCGGATCGCATTGCGCTGCAGCCAGTCGTTGTACAGCGTGAACGAGGCGAAGGCGGCAATGACGATGAGGGCGGCGGCAAGCAAGATTTTATGGCTGAAGCGTAGATTTTTGTTCATGGCTTGGGGTTCCGCTAAGGTCTTAATGTCCAGGGCGTGCTTTTATAAAGGCGCGCAATATGGGCAGGGGTGAAAGCTCACTGATATTTCCGTCTCTCCTTAGGGAAATCTCAGACCGGACTTTTGATCGGGTCTCTCACTCCTCTCTATCGGCCATGCTCGACAAAGATTAACTATTGGGTGACCAAATGCCTGACTCCTCGCAACTCGTTATCGGCGCCGACCTCGCCGGGCAACCGATCGCCCAGGCGATGCGCCTGGCCAACCGTCACGGACTGGTGGCCGGCGCGACCGGTACCGGCAAGACCGTCACTTTGCAGCGTCTGGCCGAAGCCTTCAGCGACGCCGGGGTCGCGGTATTCGCCGCCGACATCAAGGGTGACCTGTGCGGTCTTGGTGCTGCCGGCAATCCTCAGGGCAAGGTTGCCGAGCGCATCGCCGGCATGCCATGGCTCAACTACAAGCCTCAGGCTTATCCCGTGACCTTGTGGGACATTCACGGGGAGTCCGGTCATCCGCTGCGCACCACGTTGAGTGAAATGGGACCGTTATTGATCGGTGCGTTGCTGGAGCTGACCGACAGCCAGCAGTCGGCGCTGTACGCAGCGTTCAAGGTCGCCGACCGTGAAGGGCTGTTGCTGCTGGATCTGAAAGACCTGAAAGCATTGCTCAATCACCTCAAGGACAACCCGCAACTGCTCGGCGACGACGCGGCGCTGTTCACCACTGGCTCCAGCCAGGCGCTGTTGCGGCGTCTGGCCATCCTTGAGCAGCAGGGCGCCGAAGCCTTGTTCGGCGAGCCGGCGCTGCAGCTGGAAGACATTTTGCAACCGGCCGCCGACGGTCGCGGCCGGATTCATTTGCTGGATGCCAGTCGTCTGGTGCATGAAGCGCCGAAGGTCTACGCGACGTTTCTGCTGTGGCTGCTCGCTGAATTGTTCGAGCAACTGCCGGAGCGGGGCGATGCCGACAAACCGCTGTTGGCGCTGTTTTTCGACGAAGCGCACTTGCTGTTCGGTGATACGCCCAAGGCCTTGCAGGAACGTCTGGAACAAGTGGTGCGGCTGATCCGCTCCAAGGGCGTGGGCGTGTATTTCGTCACCCAGTCACCGGGCGATCTGCCGGACAACGTGCTGGCGCAACTCGGGTTGCGCGTGCAGCACGGTCTGCGGGCGTTCACCGCCAAGGAGCAGAAATCCCTGCGGGCGGTGGCGGACGGTTTCCGGCCGAATCCGGCGTTCGATACGTTGTCGGTGTTGACCGAACTCGGGATTGGCGAGGCGCTGGTCGGCACCCTGCAGGAAAAGGGCACCCCGGAAATGGTCCAGCGCGTGTTGGTGGCGCCGCCGCAATCGCGGATCGGGCCGTTGACCGAGACCGAACGCACGGTGCTGATTGCCGGGTCGCCATTCAAGGGGCGTTATGACAAGCCGATCGACCGCGAGTCGGCTTATGAAATCCTCACCGGGCGCAAGAACCTGGGGCCTGAAGCCGAGGCGATACCTGGCAAACCGGCGCCTGAAGAGCCAAGCCTGGCGGACAAGGCCGGGGAATTCCTCGGAACCGCGGCGGGGCAGGCGTTGAAGTCGGCGATGCGCCAGGCGGCGAACCAGTTGGGCCGGCAGTTGGTGCGGGGATTGATGGGATCGTTGCTCGGTGGCAGCAAGCGCCGCTAAGAACTGTTGCGGGCGGGCCAGGGTCAGGATTTGGCCTTGGCGTGCGCTGCCAGACGCTCCAGCGCCGCCCGCAGGCTCGGATCGCTGATCCCGTCGGCGGTGGATTGAATGGTCGCTGCGGCATCCGTCGACAGATCCATCGTATGCCCGGCTGCTCTCGGCTGAATGACAGGTGGTCGCACCGAGAACTTGATCCGCGTCAGACCGGCAAACTCGTCGAACATCTGCAATTGCCGCAGCAGGCGTTTTTGCTGATAGCGCAGGCGCGTGGCCCAATGACCGTCGGTGACCACCAGCGACAGTTCGCCTTCGCGCCACTTGGCCACATGGCAGTGCTCGCGGGCGGCGGGTTGCAGCTGGCTGTCGAGCAGGCGCTGCAGATGGGCCAGGCGTTGAGCATGGCCGAGGATGGCTTTCAACGGCCTGGCTTCGCGTAGCAGAACGGCGGGCGCTCTGGCTGTAAGAGGGCGAAATGCCATGATCCAACACCTGAAGTTGCAAAGGCGCCATGGTAGCAGATGGGCCCCATTTCACTCGCCCATTGCTTTTGTCCCTGCTTTGCCCATTAAATCAACGACTAACTTCTGCCGCCAACGGCTTGAAGTTGAGCAAAACGCCCCTATTTTAAGTGAGCCCCGTCAAAGCGCAGTGCCAGCATCGTGGAATATCGCCACTTTCCTCACCACCGTTTCCGGGTAGAATGCTCGTTCGCATGCGGCCATGAGGGCTGCACGGGCGACTCACGGGGCCGCCCTCCATCCCTTTAGTGTGGAAGATCCTGCCGATATGTTTGCGCCTTTGTTAAAGAAACTTTTTGGAAGCAAGAACGAGCGTGAAGTCAAACGCATGCTCAAGACGGTGCAGCTCGTCAATGCCTTCGAAGAGAAGATGGTCGCTCTTTCGGACGATCAACTGCGCGCCAAGACTGCCGAGTTCAAGGACCGTATCGCCAAAGGGGAAACCCTCGACAAGCTGTTGCCCGAAGCGTTTGCGGTCGCCCGCGAAGCCGGCAAGCGCGTCATGGGCATGCGTCACTTTGACGTTCAGTTGATCGGCGGCATGACCTTGCACGAAGGCAAGATCGCCGAAATGCGTACCGGTGAAGGCAAGACCCTGGTGGGTACACTGGGCGTTTACCTCAACGCGCTGTCCGGCAAGGGCGTGCACGTTGTGACCGTGAACGACTACCTGGCCCGCCGTGACGCCAACTGGATGCGCCCACTGTATGAATTCCTCGGCCTGAGCGTCGGCATCGTGACGCCGTTCCAGCCGCCGGAAGAGAAACGCGCCGCCTACGCTGCCGACATCACTTACGGCACCAACAACGAATTCGGCTTCGACTACCTGCGCGACAACATGGCGTTCAGCATGGAAGAGAAATTCCAGCGCGAACTCAACTTTGCCGTGATCGACGAAGTCGACTCCATCCTCATCGACGAAGCACGTACTCCGTTGATCATTTCCGGTCAGGCCGAGGACAGCTCCAGGCTGTACATCGAGATCAACAAACTGATCCCGAAACTCAAGCTGCACGTTGAAGAAGTCGAAGGCGAAGTCACCCAGGAAGGTCACTTCACCGTCGACGAGAAGACCCGTCAGGTCGAACTCAACGAAGCCGGTCACCAGTTCATCGAAGACCAGTTGACCAGCATCGGTCTGCTGGCCGAGGGTGAGAGCCTGTACTCGGCGCACAACCTGAGCCTGCTGACTCACGTCTACGCCGGCCTGCGTGCACACAAACTGTTCAACCGCAACGTCGAATACATCGTGCAGGACGGTCAGGTCGTACTGGTCGACGAACACACCGGTCGTACCATGCCGGGTCGTCGACTGTCCGAAGGCCTGCACCAGGCCATTGAAGCCAAGGAAAACCTGAACATCCAGGCCGAAAGCCAGACCCTGGCATCGACCACGTTCCAGAACTACTTCCGTCTGTACGAAAAACTGTCCGGCATGACCGGTACTGCGGACACCGAAGCGTTCGAATTCCATCAGATCTATGGTCTGCAGGTCGTCGTCATCCCGACCAACAAACCGTTGGCCCGTAAGGATTACAACGACCTGGTGTTCCTGACCGCCGAAGAGAAGTACGCGGCAATCGTCAACGACATCAAGGAAAGCATGGCCGCCGGCCGTCCGGTGCTGGTGGGTACTGCGACCATCGAAACTTCCGAGCACATGTCCGCATTGCTCGTGAAGGAAGGCATCGAACACAAGGTTCTGAACGCCAAGTTCCACGAAAAAGAAGCTGAAATCATTGCACAGGCCGGTCGTCCGGGCGCCCTGACCATCGCCACCAACATGGCCGGTCGTGGTACCGACATCCTGTTGGGCGGCAACTGGGAAGTTGAAGTCGCGTCGCTGGAAAACCCGACCCCTGAGCAGATCGCGCAGATCAAGGCCGACTGGCAGAAGCGTCACCAGCAAGTGCTGGAGTCCGGCGGTCTGCAGGTGATCGCGTCCGAGCGTCACGAATCCCGTCGTATCGACAACCAGTTGCGTGGCCGTGCCGGCCGTCAGGGCGACGCCGGTTCCAGCCGCTTCTACCTGTCGCTGGAAGACAGCCTGATGCGCATCTTCGCCTCCGACCGGGTGAAGAACTTCATGAAGGCCCTGGGCATGCAGCCTGGCGAAGCGATCGAGCACCGCATGGTGACCAACGCCATCGAGAAGGCCCAGCGCAAGGTTGAAGGTCGCAACTTCGACATCCGTAAACAACTGCTGGAGTTCGACGACGTCAACAACGAGCAGCGTAAAGTGATCTATCACATGCGCAACACGTTGCTGGCCGCCGACAACATCGGCGAAACCATCGCTGATTTCCGTCAGGACGTCCTGAACGCCACCGTCAGTGCGCACATTCCTCCGCAATCGCTGCCTGAGCAGTGGGACGTGGCCGGTCTGGAAGCCGCGATTGCCAGCGACTTCGGCGTGAAGCTGCCGATCCAGCAATGGCTCGACGAAGACGATCACCTGTACGAAGAAACCCTGCGCGAGAAGCTGATGAACGAGCTGATCGCCGCGTACAACGAGAAAGAAGACCAGGCCGGTGCCGAGGCACTGCGCTCCTTCGAGAAACAGATCGTGCTGCGCGTGCTGGACGACCTGTGGAAAGACCACCTGTCGACCATGGATCACCTGCGTCACGGCATCCACCTGCGTGGTTATGCGCAGAAGAACCCGAAGCAGGAATACAAGCGCGAGTCCTTCACACTGTTCTCCGAGCTGCTGGATTCGATCAAGCGCGACTCGATCCGTGTGCTGTCGCACGTTCAGGTGCGCCGCGAAGATCCGGCCGAGGAGGAGGCGCGTCTGCGTCAGGAAGCCGAGGCGCTGGCCGCTCGCATGCAGTTCGAACACGCCGAAGCCCCGGGTCTGGAGCAGCCGGAAGCACTGGTCGGTGAAGAGGTCGATGTGGCCCTGGCCACCGCGCCGGTTCGCAACGAGCAGAAGCTGGGCCGCAACGAACTGTGCTACTGCGGTTCGGGCAAGAAATTCAAGCATTGCCACGGGCAGATCCAGTAAAACCCGTTTCAATCGCTGAAATACCCGCGCCGCGACCGGCACCAGCCGTCGCGGCGTTTTGCCATTTACACCACCGCCACTACGCTTGGCGGTGCTGACATCATTGAGTAAGGAGCGCATTCATGGCTGTTGGTCTTGGTCCTTTGCCAACGTTGCACCCGGTTGCCGGTTTTGAACTCGGTATCGCTTCGGCCGGCATCAAGCGCCCTGGGCGCAAGGATGTCGTCGTGATGCGCTGTGCTGAAGGTTCGACCGTGGCGGGCGTGTTCACGTTGAACGCTTTCTGTGCAGCGCCGGTGATCCTGGCCAAGAAGCGCGTGCAGAACGCTGTGCGCTACCTGCTGACCAACACCGGCAATGCCAACGCCGGCACTGGCGAACCGGGCCTGGCTGCCGCCGAGCGCACCACCGCGAAACTGGCTGAACTGACCGGCGTCGATGCCAGCCAGATCCTGCCGTACTCCACCGGTGTGATCGGCGAGCCTCTGCCGGTCGAGAAGATAGAAGGCGCCTTGCAGGCCGCGCTGGACGATCTGTCGGAAAACAACTGGGAAGCTGCCGCTACCGGCATCATGACCACCGACACCTTGCCAAAAGGTGCGAGCCGTCAGTTCCAGCATGACGGCGTGACCATCACCGTCACCGGCATCAGCAAGGGCGCGGGCATGATCCGTCCGAACATGGCGACCATGCTTGGCTACATCGCCACCGACGCCAAAGTCTCCCGCGACGTGCTGCACAACCTGATGCTGGACGGCGCCAACAAGTCGTTCAACCGCATCACCATCGACGGCGACACCTCGACCAACGACTGCTGCATGCTGATCGCCACCGGCAAGGCTGCGCTGCCGGAAATCACCCGTGCCGAAGGCGAGCTGTTCGCCAAGCTGAAGCAGGCCGTGTTCGAAGTGTGCATGGACGTGGCCCAGGCCATCGTGCGTGACGGCGAAGGCGCGACCAAGTTCGTGACCGTTGAAGTCAACGGCGGCGGCAATCACCAGGAATGCCTGGACGTCGGCTACACCGTGGCTCACTCGCCGCTGATCAAGACCGCACTGTTCGCCTCCGACCCGAACTGGGGCCGCATCCTCGCCGCTGTCGGCCGTGCCGGTGTGCCGGATCTGGACGTAAGCAAGATCGACGTGTTCCTCGGCGACGTGTGCATCGCCAGCCGTGGCGCCCGCGCCGCGACCTACACCGAAGCCCAGGGCTCGGCGGTGATGCAGCAGGAAGAAATCACCATCCGTATCGAACTGGGTCGCGGCGATTGCAGCGAAACCATCTGGACCACCGACCTGTCCCACGAGTACGTGAAGATCAACGCCGAATACCGCACATGATCTAACCTGAGACCGGGTCGCCTGCATCGCCAGCAGGCTGGCTCCCACAGGGATTTGTAAGCGACACAGATCCAATGTGGGAGCGAGCCTGCTCGCGAAAACGGCCGACCAGGCACTGTAGATTCTGGCCTGTCCCTCCTGATGAAAGGCACCTAACCATGTCCTTGCACCTGATCATCGGCGACAAACTGCTTTCCTCCTGGTCCCTGCGCGCGGCACTCGCGCTTGAGCTGACCGGCGCACCCTACACCGAAGAACTGATCAAACTCGGCAAGCCCGACACCCGCGAGCGCCTGCTCAAGCATTCGCCCACCGGCAAGGTGCCGCTGCTGAAAACCGCACGGGGCACGATTGCCGACTCACTGGCGATTGCCGAATACCTGGCCGAACAGTTTCCATCCGAACAGCTCTGGCCGACCGATATTGCGGCCCGCGCTCAGGCGCGTTCTGCCTGCGCTCAAATGCACAGCGGTTTCTTCGCCATGCGCAATCACATGCCGTTCAACCTGAGCCACGATGCACCGCTCAACCCGGTGCCGCCAGAGGTGAAGGTCGATGTCGAACGCATGCTGGCGCTGTGGGCAGAATGCCGTGCCGTTGCCACCGAGCCGGGGCCGTTCCTGTTTGGTCGCGTGTCGTTGGCGGATGCCTTCTTCGCGCCGATTGCCGTACGCCTGCGTACCTATCAGGTGAAGCTGCCGACCGAAGATGAAGCCTATGTTGAAACCGTCTACCAATGGCCGGCCTTCAAGGCCTGGCAAAAGGCCGGACTGGAGGAGTTGCAGTCGTGAAACGTGTACACGTCGCCGCCGCCGTCATTCGTGACGACAGCGGCAAGATTCTGATCGCCCGCCGGGCTGACACTCAGCATCAGGGTGGCCTGTGGGAGTTTCCCGGTGGCAAGGTCGAAACCGACGAGTCGGTGCAGACCGCGCTGGCCCGTGAGCTGCACGAAGAACTGGGCATTGTCGTCGGCGCCGCCCGCCCGCTGATCAAGGTGCGTCACGATTACCCGGACAAACAGGTGTTGCTGGATGTCTGGGAAGTCTCGAGCTTCACCGGCGAACCCCACGGCGCCGAAGGCCAGCCATTGGCCTGGGTTTCGCCTAAGGAACTGACGAATTACGAGTTCCCGGCGGCCAACCAGCCGATCGTCGCGGCGGCGCGTCTGCCTGCTGAATACCTGATCACCCCGGAAGACCTGGAAGCTCCGGCCCTGCTGCGCGGCATCCAGAAGGCGATTGCCGGGGGCATCAAGCTGATCCAGCTGCGTGCGCCCAATGGCTATGACCCGAAATACCGCGATCTGGCGGTGGACGCGGTCGGCCTGTGTGCCGGCAAGGCGCAGTTGATGATCAAGGGCCCGTTCGAGTGGCTGGGGGATTTCCCGTCCGCCGGTTGGCACATCACCTCGGCGCAACTGCGCAAGTACGCGGCAGCCGGGCGCCCGCTACCGGCGGAGCGCTGGCTGGCGGCGTCCTGCCACAATGCTGAAGAACTGGCGCTGGCCGAGCAGATGGGCGTGGACTTCGTCACCCTGTCGCCGGTGCAGCCGACCCTGACTCACCCGGATGCGCAGCCGTTGGGCTGGGAGCAGGCTTCTACATTGATCGAAGGCTTCAGCAGGCCGGTATTCCTGTTGGGCGGAGTCGGCCCGGCCGAGCGCGAGAAAGCGTGGAATGCCGGGGCTCAGGGTGTGGCGGGGATTCGGGCGTTCTGGCCTGAGGCTTGATTTGGCATTGATGCATTTGGCCCCTTCGCGAGCAGGCTCGCTCCCACATTTGATTGCATTCCAACTGTAGGAATACATTTCCCTGTGGGAGCGGGCCTGCTCCGGGCGGTGTTCCGACGAAGGCGTCCTGATCGGCGCTACATTTCTGAAGGTTTTGCCGCCGGCTGCCAGAGAATTTCGGCAATCCCTTGTCGGCGGGCAATCAACCTCGCCGCCACAAACAGCAGATCCGACAAGCGATTGATATAAGCCAGGCCAACCCCGGCCAACGGTTCGATCGCATTCAAATGCTGACAACGCCGCTCGGCACTGCGCGCCAGACTGCGGCAGACGTGGGCCTGGGCAATCAGCACCGAGCCGCCGGGCAGAATGAAGTTCTCCAGCGGCCCCAATTCCTCGTTCCAGATATCGATGGCGGCTTCCAGCCGTTCGATTTCTGCCGTGTTCAGCGCCTGATATTCCGGCATTGCCAGCTCGCCACCCAGGTCGAACAGTCGATGTTGGCAGGGCGCCAACACGTCGATCAATTCATTGAGTCCGGGGCAGTTTTCGCGTTCGGCGATCAACCCGGCCAGCAGCACGCCGACCTGGCTGTTCAGGGTGTCGACTTCGCCAATGGCCTCGATGCGCGGATGATCCTTGGGGACGCGGCGACCATCGCCGAGGCCGGTTTCGCCTTTGTCGCCGGTGCGGGTGTAGATCTTCGACAAGCGAAAGCCCATGGTTTACCTCGGTGGTTGATTGGTTTCGGCGGCGATGGGGGCCGGTTGCGACAGCGGCAGGCGCAGGGTGAAGCAGGTGCCTTGCCCCGGTGCCGACTGCACTTCCATCTGCCCTTTGTGATTGTTGGTGATGATGAAGTACGACACCGAGAGCCCGAGCCCCGTGCCCTGGCCGATTTCCTTGGTGGTGAAGAACGGCTCGAAGGTGCGTTTGCGCACGTTCTCGCTCATGCCGATGCCGTTGTCTTCAACCTGAATCTCGGCCCACGGCGGATTGAGCTTCGTGCGCAGAATAATCCGCCCCGGCTCGCTGTCGTCTTCGCGCAAATGGATCGCCTGCGCAGCGTTTTTCAGCAGGTTGAGCAGCACTTGTTCCAGCTCGTTGGCGGTGCCCGGAACCGGACCCAGCGCCGGATCGAACTGACGGATGATCGCCTGCCCCTTGAAGTCGAAGCCGATGGCCAGGTCGAAGTCGTTGCCGGCGATTTCCACGGCCTGATCGATCAGCGCCGGCAGGTCGCACGGGGCCATCTGACGGGTGCTGCGGCGACTGAAACTGAGCATGTGGGTGACGATCTTTGCCGCCCGGGCCCCGGCCTGCTGGATGCCGTCGAGCAGTTGCGGGACCTCCCGGCCTTGCAGGTAACGGTTCACGGTCTCCAGCTCGATGCCCAGTTGTTCGGCCTGTTCAAGGTTTTTCGGCAGGTCGGGCGACAGACGCCGGCGAATGTTCTGCACGTTGTGCAGGATCGCGCCCAGCGGATTGTTGATTTCGTGGGCCATGCCGGCCGCGAGGCCGCCGACCGAGAGCATTTTTTCCGACTGCACCATCATGTCCTCCAGCGACAGGCGCTGGGTGATGTCGTCGATACGGATCACCACACCACGCCCGGCACCGCCCATCAGCGGGTAGAAGGTCAGGGCGTAATGCTTGGGCTCGTCGTCCTTGAACCAGGTCACCCGCTCGATTTTCGCCACGGTGTGTTGTTCGACGGTCTGCTTGAGCTGCGGCAGGAACGGCTTGAGCGGTTCGAACGCGAGGAAGATCGGTTGATTCAGTGCTTCGTCGAGCCGGGTGCCGGAGAGGGCGCTGGCTTCCTGGTTCCATTGCGTGACGTAGAGCTGCTCGTCGAGGGCGATCAGCGCCGAGGGCATGGAGTCGATGATGCTGTTGAGGTAGTTCTGGAAACCTGTGAGCTTCTTCTCGATCTTGCTGCGCACCTGGACTTCCAGCTCCAGCTTGCGGTTGGTGTGGCGGGTTTCTTCGGCCAGCCCCTGAGCCTGATCGTAGGCGGCTTGCGAGTCATCGCGGGCGCGCTTGAGCTGCTGCTCCCGGGCCTCGATGCGTGAAAGCATGGTATTGAAGGCCTCGGCCAGACTGCCGATCTCGTCGTGGTTGCCGCGCGAGGCGCGCAAGGCGTAGTTTTCCTCGCGGGTCACCTGGCGGGAGAGTTCTTCGAGTTCGTGGATCGGCCGGGTGATCAGGCGCTTGATCTGCCGGGCAATCACCAGCCACAACAGCACGCTGAAAATCAGGATCCCCAGACTCGCCGTCAGGGTGCCGGTGTAGAACGCCATCGGCAGTTCGCTGCTGGCCACCAGCAGCAGATGACCCGGCGCCGTGCCGGGGCGGGGCAGGGTGATCAGTTGATTGCTGCGAAACTCGGTGAGTTGCCAGGCTTCGATGTGCCGGTAACGTTCCGGCAGATTGAGCTTGTCGCCGCGTTGCACCTGAGCGATGCGATCGCCCTTGCCGTCATACAGGGCGGCGGCCCGCAGCGGCGAGTAGCTGTCGAGCTCCTTGAGCAGGCGTTCGGCGCTTTGTGGTGATTGCAGCGCTTCGGCGATCAGGCTCGGGTTTGCGACCAGTCGGCCAATGGTTTGCAGCGCCTGGGGCGCCATGCTTTCCTGGGAAATGTAATAGGCCGCGCTGATGAAGGTCAGGTTGGCGACCAGTAACACGGTGGTCAACAGCACCAGCAGGGCGGCCAGCAGTTTCTGGCCGACCGGCAGGTTTTCGAGGCGCTGGCGCAATGGCATCGGGCTTATCGCAACAAAGGAACAAGTGGGCAGCGTAGCCGCTGCTCAGTCGACGGGCAATCCGAGACTGTGCAGATGGGCTGTCAGCCGTTGCAGCAATTGTTTCAGATGCGGCAGGTTGAGCTGATGCCGCTGCGCAGCCTTACAGGCATGGCCCAGCAGATAGCTGATTTCGGTGCGGCGCTTGTTGGCCACGTCCTGATACATGGAGGAGAAATTGGCGGCGGTAGCCGAAATCACCCGCTCGACTTCCTGTTGCAGGTTGTCCGCCGCCGCAGGCTGGCCGCAACGCTCCAGCAACTCGGTCAGTTCGGCGCACAGAGTGGCGACTTCACAATGATGTTCCTGCAATCCGCCGTTACGGCAGTCATGCAACACAGTCAGGGGATTGATCGCACAGTTGAGCGCCAGTTTTCGCCACAGTCGGGTGAGGATGTCCGCGCTCCATTCATGAGGAATCTTTGCCGCTTCAAGATCATCCAGCCAGAACGGTGCCACGGGATGACCGGCATCGCCGAGCCAGGTGTAACCGTGCCCGGCGAACACCACGCGCCAGTCGCCGTCGCGAAACGCGCCTTCGGTGCTGGAGGCGCTGATGCAGCGGGCCTGTGGGACTTGCGCGGCGACCGCTTCCTGGCTGCCGAGGCCGTTTTGCAGAAGAATCAGTTCGGCGTCCGGCGCCAGACGATGAGCGACACCGGCCACGGCGCTTTCGGCATCGTAGGCCTTGCACGCCACCAGCAGGCGCCGGATCGGTTCGGGGCTGTCCGGGGTTTCGCCGGGGATGGCATAACTGCTGGCCACGCCTTGCTCCACCAGCGTCAGGCCGCCCGCTGTCGCATAGTCATGCAAGCGGTCGATGTCGCGCAGGATCAGCCGGACCGGCAATCCGGCCCGGGCCAGACGCGTGGCCCAGAGGGTGCCGAGACTTCCGGCGCCGAGGATGTGCCAGGGGGTGGACATCAGTTTTTCACTCGGTAAGGTACAGGCATGCAAGGCTCGCCGTGTCGGTGGGAAAAGACCCGTTATAATGAGCCCGATTTTAACCGCAAGCCAAGCGCGCCGCGTCCTGAACGAGCGCGCCTTTTTATTGGAGAGATTACATGCCGTCGTTCGACGTGGTATCCGAACTGGACAAACACGAACTCACCAACGCGGTCGAGAACGCCGTGAAGGAACTCGATCGTCGTTATGACCTGAAAGGCAAGGGCAGCTTCGAATACAAGGAAAAGGACCTGACCGTCCACCTGACCGCTGAAGCCGATTTCCAGCTGGAAGCGATGATCGAGATCCTCAAGCTGGCCCTGGTCAAGCGCAAGATCGACGTGCAGTGCCTCGAAGTCAAAGACTCCTTCGCTTCGGGCAAGCTGATGAAGCAGGACGCCGTTCTGAAGGAAGGCATCGACAAGGAACTGGCGAAGAAGATCGTCGGCCACATCAAGGAAGCCAAGCTCAAGGTGCAGGCCGCCATTCAGGGCGAGCAGGTACGTGTGACCGGCAAGAAGCGTGACGATCTGCAGGAAGCCATCGCTGCCCTGCGTGCCAAGGAATTCGGCATGCCACTGCAATTCAACAACTTCCGCGACTGAGCCATCCGAGTCGGGAACCTCTCGGCGTTTTCAGCGTCCGAGGCCCAAGCAGCGGCAGAAACGATTGAGCCCCCACAGGCCCGGTCGTTCTGCCGCTGATTTTTTCAGCCCGGGAAGCCGGCAATCAGGAGATAAAAGATGGATTTGAATGCTGAGGTAGACAACCTGGTCAAGGTGTCCCAGGCGTGGATTCCGATGATCATGGAATACGGCAGCCGTGTGCTGCTGGCGGTGATTACCCTGGCGATCGGCTGGTGGCTGATCAACAAGGTCACGCAAAAGCTCGGTGGCTTGCTGGCTCTGCGCAATGCCGACCTGGCGCTGCAAGGTTTCATCAGCAGCCTGGCCAACATTATTCTCAAAGTGCTACTGATCGTCAGCGTGGCATCGATGATCGGCGTCGAAACCACTTCGTTCGTGGCGGCGATCGGTGCGGCCGGCCTGGCCATCGGCCTGGCGTTGCAGGGCAGCCTGGCGAACTTCGCCGGTGGCGTGCTGATTCTGCTGTTCCGTCCGTTCCGCATCGGCGACTGGATCGAAGCGCAAGGCGTGGCGGGTACTGTTGACAGCATCCAGATCTTCCACACCGTGCTGCGTACCGGCGACAACAAGACCATCATCGTACCGAACGGCAATCTATCGAATGGCATCATCACCAACACCAACCGTCAGCCAACCCGCAAGGTTGTGTTCGATGTGGGTGTCGATTACGAAGCCGATCTGCAAAAGGCCCGTCAGGTGCTGCTGGATCTGGCGAAAGATGATCGCGTGTTGCAGGATCCGGCGCCACAGGCTGTCATTTCGACGCTGGGTGATAGTTCGATCACTGTTTCCCTGCGTGTCTGGGTCAAGACAGCAGACTACTGGGATGTGATGTTCATGTTTAACGAACAGTCCCGTGATCGTTTGAAGACTGCCGGTATTGATATTCCGTTTCCACAACGCGTGATTCGTGTGGTTCAGGAGTCGGCGGTGTAATGATAGGTTGCTAATTAAATGCCTGACTTGTTGGTCAGGCATTTATTGCAAGTGACAGATAACAAAAAAGGCCCATCCGAAGATGGGCCTTTTTCATTCAACCAAACTAACCACTGACGATTACAAGATGTTCAGTGGGTACTCGGTGATCAGACGGAACTCTTTAACGTCGCCTTCGCCTTCATCAGCGTTAGCAACGTGCCACGCTTGACGAATACGGAAGGACAGGTCTTTTGCCGGACCGCTTTGAACCACATATTTGGCTTCAAAGTTGGTTTCGTGGTGTTTGCCATCTTCACCGTAGAGACCGGCGTAAGCGCTACCCGCAGGAGTGTGGGTACCGTCGATATCCCAGCCTTTAACGTAACGAACCATGAAGCTCAGACCAGGAACGCCGTACTCGGCCATTTTCAGGTCGTAACGGGCTTGCAGGGATTTCTCGCCTGCACCGTTAAAGTCGGAGTACTGGATGGAGTTGGCGAGGAAGATCGAGTCGCCGCCACGGTTGTTCTTGCCCACGCCGATGTAGTCGAACGGGGTGTCGCCGTTGACCTTCTGGAAGGCCAGGGTGAAGGTGTGTGCCTTCAGGAACGACAGGGCAGTCGCCAGGGAGAACGCGGTGTTGCTGATGTCACCGGCTTTGGCGCTACCGGTATCGGTGGTGCGGTAGATGTTGAAGTCAGTGTTCAGCGAAGTGTCACCACCGAATGGCGTGGTGAGGTTCACGTTCGCGTAGTACTGGTTCCAGATGTCTTCCAGCTTGGCGCCGTACAGCGAAGCTGTCAGGTTGTCAGTGATGGCGTATTTACCACCGAAGTAGTCGATGTTTTTGGCTTCGACACCGGCGTAGGTGGCGTAAAGGCCGCCTTCACGGGCGTTCTTGTCCTGGCTGGTCGCCGAGTAGAAGTGACCGGCTTCGAGATCGAGGTCTTTGACTTCGCTGCTCTGCAGCTGGAAGCCACTGGCAGTTTGCGGAAGGATACGGGAACCGCCGACAGCGAACACTGGAGCAGTGCTTGGCTGCTGGTCGCCGATTTTCAGCTCGGTCTTGGAGATGCGGAATTTGATGGCAGCGCCGGCTTTACCTTGGCTTTCATCAACGTCATGGGCATAACCGTTGGCTTTGACGGTATTGCTGCGGCTCATGTTACCGGTACCGGAAGTACCGTCACCGCCATCCAGTTTCACGGCCAGGTAACCGAATGCATCGATACCGACGCCTACGGTGCCTTGGGTGTAACCGGAAGTGAAGTTGCCGAGGAAACCCTGGGTCCAGTCTTTCTGGTCGTGGCCGCCGTTCTTGTTGTCACGGTTGAAGTAGTAGTTCTTCAACGTTTCGGTCAGTTTGGCGTCTTCAACAAAGCCTTTGGCTTCAGATTGATCACTAACAAACGGTGCGGCCGTAGCCAACTGAGTACTGGCTGCTGTAACGGCCAGTGCGATCATGCTCCACTTCATCACGCGCATCGTGATTTGCTCCTTTGGTTTTAGAAGAGTACTGCCGTCCCACCTGTTTTATTATCTGGGCGGCTCTTTCTTTTTGTGTCGGCGCAAACTTATATCACGCCGACAATGTTGGCGATACTTGCACATACAACCTTTCATGTTCTTTACGACGCTGTCGCAAATGGCTTGGTCGATGTCGCAAATTCACAGTACCCACGCAGTCGGGCTGACAACTTTATCGCTGTTTCTGGGCCTTTTTGCATCGGTAAAAAAGAGTCCCTGGCAAAACACTTGAATCTCCATCGGGCAACCCTGCCACTGTTTTTTTCGGGGTTTGAACCACCACTTCCCGTGGCGGGCTCATAGCCCATATGAGTACGAATGCAACAAGCGTGCACAAACCGCAAAATTGATGCGGTTATTTTTCCATGGCCCCGCTTGTTGCTGTAAAAACCTTGTAAATGCGGGCTCGCGCGCCCCTTTTTGATCAGGGT
The DNA here is from genome assembly GCF_003576265.1 of Pseudomonas sp. 91RF. NCBI lineage: Bacteria > Pseudomonadati > Pseudomonadota > Gammaproteobacteria > Pseudomonadales > Pseudomonadaceae > Pseudomonas > Pseudomonas sp. 91RF. The sequence goes on from NZ_QWFC01000024.1 coordinate 354,090, forward strand.
TGACGCGCTTCCTCGCTTGGTGTTGCCTCGCTCGATTTTGCGCATGACAACCAAAAACGTTACCGGTTCACCCTGCCAGTGAGTATTTGGCGGATGCCCGAGCCATTGAGCGTAGACCCGCTGTACGGTTTTGGTGCAAATATTTTTTCCGGCTGTACCGAATTCAAACACTTGAGCCCTGTCATGACCCTGAACGCGGTAGTGAGTCACGGTCATTTCGGCGTATTGCCTGGCACGGCGGGTCTCGTGCTGGTGCGCAATCGCCGGAAATGTTCCATGACGGGGCGCCGCTTCATCGTGAAGGGCAGGGCATTCGAAGGTATGCTGCCGTCCTGTCGTTTAGTGCGCCGTCCACCGGGCAGGCCCACTAAGCTGAATATTGTCGACCAGCCGGGAGTACACCCAGTGTTTGCTTTAGATTCACGCCTTCAACAGGACACGCTGACCATCGGCGACTTCCCGCTCTGCCGGTTGCTGCTGTCCAACGACGCCAACTACCCGTGGTTCATCCTGGTGCCTCGTCGCGACGATATCAGCGAGTTGTTTCAATTGGATGTCGCCGATCAGCAGCGTCTGTGGCAGGAAACCACGGCCCTGGCGGAGGTGCTCAAGGACTCGTTCGATGCCGACAAGATGAACGTTGCCACCCTGGGTAACGTCGTCAGCCAGATGCACATGCATGTGATCGTGCGCAAACGTGATGACGCCGCGTGGCCGGCGCCGGTCTGGGGCAAGCACCCGGCCAAGCCTTACAGCGCCGAACAGGTGGCCGCGATCCGCGAACGCCTGCGCCTGGTGCTGGACGAAGATTTCAAGTTTCTGGAGGGCTGATCATGAGCCTGGAACAACGCGTTACCGATTTGGAAAGCCGCCTGGCATTTCAGGATGACACCATTCAGGCGTTGAACGATGTGCTGGTGGAGCAGCAGCGAGTCGTGGAGCGTCTGCAGTTGCAGATGGCCGCGCTGCTCAAGCGCCAGGAAGAAATGGTCGGCCAGTTCGGCTCCTTTGAGGAAGACGCACCGCCGCCGCACTACTGAGTTTGCGTATTTCGTAGGGGCAATAAAAAACCGCGAGCAGCCAGGCTGTTCGCGGTTTTTTCGTTCTGGATCAGCGACGCGGCAGGGCGGCGATCACGTCTTCGGCTTGCAGGCCTTTGTCACGGTTCATCACCGAGAACTCCACGCGCTGGCCTTCGACCAGGACGCGGTGGCCTTCGCCACGGATGGCGCGAAAGTGCACGAAAATATCATCGCCGGAATCCCGGGAGATAAAGCCGAAGCCCTTGGAGGTGTTGAACCACTTGACGGTGCCGGTATCGCGGTTGCTCATGTCGTAGCTTTGCGCGGCGGCGGCCGGTGAGGATTTGTAGAAGCTGACGGCCAGGTGCAGGACCACGGCGACCAGGGCGATCACCAGGCTGAACAGCACGGCTGGCTGGCCGGCGATGACAGGCATCGGCGCGATCAGGGTCAGGGTTTGCAGGACGACGGTCAGCACCAGCAGCGCGCTGACCAGATTTTGCAGATGCTGGCGCGGGCCTTTGTTCCAGTAAGGGATCACCGGGGCAATGACCAGGTTCAGCAGGCCGAAAAAGGCCAGGTAAAGTGCATCGGGTTGTTGCAGGTAAGGAACGGCTTCGGATTTCAAGCTAGGTATGAACGACAGCAGCAACGCCGCTGCGCCCATTAGCAGGTGGACGATTTTCAACATTTTTATTGACTCACGTTATGACGGCTCACAAGGAAGAGCTGAAGGCGCACGGTTCGCTTCGAAACAATAAGAGGCGTTGGACACGTACCCGGCATCAGCCTATGCGCAACGCCCGGAAAACGGGGCGTAGCGACACACTGCCTATTTAACAGCAAAGCCCGTGGCTACTCAAATCACGCCGGCCAGTGGCAATGCGTGGGGCGATTTGTCGCCTCTATCGGGTCGATACGGGGGCTGCCACGGGAGGGAGGCCTTGCTACAGTGAACCGACACCTGCTGGATGAATTCAATCGCCGTTAGGGGGTAAGCATGGCAATCGATATCGGTATCAGTGAAGAAGACCGCAAATCCATCGTCGAAGGGCTGTCGCGTCTGCTGTCGGACACCTACGTGCTCTATTTGAAGACCCACAACTTCCACTGGAACGTCACCGGACCGATGTTCCGGACCTTGCACCTGATGTTCGAGGAGCAGTACAACGAACTGGCACTGGCCGTGGATTCGATCGCCGAACGCATCCGCGCCCTGGGTTTCCCTGCGCCGGGTGCTTATGCGACTTACGCGCGTCTTTCCTCTATTAAGGAAGAGGTGGGCGTGCCGAGTGCCGAAGACATGATCAAACAACTGGTCGAAGGCCAGGAAGCGGTCACTCGCACGGCGCGGGGGATTTTCCCGCTGCTGGATAAGGTCAGTGACGAGCCGACGGCTGATCTTCTGACTCAGCGCATGCAAGTCCACGAGAAAACCGCGTGGATGCTCAGGGCGCTGCTCGAAGTCTGATCGCCCGTGGCGCACGGCCACGAATTGTCGGCCGTGCGCCCGTCCTGGCGAGGAAAAAGCACTCGCGTTTGTAGGAAGCGAGGAAAGCACTTCGCTGGTCCATGATCCTCCCTTTTCTGTTGGCTTATCCTACGAGGACGGTCAAAAAGTCGTCTGGCCATGCCTTTGTCCCTGCGCTTTTAATGAGGTCACAGGATGTTGCCTTGGCAACAAGCAGAGATGGCATAGGAGTGTCAACGATATGGAAGTTGGAGACAGGCGAAGTGGAATCGTCATCGGCTCGCGGCAGGACAGGGCCGTGGCGCCGTTTCTTGAAGAGTTCGACATGGCATTGATCCGGCCCTTGGCCAGGTCGGTGCGCTTGAACGGGTTTGCGACCTGCATGCGGCTGGAGCAGGTCTACTGGAATATTCTGGGCCGTATGGCCGAGGATAATTGCTGTTCGGTCGGCACCTTGCTGTCCCGTGTCGATCGCGAGGTGCACTTGCGTCACGGTGGCGTGAAGAACTTCAGCGGTCTGGTGCGGGTGGTGTGTGTCGTGCACGGCCTGCGGGATGCCCCGGTGACCGTCGGGGGTTGCCAGTGACCGGGCGGCCCGTGCAGTCTTCCGGCTGCACAGGCCGCATTTAATGGATATAATCCCGCTCTTTCGCCACACCGCCCTGCGGCAGCTGGCAATCTGATCGCCGAGACAACTCCATGCCGATGTACGATTACCAATGTGCTTCCTGTGGTCATCAGTTGGAAGCCATTCAAAAGATCAGTGATGCACCGCTGGTCGATTGCCCTGCCTGTCAGGCACCAGAGCTCAGGAAACAGCTGTCCATGCCAGGCTTTCGCCTCAGCGGCAGCGGTTGGTACGAAACCGATTTCAAGACCGGCGCGAAGAAGAATCTGGCCGGTGGCGACAAATCTGACTAGGGTTCAGGCCCGGGTCTTACGACACGCGCGAGCATCCACCGGTCGCACAGAGCTTGAGTGCGGCGGATCTCCACCGAATTTCGAATTACGAGAAGCGAAACCACTACCATGATGCGCAGCCATTATTGCGGCCAACTGAACGAAAGCCTGGAAGGCCAGGAAATTACCCTTTGCGGATGGGTTCACCGTCGCCGCGACCACGGCGGGGTGATCTTCCTCGATATCCGTGATCGTGACGGTCTGGCCCAGGTGGTCTTCGATCCGGATCGCGCCGAGAGCTTCGCCGCCGCCGATCGCGTGCGCAGCGAATACGTCGTGAAGATCACCGGCAAGGTGCGTCTGCGTCCGGCCGGTGCCACCAACGCCAACATGGCGTCGGGCATGATCGAAGTCCTGGGCTACGAACTGGAAGTGCTGAACGAGTCGGAAACCCCGCCGTTCCCGCTGAACGAGTTCTCGGACGTGGGTGAAGAAACCCGTCTGCGCTATCGTTTCCTCGACCTGCGTCGTCCGGAAATGGCCGAGAAGCTGCGTCTGCGTTCGCGCATGACCACCAGCATCCGTCGCTACCTCGACGAGAACGGCTTCCTCGACGTGGAAACGCCGATCCTGACCCGCGCAACTCCAGAAGGCGCGCGCGACTACCTCGTGCCGAGCCGTACGCACGCCGGTTCGTTCTTCGCCCTGCCGCAATCGCCTCAGCTGTTCAAGCAACTGCTGATGGTCGCCGGCTTCGACCGTTACTACCAGATCGCCAAGTGCTTCCGCGACGAAGACCTGCGTGCCGACCGTCAGCCTGAGTTCACTCAGATCGACATCGAGACCAGCTTCCTCGACGAAAAAGACATCATGGGCCTGACCGAAGGCATGATCCGCAACCTGTTCAAGGAAGTGCTGGATCTGGAATTCGGTGAATTCCCGCACATGACTTTCGAAGAAGCCATGCGCCGCTACGGTTCCGACAAGCCGGACCTGCGTAACCCGCTGGAGCTGGTCGACGTAGCCGATCAGCTGAAAGAAGTTGATTTCAAGGTGTTCAGCGGCCCGGCCAACGATCCGAAATGCCGTATCGCCGCACTGCGCGTTCCAGGCGGGGCAAGCATGCCGCGCAAGCAGATCGACGACTACACCAAGTTCGTCGGCATCTACGGTGCCAAGGGTCTGGCATACATCAAGGTCAACGAGCGTGCTGCCGGTGTTGAAGGTCTGCAATCGCCGATCGTGAAAAACATCCCGGAAGCCAACCTGAACGTGATCCTCGATCGCGTCGGTGCAGTCGACGGCGACATCGTGTTCTTCGGCGCCGACAAGGCCAAGATCGTCAGCGAAGCCCTGGGCGCGCTGCGTATCAAGCTCGGTCACGACCTGAAGCTGCTGACCTGTGAATGGGCTCCGATGTGGGTCGTCGACTTCCCGATGTTCGAAGAGAACGATGACGGCAGCTTCTCTGCCCTGCACCACCCGTTCACCGCACCGAAGTGCACTCCGGAAGAGCTCGAAGCCAACCCGGCTGGCGCGCTGTCCCGTGCCTATGACATGGTTCTGAACGGCACCGAGCTGGGTGGCGGTTCGATCCGTATCCACCGCAAGGAGATGCAGCAAGCGGTATTCCGTCTGCTGGGCATCAACGAAGCGGAACAGGAAGAGAAGTTCGGCTTCCTGCTCGACGCGCTGAAGTACGGTGCACCGCCGCACGGTGGTCTGGCCTTCGGTCTGGACCGTCTGGTGATGCTGATGACCGGCGCCCAGTCGATCCGTGAAGTGATCGCCTTCCCGAAAACCCAGAGTGCTGCCGACGTGATGACGCAGGCGCCGGGTGTCGTGGATGCCAAGGCACTGCGCGAACTGCACATTCGTTTGCGCGAAACACCAAAGGCTGAGTAAGACGGGCCTGAAGGCGCATCTTCGGATGCGCCTTTTTTCTTTCTATAGAAAGCAGGTCGAGATTTTTTTGTTTGCTGGCTGCGCGATGTGCGCGGCGGGCAACGTTTCAAAGAGAATTCGGAGCGAGATATGGCAGGTCATTCCAAGTGGGCGAACATCAAGCACCGCAAAGAACGTCAGGATGCCAAACGAGGCAAGATCTTCACCAAGTGGATCCGTGAACTGACCGTTGCGGCCCGTCAGGGCGGTGGCGATCCGGGTTCCAACCCGCGTCTGCGTCTGGCCCTGGACAAGGCGCTGGGCGCCAACATGAGTCGCGACATCATCGATCGCGCAGTGGCCCGTGGTGCCGGCGCGACCGAAGCGGACAACGTTGAAGAACTGACCTACGAAGGTTACGGCCCGGGTGGCGTGGCGGTGATGGTCGAGTGCATGACCGACAACCGCAACCGAACCGCCGCGGCCGTGCGCCATGCGTTCAGCAAGTGTGGCGGCAACCTCGGAACTGACGGTTCGGTGGCCTACCTGTTCGAACGCAAGGGCCAGATCAGCTTCGCACCGGGTGTCGACGAAGATGCGCTGACCGAAGCGGCACTGGAAGCCGATGCCGACGACGTGGTCACTCATGAAGACGGCTCGATTGACGTGTTCACGTCGTTCACCAGTTTCTATGCCGTGCGAAACGCGCTGGAAGCGGCCGGTTTCAAGGGTGATGACGCGGAAATCGTCATGCAGCCGACCACCAGTGCCGAACTGGATCTGGAAGGCGCGGAGAAGGTGCTCAAGCTGATCGACATGCTCGAGGATCTGGATGATGTGCAGAACGTCTATTCCAATGCCGACATTCCGGAAGACGTGGCGGCTCAGCTCGGCTGATAACGGCTAGGCTTCAATGTGGGAGATTTCATGTTTGAGGGGTTATCTCGAACATGGAATCTCCCACATTTGTTTTTGTGTTTTTTCGAACCTGCAGGCTTATGACTTTAATTCTTGGTATCGACCCCGGTTCGCGCATCACCGGATATGGCGTGGTACGCGATACCGGGCGTGGTTGTGTCTACGTGGCTTCCGGCTGCATTCGTACCGGTGCCGGCGAGTTGCATGAGCGTTTGCAGATCGTCTATCGCGGTGTGCGGGAAATCATCCAGACCTACGGTCCGGTGACCATGGGCATCGAAAAGGTGTTCATGGCGAAAAACGCCGACTCGGCGCTGAAGCTCGGGCAGGCCCGTGGGGCCGCGATCGTCGCGGGTGCCGAAGAGAGCCTGGAGATCGCCGAGTACACAGCCACTCAGGTCAAACAGGCCGTAGTCGGCACCGGTGCAGCCAATAAGGAGCAGGTGCAGATGATGGTCATGCACATGCTCAAACTGACCAGCAAGCCACAAATCGATGCCTCGGACGCCCTGGCCATTGCCATTTGCCATGCGCACACCCGCTCCAGCCTGTTGCCTCACGGCCTGGGAACCGCACGCAGTCGTGGCGGGCGCCTGCGTCTCTGATAGCATCAGCAATCAATTTTCCGGTATATGGATTTTGTGCCTGGGTCGTCGGCCCGAATCCGTATTCCGTTTTGTCGCCAGCCCGCGGCTGGCCAACGCTCAAGGATCTGAAACGTGATTGGACGCTTGCGCGGCACCCTCGCTGAAAAACAGCCGCCGCACCTGATTCTGGATGTAAACGGCCTCGGGTATGAGCTGGAAGTGCCCATGACCACCCTGTATCGCCTGCCGTCGGTCGGTGAACCGCTGACCTTGCACACCCATTTGGTCGTACGCGAAGACGCGCAGTTACTCTATGGTTTCGCTGGCAAGCGTGAGCGAGACTTTTTTCGCGAGTTGATCCGTCTCAATGGTGTGGGCCCGAAACTGGCCCTGGCCTTGATGTCGAGTCTGGAAGTCGATGAGCTGATCCGTTGCGTGCAGTCCCAGGACACTTCGGCGCTGACCAAAGTGCCGGGTGTGGGCAAGAAAACCGCCGAGCGTCTGCTGGTCGAACTCAAGGACCGCTTCAAGGCCTGGGAAACCTCGCCGGCCATGTTTGCGCTGGTACCGAACCAGCCGGACGGCCCGGCACCGGTCAATACCGCCGAGAACGACGCGGTCAGCGCGCTGATTTCCCTGGGCTACAAGCCGCAGGAAGCGAGCAAGGCGATTTCCGCGATCAAGGAGAAAGGCTTGAGCAGTGAAGACATGATCCGACGCGCCCTGAAGGGAATGATTTAAGTGATTGAAGCTGATCGTCTGATCGCCGCCACGCACAGTCCGCGTGAGCGCGAAGAAGTCCAGGATCGGGCGATACGTCCCGTCAGTCTGGCCGAATACATTGGCCAGCCGACCGTTCGCGAGCAGATGGAACTGTTTATCCAGGCCGCCCGCGGCCGTAGCGAATCCCTCGACCACACCCTGATCTTCGGCCCGCCGGGGCTGGGCAAGACCACCCTGGCCAACATCATTGCCCAGGAAATGGGCGTGTCGATCAAGAGCACTTCAGGCCCGGTGCTCGAACGGCCGGGGGATCTGGCCGCGCTGTTGACCAATCTTGAACCCCACGATGTGTTGTTCATCGATGAAATCCATCGTCTGTCGCCGATCGTCGAAGAAGTGCTGTACCCGGCGATGGAAGACTTCCAGCTCGACATCATGATCGGTGAGGGGCCGGCAGCGCGTTCGATCAAACTTGATCTGCCGCCGTTCACCCTCGTTGGCGCAACGACGCGGGCGGGGATGCTGACCAATCCGTTGCGTGACCGTTTCGGTATTGTCCAGCGTCTCGAGTTCTACAGCACCGCCGACCTGGCGACGATTGTCAGCCGTTCGGCGAACATCCTCGGTCTGCCGCTGGACCCGGAAGGCTCTTTCGAAATTGCCCGTCGTGCCCGTGGTACGCCGCGGATTGCCAACCGGCTGCTGCGCCGGGTGCGGGATTTCGCCGAAGTCCGGGCCAAGGGGCATATCACCAAGTCCGTTGCCGACCTGGCACTGAATCTGCTGGATGTCGATGAACACGGCTTCGATCATCAGGACCGGCGATTGCTGTTGACCATGATCGAGAAGTTCGATGGCGGGCCCGTTGGCATCGACAGCCTGGCGGCCGCGATCAGTGAAGAGCGCCACACCATCGAAGATGTGCTGGAACCGTATCTGATTCAGCAGGGCTACATCATGCGTACGCCGCGGGGCAGGGTGGTGACCCGGCACGCGTATCTGCATTTTGGTTTAAACATTCCGTCACGAATGGGCGAAATGCCCGTGGCAGACGAGTTTCTCGATGCCGTGGATGATTGATACACATTTATTGGCGATTTATTCAGCGTTTGTACTGTCTCAGGACGGTACTTTTGCGGTAAAGCCTTCGAACTATGAAAAACAGTTGCCTGGCCGGATTGGCAACCCGAGGAGTAAGCACTAGAGTATGCGCGCGCAAAACGGGCTTGAGCCGTTCGCACATCGTTGTCGCGTTTATTACGAGGACACCGATGCGGGCGGCATCGTGTATTACGTTAATTACCTCAAGTTTATGGAACGGGCTCGAACCGAGCGGCTCCGGGAGCTGGGCTTTGCCCAGTCGGCGCTGGCAGGGGAGGACCTGTTGTTCGTCGTGCACTCCAGCGAAGCGCGTTATCACGCGCCGGCGCGACTGGACGACGAGCTGCTGGTAAGCGCTGATGTAATCGAATTGAACCGTGCCAGCCTGCGCTTTCGACAGCAGGTCAGGCGGGCAACGGATAATGTGCTGCTCTGTGAGGGGCAGTTTCTGGTGGCCTGTGTGCGCACTAACAGTTTGAAACCCCGGGCCCTTCCCGAAGACTTGCGTGCGGCTTTCGCCGACGCGGTCGGCACGGGTACACACTTGAAGCAGGAGATAAAGCGTGGAAGCTAACGTCGTCGACCATTCCTCCATGTGGAGCCTGGTCAGCAATGCCAGCATCGTGGTGCAGTTGGTAATGTTGACCCTGGTAGCCGCATCGGTGACCTCATGGATCATGATCTTTCAGCGCAGCAATCTGCTGCGCGCCGGTCGACGTGCCCTGGAGAGCTTCGAGGAGCGCTTCTGGTCGGGTATCGACCTGTCCAAACTGTACCGTCAGGCCGGCAGCAACCCGGATCCGGACTCGGGCGTCGAGCAGATCTTCCGTGCCGGTTTCAAGGAATTCTCGCGTCTGCGCCAGCAGCCGGGCGTCGACCCTGAAGCGGTCATGGAAGGCGTGGCCCGTGCCATGCGCGTAGCCATCTCCCGCGAGGAAGAGAAGCTCGAGCAAAGCCTGCCGTTCCTCGCCACCGTCGGTTCGGTCAGCCCGTACATCGGTCTGTTCGGTACCGTGTGGGGGATCATGAACTCCTTCCGTGGTCTGGCCAGCGCACAACAGGCCACCCTGGCCACTGTGGCACCCGGCATCGCCGAAGCCCTGATCGCCACCGCGATCGGCCTGTTCGCCGCGATCCCGGCCGTTATCGCTTACAACCGTTTCTCTGCCCGCAGTGAAACCTTGCTGAGCCGCTACTACACCTTCGCCGATGAATTCCAGGCGATCCTGCACCGCAAAGTGCACACCAGCGAAGAATAAGCAGGTATTTACCGATGGCTTTAATCACTCGAGCCCGACACAAGCGCAAGCCGGTCGCCGAGATGAACGTAGTGCCTTACATCGACGTGATGCTGGTGCTGCTGGTCATCTTCATGGTGACTGCGCCGATGCTCAATCAGGGCGTGAAAGTGGATCTGCCCAAGGTTTCCAGCGAAGCCTTGCCGCAGGACAACAACACCCAGGTGCTGACCATTTCGATCAAGGCTGACAAGACCTACTACTGGAACCTTGGCAGCGAAGTCGACACCGAGAAGCAACAGGACCGGGCCATGACCCTGCCACAGATGACCGACGCGGTGACCAAGATCATCCGCGCCGGCACTGAAGGCGGCAAGCGCACCCAGGTCTTCATCCGTGGCGACAAGTCCGTCGATTATGGCTCCGTCATGGGTGCCATGGGCGGGTTGCAGAAAGCCGGGGTCGGTAATGTTGGCTTGATCACCGAGGCCCCCTGATGCAGCAACAGCGAGAGCCGTCCGCCTCGGAAAGCTACTTCTGGCCCAGTGTCTGGGCGATTGGCTTGCACGTGCTGGTGTTCGGCATGCTGTTCGTCAGTTTCGCCATGACACCGGAGCTGCCGCCGGCCAAGCCGATTGTCCAGGCGACCCTTTACCAGCTGAAATCGAAAAGTCAGGCAACCACCCAGACCAATCAGAAGATTGCGGGTGAGGCGAAGAAATCCGCCGCGCGCCAGACCGAAGTCGAGCAGATGGAGCAGAAAAAGGTCGAGCAGGAAGCGGTGAAGGCTGCGGAACAAAAGAAAGAAGAAGCGGCTCAAAAGGCCGAGGAAGCCAAGAAGGCCGATGAGGCGAAGAAAGCGGAACAGGCGAAGAAGGCTGACGAAGCCAAGAAAGCCGAAGACGCTAAGAAAGCCGCCGAAGCCAAGAAGGCAGAAGAGAAACAATTGGCTGATATAGCCAAGAAGAAAGCTGAAGAAGAAGCCAAGAAGGCTGCTGAAGAAGAGGCCAAGAAAGAGGCCGCTGAAGAAGCCAAGAAGAAAATCGTCGAAGACGCGAAGAAGAAAGCCGCCGAAGACGCCAAGAAGAAAGCCGAGGCTGAAGAGGCGAAGAAGAAAGTCGCCGATGAAGCCAAGAAGAAAGCTGCTGCCGATGCTGCGAAGAAGAAAGCGCAGGACGCGGCACGCAAGTCGGTCGAGGACAAGAAGGCCCAGGCTCTGGCCGACCTGCTGTCCGACAAGACCGAGCGTCAGCAGGCTTTGGCGGATGAGCGTGGTGACGAAACCGCGGGCAGCTTCGATGACTTGATTCGTGCGCGGGCAGCGGAAGGTTGGGCACGTCCTCCTTCGGCACGCAAAGGCATGACGGTTGTACTGCAGATCGGCATGTTGCCGGACGGTACGGTGACTACGGTCAGCGTGGCCAAGTCCAGTGGCGACGGTCCGTTCGATGCGTCGGCAGTGGCGGCGGTCAAGAATATTGGACGTTTGACGGAAATGCAGGGAATGAAGCCGAGCGATTTCGCTCCGTATCGTTCATTCAAGATGACATTCACACCTGAGGATCTAGCCTTGTGAGAAACCTTCTTCGAGGAATGCTGGTCGTGATCTGCTGCATGGCAGGGATCGCGATGGCGGATGAAAAGAACATTCTGGTCACCAGCGGCAGCGATCGGGCGACCCCGATCGCCGTCGTACCGTTCGGTTTCCAGGGCGGTGCCGTCCTGCCGGACGACATGGCTGAAATCATTGGTAACGACCTGCGGAACTCGGGTTATTACTCGCCGATTCCAAAACAGAACATGATCAGCCAGCCAAGCCAGCCGAGCGAAATCATCTTCCGTGACTGGAAGGCAGTAGGTGCCCAGTACATGATGGTCGGCAATATCACGCCGGCCGGTGGTCGCCTGCAGGTTCAGTGGGCGTTGTTCAACGTTGCCACCGAACAGAAAGTGGCGGACGGCAGTGTTTCCGGTACGACCGAGCAAATTCGGGACATGGCGCACTTCATCTCTGACCAGTCGTTCCAGAAACTGACCGGTATCGACGGTGCGTTCTCGACTCGCCTGCTGTACGTGACGGCTGAACGCTTCTCCGAGAAGAACACCCGTTACACCCTGCAGCGTTCGGACTATGACGGTGCCCGCGCCGTGACTCTGCTGCAATCGCGCGAGCCGATCCTGTCGCCGCGTTTCGCACCGGACGGCAAGCGTATTGCCTATGTATCGTTCGAGCAGAAGCGTCCGCGCATCTTCATGCAGAACATCGACACCGGTCGCCGCGAGCAGATCACCAACTTCGAAGGCCTGAACGGCGCTCCGGCCTGGTCGCCGGATGGCAATCGCCTGGCGTTCGTGCTGTCGAAAGACGGTAACCCGGACATCTACGTGATGAACCTCGGTTCGCGTCAGATCACTCGTGTGACCGCAGGTCCCGGCATCAACACCGAACCGTACTGGGGCAAGGATGGCTCGACCATCTACTTCACTTCCGACCGTGGCGGCAAACCGCAGATCTACAAGACCAGCGCCAATGGCGGTGGTGCCGAGCGTGTGACGTTCGTGGGTAACTACAACGCCAACCCGAAGCTGTCGGCTGATGAAAAGACCCTGGTGATGATCCATCGTCAGGACGGTTTCACCAATTTCAAAGTGGCGGCTCAGGATTTGCAGCGCGGAAGTGTAAAAATCCTCACTGATAGCACTCTGGACGAGTCGCCTACTGTTGCGCCCAACGGCACCATGGTAATCTACGCCACCCGCCAACAGGGCCGGGGAGTCTTGATGCTCGTGTCCATTAATGGACGCGTTAGGCTCCCGCTTCCTACCGCTCAAGGCGAAGTCAGAGAACCGTCCTGGTCCCCTTACCTGAAGTGAGCGGGCGCTACACGTTTTACTTAACACACTGGGGTTCATTAGGAGTTTCACGATGGAAATGCTGAAGTTTGGTAAATTTGCTGCGCTGGCTCTGGCCATGGCTGTAGCTGTAGGTTGCTCGTCCAAAGGCGGCGACAACGCCGGTGAAGGCGCTGTTGATCCAAACGCTGGTTACGGCGCAAACACCGGTGCCGTTGACGGTTCCCTGAGCGAAGAAGCTGCTCTGCGCGCAATCACCACCTTCTACTTCGAATACGACAGCTCGGACCTGAAGCCAGAAGCCATGCGCGCTCTGGACGTTCACGCCAAAGACCTGAAAGCAAACGGCGCTCGCGTTGTTCTGGAAGGCAACACCGACGAACGTGGTACTCGTGAGTACAACATGGCACTGGGCGAGCGTCGTGCGAAAGCCGTTCAGCGCTACCTGGTACTGCAAGGTGTTTCCCCAGCTCAGCTGGAACTGGTTTCCTACGGCGAAGAGCGTCCAGTTGCTACCGGCAACGACGAGCAGTCCTGGGCTCAAAACCGTCGCGTCGAACTGCGTAAGTAATTCGATATGCGAACGTGCCGTCGTGCTGTAACTGTTCTGGCTCTCAGCCTCGCGCCGCTTGCGGCGTGGGCTGCGGTTCCTGTGGTCGATGACAACTCCGGTTATAACAATAGCGGGAGCAGTTATCCGCCTGCAGGTTACGGTACGAACGGCGCCTATGCCGGGGGAGCGGCTTCGGCCCCTGCCTCGGCACAAGGCATGCTGTTCAACCAATTGCAACAAATGCAGGATCAGATATCGCGCCAGCAGGGCGTGATCGAAGAACTGCAGAATCAGGTTGCGCGCATGAAGCAGGAATCCCTGGAGCGATACCAGGATCTTGATCGGCGCATAGGATCCGGTGCTGCACCTGCCGCGACTCCCGAGAATTCTTCTGCCGGTGGCGATGCAAGTGCTGCTGCCGGTGCCGCTGCTGGAGCAGGGGCTGCTGCCCAGGCACCTGCCGCGAGTGGCGAACCGGCTGATCCGGCCAAGGAAAAGCTGTATTACGATGCAGCCTTCGACCTGATCAAGGCCAAGGATTTCGACAAGGCCAGCCAGGCTTTCGCCGCATTCCTGCGTAAATACCCGAACAGCCAGTACGCGGGCAATGCCCAGTACTGGTTGGGTGAAGTGAACCTGGCCAAAGGCGATCTGCAAGGTGCAGGTCAGGCTTTTGCCAAGGTCTCGCAGCTGTATCCCAAGCATGCCAAAGTGCCGGATTCGCTGTACAAGCTGGCTGACGTAGAGCGCCGCCTCGGTCACACCGACAAGGTCAAAGGCATTCTGCAACAAGTTGTGTCCCAGTATCCGGGGACCTCCGCTGCCCAGTTGGCCCAACGCGATCTGCAGCGCATGTAATACTGTTTGACCCGTTTGGAAGAAACCCGCGCTTGTCGCGGGTTTTTTCGTTAGAATTCACGCCCTTTTATGAAACACGCTTCTGGTGATCTGCGCGTTGGCGGGGTTGCCTGAAGTGCCTGACGGAGGCGGACAGCCTGTTTAGCTGTTACGCCCGTGGCGACTATGCAAGACACATTGAGAATCACCGAAGTTTTCTACTCGTTGCAGGGGGAAACGCGGACTGCCGGGCTGCCCACTGTTTTTGTGCGCCTGACCGGTTGCCCGTTGCGTTGCCAATACTGCGACAGTGCCTATGCGTTCAGCGGCGGCACCATTCGTACACTCGACGACATCCTCGAGCAAGTGGCCGGGTTTCGCCCGCGCTACGTTTGTGTCACTGGCGGTGAGCCGCTGGCGCAGCCCAATGCCATCCCTTTGCTCAAACAATTGTGCGATGCCGGTTACGAAGTCTCGCTGGAAACCAGCGGCGCCCTCGACATTTCAGCGGTTGATCCGCGGGTCAGTCGGGTGGTCGACCTGAAAACGCCAGACTCCAAAGAAGCCCATCGTAACCGTTACGAGAACATTGACCTGCTGACGCCCAACGATCAGGTGAAGTTTGTCATCTGCTCGCGGGGCGACTATGACTGGGCGGTTTCCAGGCTGATCCAGTACGGGCTTGATCGGCGTGCCGGCGAAGTCCTGTTTTCTCCAAGTCACCATGACCTGAACGCAAGGGATCTGGCGGACTGGGTGGTGGCGGATAACCTGCCAGTGCGGTTGCAACTGCAGCTGCACAAATATCTATGGAATGATGAGCCGGGGCGCTGAGATGACTGAACAACTGAACACCAACGCAAAACGTGCGGTCATCCTGTTGTCGGGTGGTCTGGACTCGGCCACCGTGGTGGCAATGGCCCGTGCTGAAGGCTACGCCTGCTACACCATGAGCTTCGATTACGGTCAGCGTTCCCACGCTGAATTGCATGCCGCTGCTCGCGTTGCCCGCGATCTGGGCGTGATCGAGCACAAGGTCATTGGCCTGAACCTGAATGGCATGGGCGGTTCGGCCCTGACCGACAGCAGCATCGATATCCCTGAAGAACTGGGCGAGGGCATTCCGGTCACCTACGTGCCGGCGCGCAATACGGTGTTCTTGTCGCTGGCATTGGGCTGGGCTGAAGTACTCGGCGCCCGTGACATCTTTATCGGCGTCAACGCCGTGGATTACTCCGGCTACCCGGACTGCCGTCCCGAGTTCATCGAGTCGTTCGAGCGTATGGCCAATCTGGCGACCAAGGCCGGTGTGGAAGGCAATGGTTTCCGCATCCAGGCCCCGCTGCAGAATCTGAGCAAGGCACAGATCGTTCAGGCTGGCGTGAAGCTGGGTGTTGATTACGGACTGACGGTTTCCTGCTATCAGGCGGACGATAATGGCCGTGCCTGCGGTAAATGCGACAGCTGCCGACTGCGTGCAGAAGGCTTTGCAGCGGCCGGAATCAGCGACCCGACACCTTATTTTTGATTTTTTTCAAATTAGGTGTTGAATAGTCCTTAAAAATCAGTATTATACGCGCCACCACACAGCGGGTCGTTAGCTCAGTTGGTAGAGCAGTTGGCTTTTAACCAATTGGTCGTAGGTTCGAATCCCACACGACCCACCATATTTGGCGGTTTAGAAAATCCGGAAGGCCCACGAAAGTGAGGATTTCCGGGTTTTTTTTTGCCTGCGATTCGGCGTCACTCCTTTTGGCAGCCGTTGCGCTGACACAGGTCAGAATCATCTTTTGCATCATCGGGATATTCTGTAGCCTTGCGCAGCTTCAACGCTGTCCGTGCCTGATAAAACTCACTCTCCCGGCGGTACCCTCAAGCGGTCCGGAGCCGGGTGTATACTCGACTTTCGCGCGAATGCGCCTGCAGGTCTTGCGAACATGACGCAGATTTCCGAACGCCTTCTGGTACAAGCCCACCTCGACGCCAAGCAGCCCAAGCCGCTGACGGCCGAGGAAGAGGCTTATTACCGTTCCGCCATCGCCGCCGAGCTCAAGGCTCAGGACGCGGTGCTGGTTGCCCACTTTTATTGCGATCCGATCATTCAGGCCCTGGCCGAAGAAACCGGTGGTTGCGTTTCCGACTCGCTGGAAATGGCCCGCTTCGGCAACGCCCACCCGGCCAAGACCGTGGTGGTTGCCGGGGTGAAATTCATGGGTGAAACCGCGAAGATCCTCAACCCGGAAAAACGTGTTCTGATGCCGACCCTGGAGGCGACCTGCTCGCTGGATCTGGGTTGTCCGGTGGATGAGTTCTCGGCGTTCTGCGATCAGCATCCGGAACGCACCGTTGTGGTGTACGCCAATACCTCGGCCGCGGTCAAAGCCCGGGCCGACTGGGTGGTGACATCGAGTTGCGCACTGGAGATCGTCGAAAGCCTGATGGATAACGGCGAGACCATCATCTGGGGCCCTGACAAGCACCTGGGCACCTACATTCAGCGCCAGACCGGCGCCGACATGTTGCTCTGGGACGGTGCCTGCATCGTTCACGAAGAGTTCAAGTCCAAGCAGCTGGAAGACATGAAGGCGCTGTACCCGGACGCGGCCATTCTGGTGCACCCGGAGTCGCCGACGTCGGTGATCGAGCTGGCGGACGCCGTCGGTTCCACCAGCCAGTTGATCGCTGCCGCACAATCGCTGCCGAACAAGACCCTGATCGTGGCCACTGACCGTGGCATCTTCTACAAGATGCAGCAGCTGTGCCCGGACAAGGTCTTCATCGAGGCGCCAACGGCCGGTAACGGCGCGGCGTGCCGCAGTTGTGCACATTGCCCGTGGATGGCCATGAACACCCTTGAGCGCACGCTGAAGTGCTTGCAGGAGGGCTCGAACGAGATCTTCGTCGACCCGGCGCTGATTCCCCAGGCGATCCGCCCGCTCAAGCGCATGCTCGACTTCACTCAGGCTGCGCGGATGAAGCTGGCAGGCAACGCCTGACTTTGAGCCGCAAACGAAAACGCCCCGATTCGATCGGGGCGTTTTTGCATCTGCCGGATTATTTGGCTTTCTTCGGGATCCGCACCAGTTGCGTGTCCGAGTAGATGTCATGCCAGGCGCGCTTGCGCTTGTCGAACAGTGACCAGAAGAACCCCACGCCGAGGCACAGCCACGACGCGATCGACACCATGAACCGCAGCAGCGCCTGCCACAGGCTGATCGCGGTGCCATCGGCGTTCTGTACACGGATGCCCCAGACCTGCATGCCCAAAGTCTGGCCGGCGTGAGTCCAGAATTTGGCGAAGAAACCGAACAGCACCAGCAGCAGCACGGTGGAGTACAGCGGGTCGCCGTCCAGTTTTCCGGCGTCGGTCATTGCGCGCAGACGTTCTTCGCCGATGATTGCAGCCTGGATCAGCTTATAGATGAAGCCGGTGACGATCAGCAGAGCGGTGCACAGAAGAAAATCGTAGAACATCGCTGCCAGACGACGGCCGAGACCGACGGCAGGAAAGTCGCCCTGGGGAAGGAGCAGGTGTTTCGACATGGCAGCCTCTGGACGGAAAGTGAAGCGCCATTTTACGGATTCGCGCGCACAAAAAAGCCCCTGATATCAATATCAGGGGCTTTTTCGTTACAGAAAATCAGGCTTCAGCGATGACTTCATCAGCCTGCATGCCTTTCTGGCCTTGTACGGCAACGAAAGTCACTTTCTGGCCTTCTTTCAGGCTCTTGAAGCCGTTGCCCTGAATAGCGCGGAAATGCACGAACAGATCCGGACCGCTTTCTGGAGTGATAAAACCAAAACCTTTCTCGTCGTTAAACCACTTGACGGTACCGCTCTGACGTGTGGACATTTCTTATTTCCTTTGACGCAAAAATTGATGACAGTCTCTTCCTCATGAAAGAGTACTGGGGCTGGTTGCAGGAGAGTAAGAAGACGTCGAACGGGATGTAGCTAACTTGTAGGCTACTGCCCAGGTCACGATTCCAAGCTGACCCATGCAAACACAGTGGACAAACTCTACGCCAACTACAGGAGGAAAAACAAGCCCCGTGAAGGCCCCGGTTTTCCTGTGCTTGCCGGCTGTTAGTCAGTCCACTAGTCGGGCTTATACGATTAGCTTGTTCAATTGTTTTCGAACGTTATAAGCCAAGTTCATATTCGAATCGAATGTAAGGAAAGTGCACTGTTTTATGGCGATTGCGTTACACATTAGTGCACGCATAACGCAATCGCGTTACTTATAGAAACAGTCAATCAACCACGATAGTAGCGTTGTGGAACGAATGGCATTTTGCTTACAAGCATTTGCACCTTTTTCCCACGAACGATGGCCCAGACTGGCGTGTCCAGTGCGACATAGGCGCTGTCGAGGTAACCCATCGCCAATGGCCCGCCCAGGGTCGGGCCGAAACCGCCGCTGCACACGCTGCCGATGATGTCGCCGGCTTCGTTGACGATTTCAGCACCTTCACGGACCGGCGTGCGCTCCTGCGGCAGCAGGCCGACGCGTTTGCGTGCGACACCGTTCTGCTGCTGGCCGAAAACCTGTTCTGCACCCGGGAAGCCGCCGGCCCGGGCACCATCGGCACGGCGTGGCTTGGAGATGGCCCACAACAGGCTGGCTTCGATTGGCGTGGTGTCGGTGTTCATGTCGTGGCCGTACAGGCACAGGCCGGCCTCCAGACGCAGCGAGTCCCGGGCACCGAGGCCGATGGCGGCGACTTCCGGTTCGGCCAGCAGAGCGCGGGCGAGTTTTTCCGCATCGGCTGCCGGAACCGAGATTTCGAAACCGTCTTCACCGGTGTAGCCCGAACGGCTGACGAAGCAATCCACGCCCAGCAGCGTCACGCGGGCGAACTGCATGAAGGTCATCTTCGCCACTTCCGGCGCCAGGCGTGCCAGTACGGTTACAGCCGCCGGACCTTGCAGTGCGAGCAGGGCGCGGGCTTCGAACAGCTCGGTAATGGTGCACTGATCGCCGATGTGTTTTTGCAGATGCGCCAGATCCTGATCCTTGCACGCGGCGTTGACCACCAGGAACAGTTCGTCGTTGCCGAGATTGGCGACCATCAGGTCATCGAGGATGCCACCGGTTTCGTTGGTGAACATCGCGTAGCGCTGCATGCCCACCGGCAGGTCGATGATGTCCACCGGCACCAGGGTTTCCAGGGCTTTGGCGGCATTGGCGCCGGTCAGGCGGATCTGGCCCATGTGCGAGACATCGAACAGCCCGGCCTGCTCACGGGTGTGTTGATGTTCCTTCATCACGCCCAGCGGGTATTGCACCGGCATGTCGTAGCCGGCGAACGGTACCATGCGGGCGCCGAGTTCGATGTGCAGAGCGTGCAGCGGGGTTTTCGACAGTTGTTCGGTGGACATGCGTGACTCCTTGATTCACACCAACCCTCTCCCGGCGGGAGAGGGGGCTAATTAACACTCGATAATGTTGACCGCCAGACCGCCACGGGCGGTCTCCTTGTATTTGCTTTTCATGTCGGCGCCGGTCTGGCGCATGGTGCGGATGACCTTGTCGAGGGAGACGAAGTGCTGCCCGTCGCCGCGCATGGCCATGCGCACGGCGTTGATTGCCTTGACCGAGCCCATGGCATTGCGCTCGATGCACGGCACCTGCACCAGCCCGCCAATCGGATCGCAGGTCAGGCCGAGGTTGTGTTCCATGCCGATTTCAGCGGCGTTTTCCACTTGTTGCACGCTGCCGCCGAGTACTTCGCACAACGCACCGGCCGCCATCGAACAGGCCACCCCGACCTCGCCCTGACAGCCGACTTCGGCGCCGGAGATCGAGGCGTTTTCCTTGTACAGAATGCCGATGGCCGCCGCGGTCAGTAGAAAGCGCACCACGCCGTCATCGTTGGCGCCGGGAATGAAGCGCATGTAGTAATGCAACACGGCCGGAATGATCCCTGCCGCGCCGTTGGTCGGTGCCGTGACCACGCGCCCGCCGTTGGCGTTTTCTTCGTTGACGGCGAGGGCGTAGAGGTTGACCCAGTCCAGCACCGACAACGGATCGCGCAGCGACGATTCCGGGTTCTTGCACAGTTGCCGGTGCAGTGCCGCCGCCCTACGTTTGACCTTGAGGCCACCCGGCAGGATGCCTTCGTTGCGACAGCCGGCAGCCACGCAGTCCTGCATCACTTGCCAGATTTTCAGCAGACCGGCGCGGGTTTCCGCTTCCGGGCGCCAGGCGCTTTCGTTGGTCAGCATCACCTGACTGATCGACAAACCATAGGTGGCGCAGTGACCGAGCAAGTCCTTGGCACTCTTGAACGGGAAGGTCAGTGGTGTGGCGTCTTCGACGATACGGTCGGCACCGGCCGCATCTTCGTCGACCACAAAACCACCGCCAACCGAGTAGTACTCGCGGCTGCGGATCTGCAATCCCGCCGCATCGAAGGCACGGAAGATCATGCCGTTGGGGTGATAGGCCAACGGCTTGCGGATCATTGCCAGGTGTTCTTTCTCGTTGAACGCGATGCTGTGTTCACCGAGCAGGTTCAAACGCCCGCTGCCACGAATCTGCGTGAGACGTGCGGCGACGGTTTCAGTATCCACGGTATCCGGGTGTTCACCTTCCAGGCCCAGCAGCACAGCCTTGTCGCTGCCGTGACCCTTGCCGGTGGCGCCGAGGGATCCGTACAGCTCGACCCTGACGCTGGTGGTGGCCGACAACAGGTTTTCCCGGCGCAGGCCTTCGACGAAGCGCGCGGCTGCGCGCATCGGGCCGACGGTGTGAGAACTGGAGGGGCCGATGCCAATCTTGAACAGGTCGAACACGCTTAACGACATGGTTGTTCTCCGGTTTCTTGTTATAGGCACATCAGGCACGCATGAAAGGGGCGGGCGAACCCGCCCCCTCACAGGTCAAGCGTAGCTTTCGATCGACGGGCAGGCGCAGACCAGGTTGCGGTCGCCGAACACGTTGTCGACGCGACCGACCGGCGGCCAGTACTTGCCTTCGATCAACGACGCCACCGGGTACACCGCTTGCTCGCGGCTGTACGGGTGAGTCCACTCGCCAACCAGCTCTGCAGCGGTGTGCGGAGCGTTCTTCAGCGGGTTGTCGTCCTTGTCCAGGGTGCCGTTTTCCACCGCGCGGATTTCTTCGCGGATGCGGATCATGGCGTCGCAGAAGCGGTCCAGCTCTTCCTTGGATTCACTTTCGGTCGGCTCGATCATCAGCGTGCCGGCCACCGGGAACGACATGGTCGGGGCGTGGAAACCGAAGTCGATCAGGCGCTTGGCAACATCATCGACGCTGATGCCGCTGCTGTCTTTCAATGGACGCAGATCGAGGATGCACTCGTGCGCCACCAGACCGTTGCTGCCGGTGTACAGCACCGGGTAGTGCTCTTCCAGGCGACGGGAAATGTAGTTGGCATTGAGGATCGCCAGTTGCGAGGCGCGCTTCAGACCTGCACCACCCATCATGCGAATGTACATCCAGGTGATCGGCAGAATGCTCGCGCTGCCGAACGGTGCCGCGCAGACCGCGCCTTCCTTGCGTTCCATGTGGCCGTGGCCCGGCAGGAACGGAGTCAGGTGCGATTTCACGCCGATCGGGCCGACACCCGGGCCGCCACCGCCGTGCGGAATGCAGAAAGTCTTGTGCAGGTTCAGGTGCGAGACGTCGCCGCCGAACTTGCCGGGTGCGCAGAGACCGACCATTGCGTTCATGTTGGCGCCGTCGATGTACACCTGGCCGCCGTTGTCGTGAATGATGCCGCAGATTTCGCGGATGCCTTCTTCGAACACGCCGTGGGTCGACGGGTAGGTGATCATCAGCGCCGCGAGGTGTTCGCGGTGCTCGATGGCCTTGGCGCGCAGGTCTTCGATGTCCACGTTGCCACGGGCGTCGCAGGCGGTCACGACCACGCGCATGCCAGCCATGTTGGCGGTGGCCGGGTTGGTGCCGTGGGCGGACGACGGGATCAGGCAGATGTCGCGACGGTCTTCGCCACGGCTCTGGTGATAAGCGCGGATCGCCAAGAGACCCGCGTATTCACCCTGGGAACCGGCGTTCGGCTGCAGCGAGATCGCGTCGTAACCGGTGGCGGCGCAGAGCATCGCTTCCAGTTCGTCAGTCAGTTGCTGGTAACCGGCGCTTTGCTCGGCCGGGGCGAACGGGTGCAGGGCGCCGAATTCGGCCCAGGTCACCGGGATCATTTCACTGGCAGCGTTGAGCTTCATGGTGCACGAGCCCAGCGGAATCATGGTGCGATCCAGCGCCAGGTCCTTGTCCGCCAGTTTGCGCAGGTAGCGCATCAGCTCGGTTTCCGAGTGATAACGGTTGAACACCGGGTGGCTGAGGATCGGCGACTGACGAACCAGCGCAGCCGGAATGGTGCTTTGCACGGCCGCGGCGAGAGCTGCGAAATCAGGCAAAGCCTTGCCGTCGGCGAACAGGCTCCACAGGGTTTCGATGTCGGCCTGGGTAGTGGTTTCGTCGACCGACAGGCCCAGACGCTGGGCATCGATCACCCGCAGGTTGATCTGTTGGGCGCGGGCCTTGTCATGCAGCGCGGCGGTTTGCGCGCCGGTGGCCAGGGTCAGGGTGTCGAAGAAGCTGGTTTGCTCGACGGTCACGCCCAGTGCGCTCAGGCCCTTGGCCAGGATCGCGGTCAGGTTATGCACGCGGTTGGCAATTTGGGTCAGGCCTTTCGGGCCGTGATACACGGCGTACATGCTGGCGATGTTGGCCAGCAGCACTTGCGCGGTGCAGATGTTCGACGTGGCCTTCTCGCGGCGGATGTGTTGCTCGCGGGTCTGCATCGCCAGACGCAGGGCCGGTTTGCCGAAGCGGTCAACCGAGACACCGACCAGACGGCCCGGCATGTCGCGCTTGAATGCATCTTTGGTGGAGAAGTAAGCCGCGTGCGGGCCGCCGAAGCCCAGCGGTACGCCGAAACGTTGGGCGCTGCCGATGGCCACGTCGGCGCCGAATTCGCCCGGCGGAGTCAGCAGGGTCAGGGCCAGCAGGTCGGCGGCCACAGCCACCAGAGCGTTGGCGGCGTGGAAGCGCTCGGTCAGTTCACGGTAGTCGAACACATCACCGTTGCTCGCCGGATATTGCAGCAGGGCGCCGAAGAACGGCGTCACGTCGCTCAGTTCACGCTCGTCGCCGACCACCACTTCAATGCCCAGCGGCTCGGCACGGGTGCGCAGCACGTCGAGGGTTTGCGGGTGGCTGTGGATCGAGGCGAAGAACTGGTGGCTGCCCTTGTTCTTGCTCAGGCGTTTGCAGAAGGTCATGGCTTCGGCAGCGGCGGTGGCTTCGTCGAGCAGGGACGCGTTGGCGATCGGCAGGCCGGTAAGGTCGCTGATCAGGGTCTGGAAGTTCAGCAGCGCTTCGAGACGGCCCTGGGAAATTTCCGGCTGGTACGGCGTATAAGCGGTGTACCAGGCCGGGTTTTCCAGCAGGTTGCGCAGGATCGGCGACGGCGTGTGGCAGTTGTAGTAGCCCTGGCCGATGTAGGTCTTGAACAGCAGGTTCTTGCCGGCGATGCCTTTGATCATTGCCAGGGCATCGGCTTCGCTCAGGCCGTCCTCGAGGCCGAGCACGCTGGTGCCCTTGATGCTTTCCGGGATGACGCTGGCGCTCAGGGCTTCGAGCGAGTCGAAGCCGAGGCTGTTGAGCATGGCTTGCTCGTCACCGGCGCGCGGGCCGATGTGACGGGCGATGAATTCGTTGGCGGTGCCGAGATTAACTTGGGTCATGTCAGGTTCCTCAGGCTTCGGCTTGGGCTTTGATCAGACGGTCGTAGGCGTCCTGATCCAGCAGCTTGGCGACGGCGGAAGCGTCGGCTGGCTTGAAGCGGAAGAACCAGCCTTCGCCCAGCGGATCTTCGTTGACCAGTTCAGGGGCATCTTCCAGCGCCGGGTTCACTGCCAGCACTTCACCATCCAGTGGCATGTACACGCCGCTGGCGGCTTTGACCGATTCCACGGTGGCGGCTTCGGCGCCTTTCTCGTAAGCCTGCAGTTCAGGCAGTTGCACGAAGACCACATCGCCCAAAGCGTTCTGCGCGAAAGCGGTGATGCCAACGGTGACAGAACCATCGGCTTCGGCGCGCAGCCATTCGTGATCTTCAGTAAAACGCAACTCGCTCATGGAATCTCCTAAGGGCCAGACTCGTCTGGTGGACGCGGTGGATTACTTGGGGCGGTAATGCCCTGATTTTATGAGCGGTTACTTAGCAAGAACGCGGCCAACGTAAAAAATATCGTTATAAATCAATGATTTGATATTTTGTCGATGGGCTTTGAGGGTGAGGCTTGTAGCGAAATCGCTACAGCTCGGGGCGAAGAAAAAAGCTGAAGCGGATCAAAGCCTTGCACGGCGGTGATCGGAGAAGGGTGTAGCGATATCGTTCCGCTGTAGCGCTTTCAGTACAGATGGAGGTCGCTTTTGAACGGATTTCGAATCCGCCACATACCTGTGGGAGCGAGCCTGCTCGCGAAGAGGGGGCGCAGCCGCCATCAATGCTGGCTGAACCAGCATCGCGAGCAGGCTCGCTCCCACAGGGAATTTGCGGTGAGATCAGGGTTTGTTGGGGATGCCGTATTTGCGCAATCGGTGCGCGATTGCGGTGTGCGAGGTTTGCAGGCGGCCGGCCAGTTGGCGGGTCGAGGGGTAGCTGACGTAGAGTTTTTCCAGCAGCGATTTCTCGAACGCTTCCACCGCTTCTTCCAGGCTGTCGACGTCGGTGTCGGTCTGCCGCGCCACCGAGGTGCCGGCGATGTCGAGGTCGCCGATGTCCACCAGGCTGCTTTCGCAGATGGCGGCGGCGCGGAAAATCACGTTCTGCAATTGCCGCACGTTGCCCGGCCAGCGGTTGCCGAGCAGCGCCGGGTAAGTGCCCGGGGCGAGGCGGCAGACCGGGCGCTGGATCTGCGCGCAGGCCTGCTGCATGAAGTAGCGCGCCAGCAACAGAATGTCCTGACCGCGTTCGCGCAACGGCGGCACTTCGACGTTGAGCACGTTGAGGCGGTAGAACAGGTCTTCGCGGAACAGGCCTTCGCTGACCATTTTTTCCAGGTCACGGTGGGTTGCGCTGAGGATCCGCACATCGACCTTCACTTCGCGATCACCGCCCACCCGGCGGAAACTGCCGTCGTTGAGAAAGCGCAACAGCTTGGCCTGCAAGTACGGCGACATTTCGCCGATCTCATCGAGAAACACCGTGCCCTGGTTGGCCAGTTCCATCAGCCCCGGTTTGCCGCCCCGTTGTGCGCCGGTGAAGGCGCCGGGGGCGTAGCCGAACAGTTCGCTCTCGGCGAGGTTCTCCGGCAGGGCCGCGCAGTTCAGCGCCAGAAACGGTGCGTTGTGTCGGGCACTGATGGCGTGACAGGCGCGGGCCACCAGTTCCTTGCCGGTACCGGTTTCGCCCTGGATCAGCAGCGGCGCATCGAGGGCCGCCACGCGCTGCGCCCGGGCCTTGAGCGTGCGGATCGGCGGGGACTCGCCGAGCAGCGCGTCGAAGCCTTCGGCGTGATCGTGGTGCAGCGCCGAGAGCTGCTCGCCGATGCGGTTCGGTTGATACAGCGTCAGCAGGGCGCCGGCATCGGTGATCGGTGTGGCGTCCAGCAACAGGGTCTGGCCGTTGACGGTGATTTCCCGCAGCGGCAGGCGGAAACCCTGTTCGAGCAGGGTTTCGAGCAGGCCCGGATCGTTGAACAGCTCCGAGACACTTTCGCCCGCTGGCTCGCGACCGTACAAGGCGATCAGCGCCGGGTTGGCCAACAGCACCTTGCCGGCGCTGTCCAGCGCCAGCACCGGGTCGGTCATCGCCGCGAGCAACGCGTCGAGCTGCAAGTGCCGACGCTGACCGGGGAGGATGTCGACCACCACCACGGCTTCCACGCCGCGCACCCGGAACAGCGCGTCTTTCAACTCTTCGAGCACTTGCGGGCTGAGGGTCGGGGCGTCGATGTAGACGTTCGGCGGGACCATTTCCACCGCATCCAGATTGAGATTGCGTCCACCGAGAATGGCCAGGACTTCCTGGGTGATGCCGACGCGGTCGATGAAACTGACGTGGATGCGCATGGAGTGGTTCTGGGTTCTGGAGTGCGGAGAGGGGCAAGTATGCCTTGGGGCGGGGAATTGGTGAATTCCAGCGCGGAATTTCAGCTCGACACCCAGCTTATGTGGGAGCGAGCCTGCTCGCGATAACGGTGTGTCAGCAAAGAAGATGTCGACAGAAAAAACCGCAATCGCGAGCAGGCTCGCTCCCACAATGGATCTGTGGTGTTCAAGGTAGGGCAGGGTTACTCGAAATGCTCGGGATTAACCGGATCCCCGGATTTCATATTCAACTGCACACGGATGTCTTCAAACATCAAATCGTAATGCTTGTGGACCGAGCCGATCTGGCTGTGGCTCTTGGGGATGCCGTACTTTTCGGCAATCTGCGTCACGTTGCGAGCGAAGTTGTAAGCCTCTTCTTTTGGCAGGAAGAAGGGCTCGTTGACCTCTTTGCCCTGGATGCTTCCAACCAGCCGGAACTGTATCCCTTTGCCTTTTTGCGGATCCTGCGACACCTCGTATTCGAGGCGGATGTTGTAGTTGACGTCATCTTTGGTCAACGCGTGCCGTTCGATGTGCAAATGACCGGGTTCGAACTGGGCCATGGTGTTCTCTCCTTTCAAGGCATGGGAGAAGGGCAGACCTGGAGTCTGCCCCAGTATTTCTTTTTTATCGGTAGGTGATGCCGGGTTTCGAGGTGCTCACCCGCGTACCGGCGGTGCCCTGGACGATGGCTTCGATGTCCGCCAGCGAACCGATTACCGCGACCTTGCCAGTATGGCGTGCAAATTCGCAAGCTGCCTGCACCTTCGGCCCCATGGATCCGGCGGCGAAGCCCAGGCGTTCGAGTTCGTCCGGGTGGGCCTGGGCAATGGCTTTCTCGGTGGGTTTTTTGAAGTCGATGTACGCCGCGTTGACGTCGGTGGCGATCACCAGCAAGTCCGCTTCCAGCTGTTCGGCGAGCAGCGACGAGCACAGGTCCTTGTCGATGACTGCCTCAATGCCTTTGAGGGTGCGCTTTTCGTCGTACATGGTCGGGATGCCGCCACCGCCGGCGCAGATCACGATGCTGCCCTTGTCCAGCAGCCACTTGATCGGGCGGATTTCGAAGATGCGCTTGGGTTTCGGGCTGGCAACCACGCGACGGTATTTGTCACCGTCGGCCTTGACCACCCAGCCTTTCTCTTTGGCCAGGCGCTCGGCTTCTTCTTTGGCATAGACCGGGCCGATGAATTTGGTCGGGTCCTTGAAAGCCGGATCCTTGGGATCGACTTCGACCTGGGTGAGCAGGGTGGCGAACGGGACTTCGAAGTCCAGCAGGTTGCCCAGTTCCTGTTCGATGATGTAGCCGATCATGCCTTCGGTTTCGGCACCGAGCACGTCCAGAGGGTAGGCTTCATCGGGTTTATAGGAGAGGCCCTGCAACGACAGCAGGCCGACTTGCGGGCCATTGCCGTGGGCGATGACCAGTTGATTGCCGGGGTGGATCTTGGCGATTTGCTCGGTGGCGATGCGGATGTTGGCGCGCTGGTTGTCAGCGGTCATCGGCTCGCCACGGCGGAGCAGGGCGTTACCGCCCAGAGCTACGACGATACGCATAATGCAGTCCTTTCAGAATTCGGTGAGCCTGCGGGTGCAGCCTTTGGCGGCGCCCGCAGGTCAGGGGCAACGCTTACAGATCGGCCAGGGTCGACACCAGAATCGCCTTGATGGTGTGCATGCGGTTTTCCGCTTGCTCGAAGGCGATGCAGGCCGGCGACTCGAACACGTCGTCGGTCACTTCGATGCCGTTGGCCAGGTGCGGATACTGTTCGGCGATCTGTTTGCCGACCTTGGTATCGCTGTTGTGGAACGCCGGCAGGCAGTGCATGAACTTGGTGCGCGGGTTGCCAGTGGCTTTCATCAGTTGTGCGTTGACCTGATACGGCAGCAGTTGCTCGATGCGCTCGGCCCAGGCTTCAACCGGCTCACCCATCGATACCCAGACGTCGGTGTGGATGAAGTCCACGCCTTTGACGGCGGCTTTCGGGTCTTCGGTCAGGGTGATGCGGGCGCCGCTTTCCTCTGCGTATTTCTTGCAGCGCTGCACCAGATCATCGTGGGGCCACAGGGCTTTCGGCGCGCAGATGCGCACGTCCATGCCCAGTTTGGCGCCGACCAGCAGCAGCGAGTTGCCCATGTTGTTGCGGGCGTCGCCCAGGTAGGCGTAGCTGATCTCGTGGATCGGCTTGTCGGCGTGCTCACGCATGGTCAGTACGTCGGCGATCATCTGGGTCGGGTGATATTCATCGGTCAGGCCGTTGAACACCGGTACGCCGGCGAACTTTGCCAGCTCTTCGACGATTTCCTGCTTGAAGCCACGGTACTCGATGGCGTCGTACATGCGACCCAGCACGCGGGCTGTGTCCTTCATGCTTTCCTTGTGGCCGATCTGCGAGGAGTTCGGGTCGATGTAGGTGACGTTGGCGCCCTGGTCATAGGCGGCGACTTCGAAGGCGCAGCGGGTGCGGGTCGAGGTTTTTTCGAAGATCAGGGCGATGTTGTTGCCCTTCAGGTGTTGCTGCTCGGTGCCGGTGTACTTGGCGCGTTTCAGGTCGCGGGACAGGTCGAGCAGGTAACGCAGCTCACGTGGGGTGTGGTGTTCCAGGCTGAGCAGGTTACGGTTGTGGATGTTGAAAGCCATGATGGATCTCCTTCGGTGTCGGTTATCCCCCTGGCCGCGCTCGGTTAGCGGCGGCCAGGGCTCAGAGTTTTAGTAGTCGATCGGGTCGCGGATGATCGGGCAGGTCATGCAGTGGCCGCCGCCACGGCCACGGCCCAGTTCGCCGGCGCTGATGGTGATGACTTCCACGCCTGCCTTGCGCAGCAGGGTGTTGGTGTAAGTGTTGCGGTCGTAGCCGATGACCACGCCCGGTTCCACGGCCACCACGTTGTTGCCGTCATCCCATTGCTCGCGTTCGGCGGCGAAGCTGTTGCCGCCGGTTTCCACCACGCGCAGGTTCGGCAGGTTCAGCGAGCTGGCCACGACTTCGAGGAACGTTTTGTTCTCCCGTCGTACGTCCAGACCGTAAGGTTTGCTTTCGTCAGGACGGATGATGAACGGCACGATTTCCTTGACCACTTCCGGGAAGATCGTGACCAGATCGCGGTCGCAGAAGCTGAACACGGTGTCCAGGTGCATCGCCGCGCGGGATTTCGGCAGGCCGGCGACCACGACTTTTTCCACCGCACCCTTGGCGAACAGCGACTGTGCGAGTTGGCCGATGGCCTGGCGTGAGGTGCGCTCGCCCATGCCGATCAACACCACGCCGTTACCGATCGGCATCACGTCGCCGCCCTCGAGGGTGGCTTTGCCGTGGTCCTTGTCCGGGTCGCCGTACCAGACTTCGAAGTCGGCGCCGGTGAAGTCGGGATGGAATTTGTAGATGGCGGTGGTCAGCAGGGTTTCCTGACGACGGGCTGGCCAGTACATCGGGTTGAGGGTCACGCCGCCGTAGATCCAGCAAGTGGTGTCGCGGGTGAACTGGGTGTTGGGCAGCGGGTCGAGCAGGAAGCTGGAGTGGCCCAGGTAGTCGCGGTACATCTTGATCACGCTGGCGCCTTCGCTGTCCGGCAGATCCTCGCCGGCCACTCCGCCGATCAGGAACTCGGCGAGCTTGCGCGGCTCCAGGCCTTCGAGCCAGCTGCGCACTTCGTTGGTCAGGCCGACGCCGACGGTGTCAGGGGTGATCTTGCGATCCAGAATCCATTTCAGCGCTTCAGGGTTGCCGACGATATCGGTCAGCAGGTTGTGCATTTCCAGCACTTCAATCCCGCGCTCGCGCATCTTGGTGACGAAGTCGAAGTGGTCGCGCTTGGCCTGGTTAACCCAGATCACATCGTCAAACAGCAGCTCGTCGCAGTTGCTCGGGGTCAGCCGCTGGTGGGCCAGACCTGGGGAACAAACCATGACTTTGCGCAGTTTGCCGGCTTCGGAATGGACGCCGTACTTGACTTTTTCCGTGGTCATTTCAGTGATCCTCCAGAGATAAAACGTTTGGCAATTACAGAGTCAGGAAGCCGTCGTAGAGACCGTAGGCGGCCACCAGGGCGCCCACGACCACCGCGGCGAAAATCAGCTTCTCGACGTTGGTGAAAACCGGTTGTTTGAGTTCGAGCTTGGCCTTGGCGAACAGGATCGCGCCGGGCGCATAGAGCAGGGCCGAGAGCAGCAGGTACTTCACGCCGCCGGCGTAGAGCAGCCAGACCGCGTAGATCAGGGCGATGCCGCCGATGATCAGGTCCTTGCGGCGTTCGGCCGCGAAGCCTTCGTAGCTTTCGCCACGTACCGCCAGCAGCAGGGCGTAGGCCGCCGACCACAGGTACGGCACCAGAATCATCGAAGTGGCGAGGTAGATCAGCGACAGGTAAGTGCTGGCCGAGAACAGGGTGATGATCAGGAACAGCTGGACCATTGCGTTGGTCAGCCACAGGGCGTTGACCGGCACGTGGTTGGCGTTCTCCTTGCGCAGGAACTCCGGCATGGTGTGGTCCTTGGCGGCGGCGAACATGATCTCCGCGCACAGCAGCACCCACGACAGCAACGCACCCAGCAGCGAGATGATCAGACCGACGCTGATCAGCACCGCGCCCCAGTGACCGACCACGTGCTCCAGCACGGCGGCCATCGACGGGTTCTGCAGTTTGGCCAGTTCCGGTTGGGTCATGATGCCCAGCGACAGCACGTTCACCAGCACCAGGAACAGCAGCACAGTGATGAAGCCGATCACGGTGGCTTTACCCACGTCCGAACGTTTTTCTGCCCGAGCCGAGAAGATGCTCGCGCCTTCGATGCCGATGAACACCCACACGGTGACCAGCATCATGTTGCGCACCTGGTTCATCACGCTGCCCAGGTCCGGGTTTTTCACGCCCCAGATGTCGGCGGTGAAGATGTCCAGTTTGAAGGCGAAAATCGCGATCAGGACGAACAGCAGCAGCGGCACGACCTTGGCGACGGTGGTCACCAGGTTGATGAACGCCGCTTCCTTGATCCCGCGCAGCACCAGAAAGTGCACGGCCCACAGCAGCACCGAGGCACCAATCACCGCAGCAACGGTGTTGCCTTCACCGAAAATCGGGAAGAAATAACCGAGGGTGCTGAACAGCAGAACGAAGTAACCGACGTTGCCCAGCCAGGCACTGATCCAGTAGCCCCAGGCGGACGAGAAACCCATGTAGTCGCCGAAACCGGCCTTGGCGTAGGCGTACACGCCGCCGTCCAGGTCAGGTTTGCGATTGGCGAGGGTTTGAAAGACGAAAGCGAGGGTGAGCATGCCGACGGCGGTGATGGCCCACCCGATGAGTACCGCACCGACGTCGGCGCTGGCGGCCATGTTTTGTGGCAAAGAGAATATCCCGCCACCGATCATTGATCCGACTACCAGGGCAACCAGTGCACCTAGTCGTAGTTTTCCGGGAGCTTCAGACATTGCATGACTCCATTGCAGGAGAGAAGAGTTCACAGCGTAGTTCTGTTGACTGTTCAAACAGCTGACATAGATCAGTGCATGGCCACATTCCATTGTTAATGAATGACTTAATGAATCCACTGCAGGCATAAGGCTACTGTCTGGAAGGCCCGTCCCAGAGGCCTTTGGTCGATATGGTTGGGAATGGATCCTATTACTTTCGAGTTATGACGCTAGTTGCTTTTCGGGTTTTGGCAAATTTTTCACATCTGTTTTCAGTACAGAATTGATTTATTAGGATCGGCGCACAAAACTGACTTAACGTGCTAGGCGTTAGCGTCATCCGCTATATATAAGTGGGCGTTTGTTGGCATTACCTGATAAACGTCTTCGACTGTTAGCCGTTTAGTTAATAGTTGTTACAAATAAAACCTCACCACATCTTTCAAAGAGATTTGTATGTCGCAACCGACGCAAAAGCTGCGCCTTGGCGCGCTGATCGCCCTGGTGGTGGGTTCGATGATTGGCGGGGGGATTTTTTCCTTGCCGCAGAACATGGCGGCTCGTGCCGATGCCGGCGCCATCCTGATCGGCTGGGGAATTACCGCCATCGGCATGCTGACCCTGGCGTTCGTGTTCCAGACCCTGGCCAACCGCAAGCCGGAGCTGGATTCCGGCGTCTACGCCTATGCCAAGGCTGGATTCGGCGATTACATGGGGTTCTCTTCGGCGTGGGGTTACTGGATCAGTGCCTGGCTGGGCAACGTTGGCTATTTCGTGTTGTTGTTCAGCACCCTCGGCTACTTCTTTCCGGTGTTCGGTCAGGGCAACACGCCGATCGCCATCGGTTGCGCCTCGGTGCTGCTGTGGGCCGTACACTTTCTGGTGATGCGCGGGATCAAGGAGGCGGCGTTCATCAACCAACTGACCACTGTGGCCAAGATCGTGCCGCTGGTCATGTTCATCGTCATCGCTGCCGTGGCGTTCAAGGCCGACATCTTTACCCGCGACATCTGGGGCCGCAGCAACCCGAATTTCGGCGGGGTGATGGATCAGGTGCGCAACATGATGCTGGTGACGGTGTTCGTGTTCATCGGTATCGAAGGCGCCAGCGTGTATTCGGCGCGGGCCGAGAAACGTTCGGATGTCGGCCGGGCCACGGTGATCGGGTTCATTGGTGTGCTGGCGCTGCTGGTGCTGGTCAACGTGCTGTCGCTGGGGATCATGAGTCAGCCGGAACTGGCGACCCTGCAGAACCCTTCGCTGGCGGCGGTGCTGGAACACATCGTCGGGCCGTGGGGCGCGCTGGCGATCAGTATCGGTCTGGCGATTTCATTGCTTGGTGCGTTGCTGTCGTGGGCGCTGCTGTGCGCCGAAATCCTCTTCGCCACGGCCAAGGACAAGACCATGCCGGCGTTCCTGAAAAAGGAAAACGCCAACCATGTGCCGGTCAATGCGCTGTGGCTGACCAACGTGATGATCCAGATTTTCCTGCTGATCACGCTGTTTTCCGCCGGCACTTACACCAGCCTGATCTACCTCGCTTCGTCGATGATTCTGGTGCCGTACCTGTGGTCGGCGGCCTATGCGGTGCTGTTGAGCGGGCGCGGCGAAACCTACGAACATGCCTCGGCCGAACGTACCAAGGACCTGCTGATCGGCGGCATCGCCCTGTGCTACGCGGTGTGGTTGCTGTATGCCGGCGGGGTGAAATACCTGCTGTTGTCAGCGTTGCTGTATGCCCCGGGGGTGATCCTGTTCGCCAAGGCCAAGCATGAGCAGGGCGAGCCGCTGTTCACCACCATCGAAAAGGGGATTTTCACCTGCGTGATCGCCGGGGCCGGGCTCGCGGCCTACGGGTTGTACAGCGGTTTGCTGTCACTGTGAGGCTGCGGCTCGAATACCAGGCGCCCTACGACTGGCCGGCGATGTTCGAGTTTCTGGCGGCGCGGGCTGTGGTCGGGATGGAGGCGGTGATCGATGGTGTGTATTCGCGCAGCATCGGGTTGAACGGCGTGCATGGCACGGTTTCGGTCTGGCCCGGTGACGGTGATGCGCTGGAGGTCGAGCTGGACTTCACCGATCCGTCAGCGGTTCCCGAGATCATCATGCGCTTGCATCGGCTGTTCGATCTGGACGCGGATCTGCCGACAATGCAGCGCCATCTGGCGACGGACACGCTGCTGGCGCCATTGATTGCCGAACGCCCGGGGTTGCGGGTGCCGGGGGCGTGGGACGGACTGGAGCTGGCGTTTCGGGCGGTGCTGGGGCAGCAGATTACGGTGGTCGGGGCGATCCGGCTGGCGGGGAAACTGGTGGCGCAGTATGGCGAGCCATTGCGCTCAACAGTGCCGGGATTGACTCATGCATTTCCCGACGCGGCGGTTCTGGCGAAGGCCGATCTGGCGGCGCTGGGCATGCCGAAAAGTCGAGGACGGACCTTGTCCGGGGTGTCGCAGGCGTTGCTGGATGATCCGCTGCTGTTTGAATCCGGGACCGCGCGGTTGCTGGCGCTGAACGGGATCGGCGACTGGACGGCGCAATACATTGCCCTGCGGCAGTTGCGGGATATGGACGGGTTTCCGACCGGGGATGTGGGGTTGCTGCGGGCGCTCGAGGTGCTGGAGGGAACGCGGATGACGGCGCGGGAATTGTCTGCCCGCGCCGAGATTTGGCGGCCGTATCGCGGGTATGCGGCGCAGGTGTTGTGGACATCGTCGAGTCGTGCGGATTGATACCCGCACACATTCAAATCCATCGCGGTTGATGTGAACCCAACTCAGTGGCCGGCAATGCCCACTGCAATGGCGTCCCGCAGATCTTCAATGGCGCTTGCAGCCGATGCGCCAGCCCCCAAGGCGTCTGCTCCATCTGCAAACTCTGATCCTTTGCATCTTCCGGACGCAGCACTTCGTTCGTGCCCGGCCCATGCTCGATCAACAACTTCGCCGTCCGCGCCAGCGACAGTCGCGCGGACCCACCTCGACCACTGCGCAGCCTTTCAGCCAGCAACCTGATCACACTCGCCGCCATCAGATACCCCGTCGCATGATCCAGCGCCTGTACCGGCAGCGGTGTCGGTTTGTCAGCCTGCTTCCAGCGCTGTCCCGCCTCGGCAATCCCGCTGCTCATCTGCACCAGGCTGTCGAAGCCCCGGCGGTTCTGCCACGGGCCGCTCCAGCCATAGGCATTCAGGCAGACATCGATCAGTCCCGGTGCCAGTTGTCGGCGACGTTCGGCACCGAAACCGAGATGCTCAAGCGCATCGGCGCGATAGCCATGCAGCAGAATGTCAGCGTCCTTGAGCAAACCTTCAAACACCGCACGATCTGCCGGTTGATGCAGATCCAGTCGTGCACAGCGTTTACCCAGGGTCACTTCCGGCACCACGCCGGGTTCGTTCCAGGTCGGCGGGTCGATGCGCAGGACATTGGCGCCGAGCCCCGCGAGAAAGCGGCTGGCAGTAGGTCCGGCGAGGACGCGGGTCAGATCGAGCACCTTGAGCCCGGCCAATGGCTGCGCCACAGAGCCTTGCCAGAGTTGACGACTTTCATCTTTCCCATCACTGAAATGCACCAAGGGTTCGGCGTTCACCGCCAATCCTTGCGGGTGTTTCTGCCACTGTTCCCAACTGCGCATTTCGGCAGCGCAACCCTTGGCCTCGACCACCGCTTGCTCCAGATCGGCACTGGTCCATTGCGCGACTTTCGCGGCCATGGCCGCACGGTCGGCACAGGCACCCAGCACGCTTTCAGCGGCGGCGCGGTGATGCGGGGCGTTGGTGTGCAGGCGGATCCAGCTGTCCCGGGTCGCGTAGTCGCCAGCCACAGGGTCCCACAGCGGCGGCACTTCCCAACCTATCGGACGCAGCGAAGTGGCGAACCAGAACGAGGCGAGGCGGCGGTCAACTTCTACGTCGGGCAGTTGGCCGGTCTGCTGCCGGAGCAATTCGCCGACCGCTTGTCCGGCCGCGGCGATGCTCGCGCAGGCAAGGTCGGTGACGGCAAACGCCGAGGGCAGGGCGCCCTCGCCGGTGAACGGAATCGGCGTGCTGGGCAAGCCGAGTGCGGCTTGAATGGACGTGAGCAGATCAGTCATCGAAGGCCCTCCGGGAGAGGGCCTGATCATAGATCAAATCAGACGCGGAACTGATCCATCAATTTCATCTGCTGACTGGCCAGGGCGTTGAGCTGGCTGCTGATCGCCGCCGATTCGGTGGCCTGTTCGGTCAGGGTTTCGGTGACGGTACGGATCGCCGAGACGTTGCGGTTGACCTCTTCGGCCACGGCGCTTTGTTGTTCGGCGGCGCTGGCGATCTGCAGGTTCATGTCGCTGATGACGGTGACCGCGTCGCTGATCTTTCCGAGGGCGTCCACGGCCTGGCGGATCTGCCCGGCGTTGTTGTGGGCCTGGGTCTGGCTCGAATGCATGGTCGCGACCACGCCACGGGTGCCGGTCTGGATACGTTCGATCACCAGGCGGATCTCCTCGACCGAGTCCTGAGTGCGCTTGGCCAGGTTACGCACTTCGTCGGCCACCACCGCAAAACCGCGACCGCTTTCACCGGCACGGGCCGCTTCGATCGCGGCGTTCAGCGCCAGCAGGTTGGTCTGTTCGGCGATGCTGCGGATCACTTCCAGCACCGAACCGATCTGCTCGCTGTTGACCGCCAGTTCTTCGACCTCGGTCACCGCTTTGCTGACTTCATCGGCCAGTTGATTGATGTCGCGGGTGCTGCGCTCGATGATCGACATCCCGTCCTTGGCCGACTGATCAGCGCCTTTCGCCGCGTTGGCCGCGTTCGAAGCGCTGTTGGCCACGTCGTGGGCGGTGGCGCTCATTTCGTTGGAGGCGGTGGCCACCTGATCGATTTCGCGGAACTGCACCTGCATGCCTTCGCTGGTCTGGCGGGCGATTTCCGACGATTGATCGGCGGTGCCTCGGGCCTCGGTGATGCTCTGTTTGATCTGGGCGATGGTCGGTTGCAGCTTGTCGAGGAAGCGGTTGAACCAGTTCACCAGTTCGCCGAGTTCATCTTTTTTGGTGTAGTTCAGGCGCTGGGTCAGATCGCCTTCGCCGCTGGCGATGTTCTTCAGCATTTCGGCGACGCTGTTGATCGGACGGGTCACGCCGGAGGCGGTGAGCCAGATCAGTACCAGGCCGATCAGACCGGCGATCACGGCCACCGCCAACGCGGTCATCACGCCGGTTTGCTGAGCATCGTCGAGCACCGCTTGCAGCTTGACCGAGTCGGCCAGCAGCACTTGTTTCGGCAGGTCGATGACCACGCCCCAGGCGCGAGAGTTGCCGATCGGATCGACCGGGTATACGGCGCGGATCAGGTCGCCCTGTTCGAGAATCTTCGGTGTGCCGGCGCTCAGCAGTTGCAGGATGTCCTTGCCTTCGGCGCCAAGGGTTTCGGCGATGCCTTTGCCGACCTTGGTCGCGTCGGTGCTGTAGGCGCCGAGCACGCCGCTGCCGGAGACGATCAGCATGTGCCCGGCACCGTTGAACAGTTCGCGCTGGGAACCCACGGCCGCCGCTTGCAGTGCATCAAGGGCGATGTCGACGCCGACCACGCCGATAGCCTTGCCATCCACCAGCAGCGGCACGGCAATGGTGGTCATGAGCATTTCCTTGCCGCCCACGGTGTCGGCGTAAGGGTCGAGCAGGCAGGTGCGCTTGTTGTCGCGAGGGCAGGTGTACCAGCTGTTGTAAGGCGTGCCGCTGACGCTGAGGGTGGTCTTGGTCATGTCTTCTTCGACCATGATCGTGTTCAGCGCAGATCCGGCGGCCCGGCTCCAGTAGGTGGCGAAGCGCCCGGCTTCGTTGGACTGGCGCGCCGCGTCGTTGACGAACTCGCTGTCCTTGCCGTCCAGCCCGTTGGGTTCGAAGGCCAGCCAGATGCCCAGCACTTTGCTGTTGCGCTCGAACGCGGTTTTCAGGCTCAGGTTCAACTCTTCACGCAAGGCGCCGGCGTCCAGCGAACGCTTGGCGGCCATGACGCGCATGTCCTTGATCTGGTCGGCCAGTGCGGTGATCACCAGCAGGCTCTCGCCGAAGGTTTTCTGCACCTGCACCGCCTGTTCGGCCGCCTTGGCCTGCAGCAGGTTCTGCACGCTGGCGGTGAGCATCTTGCTGCTCGAATCGCTGACCAGTTCGTCGTTCTGGTTGGTCTGGTAGATGTTGATGCCGACGATCAGCGCAACCACGCCGAGCAGGCAGAGCCCGGACAGCAGGACGATTTTCAGGCGAATGGACAGGGAGTCGAACATGGGACGTTCTCGCGAATGAATGAACTGTTGCCTACGGGGCACGGAGTTGCCCGGTTCGCCAAATCCATTCAGCGCCATTCAATGCTCATCGGCGCGGGGCGAGGGTGCATGAGGCGCAGGCCGACGAACGGTCACGGCAAAACGTTTGCGCGGGCAAAAGCCCTGAAAAGAGGGGGTAAATCAGGAAATCTTCGGCAGCGATTCCGGTCGCGACCAGATCCACAGGTTACCCAGGGTCATGCCGGCAATCGCCAGGTAAACCGGCCAGCCGTGATCGAGCATCACCAGCATCAGGGTCGCGCACAGCAGCATGCTCACCGTGGCGCTGACCTTGGCCTTGCGGGCGATGATCTTGCCGTTGCGCCAGTTGCTCAGGATCGGCCCGAACAGCCGATGGTTTTCCAGCCAGGCACTCAGGCGCGGCGAACTGCGGGTCGCGGCCCAGGCGGCGAGCAGGATGAATTCGGTGGTCGGCAGGCCGGGCACGACGATGGCGATCAGGCCGATGCCGAGGCTGACATAGGCGAGCAGGCCGAACAGCAGGCGGGCGAGTCGGGAGGAGGCGGGTTGGGGCATGGGCTCGAGGTGTGTGAGGCGAAACGGGGATTCTACAGACTTGCTCGGTTCCCATGTGGGAGCGAGCCTGCTCGCGATGGCGGTATATCAGTCGACATCTGAATTGAATGTCAGGCCGCAATCGCTAGCAGGCTAGCTCCCACAGTGGGTAGTGGCGTGGCTTCAGGCCGGCTCGGCTTCCGTGGCGTAAGCCTGTTCCAGCAGCACGGTGAAGCGGTTGAACGCGTCGATCGCGCCTTGCTCCACTTCGGCTTCTTCTTCGGCAGTGAATTGCAGCGAATCGAGGGTGCGCACGAAGCTCTTCCAGCCTTCGGCGCGACCGCCTTCAGGCTCGCCCAGGTGACGGGCGCCGAAGGTTTCATTCAGCTCCAGGGCAACAGCGCGTTTGATCAGGAACGCCGCGCCGAGCTTGGAACCCTCGGACACGAAGATCCAGCCCAGGGCGCGGGCCTTGCTCGGGTTTTTCACCGCGCCGGCAACGGGCGCAGGCACTTCGGTGTCCAGGTCAGCGAGGTCGGCCTTGGCCGCTTCGGCGCGGCAGCGGGCCGGCAGGTCAGGGACGATGGCGGTCAGTTCGGCATCGTTGTACAGCGAGACCAGTTCCGACTGGAACAGGTACTGCGCGACCACGAAACGGGCGAAATTGGCGCGGGTCTCGAACGGCGCGTGGGCCTTGACCAGCGCATCGAGCTTGCTGTGCGGCTCGTGAGTGATCTGGTTCAGGCGTTGTGAACGCAGGGCTTTTTCCGGGGTGCTCATGAGATGTCCTTGATAAAAGAGGCGCTTGATAACGAGACGAACGGGCAAGCGCCGGACAGTAAAAAAACCTCACGGCGCGACAATGCACGCGCCGTGAGGTCATCCGGATCAGATGTCCCAGACCAGGTTGATCGCGAAGTTGCGACCCGGCTGGGTCAGGCGATCGAGGTTGGCCGGTTGTGTCACCGACGCTTCGCCGACGCTGTCGTAACCGCGCACGTCATCCCACAACCAGTACTTCTTGTCGGTCAGGTTGTAGATGCCGCCGCTGACGGTGACGTCGTCGGTGACCTTGTAGTAGCCGGCCAGATCGAGAATGCCGAAGCCCGGGGACTTGAATTGACTGCTGACACCGTCCGGCGACTTGAAGTTGGTGTCGTCGACGCGATCCTTTTTCTTCACCACGGTCCAGCTCAGCAGGCCGCCGTAGTTGTCCTGGTCATAACCCAGACCGAATACGCCGGTCAGCGGATTGACGCTGTTCAACGGCTCGCCGTTGTCGTTGTTACGTCCGTAGGCGTAGGAGATCGAACCCTGGGTGTACAGACCTTGCGGCGCACCGAAGGAATCCAGGTTCAGGCGACCTTTGACTTCGGCACCCTTGATGGTGGCGTGCTTGATGTTGCTGGACTGGAAGGTCAGCTCGCTATAGCCCGGGGTGACGGCGTCTTCATTGATGAAGTCGCGGTACTTGTTATAGAACACCGCCACGTCGAACGAGCCTTGCTCGAAGTTGCCGCGCAGGCCGGTTTCATAGCTTTTGCTTTTTTCCGGTTCCAGGTCCGGGTTCGGCGCCACGTTGTAGCCGGTGGTGCTGTTCTCGAAGCGACCGTACAGCGCTTTCGCGGTCGGAGTGCGGAAGCCTTCGGCGTACTGGCCGTACCAGGTGTAGTTGTCGGTCAGGGCGTAGGTCAGGCCGAATTTCGGCGAGACTTTATGCCAGGTCTTGTTCTCGTCGCTGACCGTGCCTTTGCCATCGGCAGCCACGGTGTTGAGGAATTCCTGAGTGATGTGCGGCTTGAGCTGGGTGTAGTCGTAGCGCAGGCCGGGCAGGAAGGTCCACTTGTTCCAGCTGATCTGATCCTGGGCGAACAGGCTGTAGGTGTTGATGGTCGGGTCCGGGAAGTCGCTGGACTTCTTCAGCACGTCCGCCGCACTGGTGGCGCCGATGGCGGTGCAGCCGCGACCGACTGCCAGGCACTTGCCGTCGCCGCTGCGTGAACCGGTGACTTTCTGCTGTTTGATCGTGGTGCCGTAGGT
Source organism: Pseudomonas sp. 91RF (assembly GCF_003576265.1). NCBI lineage: Bacteria > Pseudomonadati > Pseudomonadota > Gammaproteobacteria > Pseudomonadales > Pseudomonadaceae > Pseudomonas > Pseudomonas sp. 91RF. The sequence goes on from NZ_QWFC01000024.1 coordinate 394,546, forward strand.
CAGCACGTGATCGGTGTCACCGATAGCGAATGCCTTGTCCAGTTGCGCATCGAACACCCACTGTTTTTCCTCGTAGATCGTGTCGCGGGTACGCAGCACTTTACGGGTCATCGGGTAGTAGAACTCTTCGGTGCTCTGGTCGGTCTTGGCGACCTGGTGGTTGAGGCTCCACTTCACGTTGTCGGCCAGCAGGCTGTCGAGGGCGAAGCTGTGTTCCAGGCCGAAACGCTCACGGGTGACGGTGTCGTTGCCGGTACGCCACTGGTACATGCCGCCGGGCAGCACGCTGTTCGGAATGGTCGGAGCGCCATTGAAGAACGGGCCGCCGTAAGCACTTTTCTGATCGGTGTCGCGATCATCCTTGTACTTCTCGTAGGTCAGGCCCAGACGCGAACCTTCGTTGTAGTTCCAGCCGATCTTGGCCAGCACGTTGGAGGCTTTCACGTCTTCCGGGTTGGCGGCGGTGCGCTCAAGACCGGTGCCGTTGTTGCTGCCGTAGGAATCGGTTTCATGACCATCGCGCTGGCTGTAGTGCAGCAAGCCGTCGAACTGCTCGGCGCGACCGGCAACGGTGGCGGATTTCAGCCAGCTGTCGTCGGCGGAGCTGTAGCCGGTCTTCAGGCGGGCGCCGACGTCTTGGCCGGGCTTGATGATGTCGTCCGGGTCGAGGGTGTAGTAGCTGACCGCGCCGCCGATGGCGTTGCTGCCGTACAGCACCGAGGCCGGACCGCGGAGGATTTCCACGCGTTTGACGATTTCCGGGTCGACGTAATTGCGCTGGGTCTTGGCGTACGGGCCGTTGAAGAAGCCGTCCGGTACTTCGACACCATCCACTTGAGTCAGGATGCGGTCACCGTCGATGCCGCGAATGTTGTAACCGCTGATACCGCCGCGCTGACCGGCGCCGCCGACGGACACGCCCGGCTCGTAGCGCACCAGATCCTTGATGGTGTTGACGTTGTTGCGGTCCAGGTCCTGACGGGTCTGTACGGTGACGGTGGCCGGCACGCTGTTGACCGACTGTTCCTGACGGGTGGCGCTGATGGTTACCTGATCGAGGTTGAGCGCGCCGCTGTTGTTGCGTTTTTCCAGCACGACATTGTTGTTGCTCAGCTTGCGGAAGCTCAGGTTGGTCCCCACCAACAGACGCTCCAGGGCTTTTTCCGGTGGCAGCGAACCGCGCACGCCCGGCGACGACACGCCTTTACCCAATTCAGCCGGCAAGCCGACCTGCCAGCCGGTGACGGCGGTGAACGCGTTGAGCGCCGACACCAGCGATTGCTGGCCGATGGCGAACGAGTAATCGCCCATGTTGCGTGCCGGTTGCTCGGTGGCGGCCATCAGTGGCGCGGTGCCGGCCATCAGGATGGCGGCGGTCAGCAACGACAGCACGCGGGAAGGGGAAGAAGTCTGGCGGGTAAGGCGTGAGGACATCGATAGCGCTCCGTGTCGCACGAATCTTTATAGGTGCTGATTCACGTCCGAAGATGCGAATCAATTGCATTGGCTATAACGAGACGAACGAGCTTTGGCTATCGAGTAAAAATAATTCTCATTTAGTTCAGGATCACCAGCGCCGGGAACTCCTGAAGCTTGGCCGAGGTGATGTGAGCGAGCGAACGCACCACGTCCAGCGGCTGGTCGAGGCGGTAATTGCCGGTGACGGCGACGTCGGCCAGGTGTTCGTTGGTGTTGATGATGAAACCCGGGTAGTAGCGGCGCAGTTCCGCCAGCACCTGGTTCAACGGGCAGTTTTCGAAGATCAACCGACCCTGCACCCACGCCAGATCCGTAGCGGCGTCGACCTTGGCCGGCCGGTCGAAACCGTTTGGACCGATGCGGATGCTTTCCCCAGCGGACAGGCGTACCCGCGCATCGTCGCGGGTCGCGCGCAGATCGACATCGCCACGCTGCACCCGAACCTGCGCCACACCGTCCAGATAACGCACGGCGAACGCGGTGTCGCGCACGCTGGCTTTTACCGGCCCGGCGTCGATTTCCAGCGGCTGGTTGCGGCTGGCCGGGATCTCGAAAAACGCTTCGCCCTGATACAGGCGCGCCACGCGCTGACGATCGTTGATCGTGCTGGAGAAGGCGGAATTGGTGTTGAGCAGGACTTTCGAACCGTCCTCAAGTTGCAAACGTTGCCGCTCGCCGACCACGGTCAGGTGATCGGCCTGCAGACGCATCGGCAGGTTACTGAAACTGAACAGACCGAGAATCAGCACCGCAGCGGTGGCCAGCGGTTTCCAGTGCGGGCGCAGGCGTGTGAGGACGGTGACTTTCTTCGGTCTGGCCGCGAGGTCTTGTGCGCACTGGGCGATCTGCGGACCGTCCCAGATTGACTGGGCCTTGGCGAATGCCTGGGCGTTCAACGGATCGGCCGCCAGCCAGGCATGAAACTGCCGGGTCTGCTCCTCGTCCGGGCTGCCGAGCACGATGAGCCAGTCCAGAGCCTGGTCCATTGCGTTGGCGGCGTCCTGCGCCGTGTCGGGCGAAGGAGGGCGGTGGGTGTCCGTCACGGTGTTTCCTCGGCAGTGTCTGTGCACGGCTGTTTTTTTAGTGAAGCGTAAAAGTCGGGCAAGGGTAACAAAGGCCGATGATCAGTGCAGTCGATCCTGTCGTTTACCGAAAAGGCCTACGGCATCAGTCGCCATTCAAGCGCTCGGCGACACCGATGCAAATGGTCATTATCAGTTTGAGTTCTTTCTGCACCGTGCTGAGGGACACGCTGAGTTCTTCGGCTATTTCCTGATAGCTGTGCCCGTGCAGGCGGCTGAGGATGAAGATTTGCTGCTGACGGGGGCTGAGTTCACCGAGGCTCACGTTCAAGCGCTCCAGCAATTGTTCGGCGTGGGCGGCGTCTTCGGCGCTGCTGGCGGGGGCGGCGACGCTGTGCACCACGTCCTGCGGCACGTCGTCGACCATGGTGCGTGAGTGGATCTTTCGCGCACGCAAGTGGTCCAGCGCCAGGTTGCGCGCGGTCTGGAAGACAAAGGGTTCAAGGTGATCGATGGCCCGTTCGCTCAGCGCCCGCGTGACGCGCAGGTAGGTTTCCTGCAACAGGTCTTCGGCGGTGCTGTGGTTGTTGACCATGCGCTCCAGCGTTCGCAGCAATGAAGTGCGCTGGGCGAGGAAAACGTGATTGAACTGCGACTGACTCACGGGAGGACCTGATCTATTTCGAGCGAATGATAATGCTTATCATCTAGTCGGATGGTCAAGCCCTGATTTCAAATTGAAATCGAAAACCTGTGGGAGCGAGCCTGCTCGCGAATGCGATGTGTCATTCAACATTTATGCTGGCTGATACACCGCTTTCGCGAGCAGGCTCGCTCCCACAGGGATTGTGGTTTTATTCCGCGTTGCACAGCGCCAGGCAGTTATCGAGCATACGATTGGAGAAGCCCCACTCATTGTCGTACCAGGCCAGCACTTTCAGCAGTTTGCCGCTGGATTTGGTGTGGTTGGCGTCGAAGATCGACGACAGCGGATTGTGGTTGAAGTCGCTCGATACCAGCGGCAGGGTGTTGTAGCCGAGGATTTTCGAATGCTGACTCGCGGCTTTCATCAGTGCGTTGACTTCATCGGCCGAGGCTTCGCGCTTCAGCTGCACAGTCAGGTCAACCAGCGACACATTGATCACCGGCACACGCACGGCCATGCCGGTCAGCTTGCCCGCCAGTTCCGGCAGCACCAGGCCCACGGCTTCGGCAGCGCCAGTCTTGCTCGGGATCATGTTCTGCGTGGCGGAGCGGGCGCGGTACGGGTCGGTGTGATAAACGTCGGTCAGGTTCTGGTCGTTGGTGTAGGCGTGAATGGTGGTCATCAGACCGCTTTCGATGCCCAGTTCGCGGTGCAGCACCTGGGCCACGGGGGCCAGGCAGTTGGTGGTGCACGAGGCGTTGGAAATGATCTGGTGCGACTGGCGCAGGATGTCGTGGTTCACGCCATAGACGACAGTGGCATCGGCGCCCTTGGCCGGGGCCGAGATGATGACTTTGCGCGCACCGGCAGTAATATGCGCGGCGGCTTTGGCCCGGTCGGTGAACAGACCGGTACAATCGAAGACCACATCAATCTTTTCTGCAGCCCATGGAAGCTCGGCCGGGTTGCGGATGGCGCTGACCGAAATACGGTCACCGTTGACGGTCAGACTCTCGTTGTCGTGCGCAACTTCGGCATCGAACGTGCCGTGAACGGTATCGTATTTGAGCAAGTGCGCATTGATCGCGCTGTCGCCCAGATCGTTGATGGCGACGATCTGCAAATCCTGTCGATAGCCTTGGGTATACAGTGCGCGCAGGACATTACGGCCGATGCGGCCAAAACCATTGATTGCGATTCGAAGAGTCATTGAACAGCGCCGCCGTCGTTTTGTTGTTGGAATTACAAGATTATTCGCATAAAAATAGAAAACAAGCCTTTTTAGTGGCAATATTTTGTTTTATCTACAACGAGTGACCTGAATCAACTGGTCCGAATGGTCAAGGAAACCGCCCGTCATCTCACGCGTGCGGGCGCTTTGGTCAGCATAGACAATCAGGTCGCCACATCCGTTAGCCTGGAGTTCTACACATGCATCCCCGCGTTCTTGAGGTCACCGAACGGCTTATCGCCCGCAGCCGCGCCACGCGTCAGGCTTACCTTGCGCTCATTCGCGGCGCCGCAACCGACGGGCCGATGCGCGGCAAGCTGCAATGCGCCAACTTCGCCCACGGCGTGGCCGGGTGTGGCAGTGAAGACAAGCACAGCCTGCGGATGATGAACTCGGCGAACATCGCCATTGTGTCGTCTTATAACGACATGCTTTCGGCGCACCAGCCGTACGAAGTCTTCCCGGAGCAGATCAAGAACGCCCTGCGCGAAATCGGCTCGGTCGGCCAGTTCGCCGGCGGCACGCCTGCCATGTGCGACGGCGTGACCCAGGGCGAGCCGGGCATGGAGCTGAGCCTGCCGAGCCGCGAAGTGATTGCGATGTCGACGGCAGTGGCGCTGTCCCACAACATGTTCGACGGCGCGCTGATGCTTGGCATCTGCGACAAGATCGTGCCGGGCCTGATGATGGGCTCCCTGCGTTTCGGTCACCTGCCGACGATCTTCGTACCTGGCGGGCCGATGGTCTCGGGGATTTCCAACAAGGAAAAAGCCGATGTGCGGCAGAAGTACGCCGAAGGCAAGGCGACCCGCGAAGAGCTGCTGGAATCGGAAATGAAGTCCTACCACAGCCCGGGCACCTGCACGTTCTACGGCACCGCCAACACCAACCAGTTGCTGATGGAAGTCATGGGCCTGCACTTGCCGGGCGCTTCTTTCGTCAACCCGAACACGCCGCTGCGCGAGGCCCTGACCCGCGAAGCCGCGCATCAGGTCACGCGTCTGACCAAACAAAACGGCAACTTCCTGCCGATCGGCGAAATCGTCGACGAGAAGGCGCTGGTCAACTCGATCGTTGCGCTGCACGCCACCGGCGGCTCGACCAACCACACCCTGCACATGCCGGCCATTGCCATGGCGGCGGGCATTCAACTGACCTGGCAGGACATGGCCGACCTCTCCGAAGTCGTGCCGACCCTGAGCCACGTCTATCCGAACGGCAAGGCCGACATCAACCACTTCCAGGCGGCGGGTGGCATGTCGTTCCTGATCCGCGAACTGCTCGAAGCCGGCCTGCTGCACGAAGACGTCAACACCGTGCTCGGCCACGGCTTGAGCCAGTACACCAAGGAGCCATTCCTCGATAACGGCAAACTGGTGTGGCGCGAAGGCCCGACCGAAAGCCTCGACGAAAACATCCTGCGTCCGGTGGCCCGTGCGTTCTCGGCAGAGGGCGGCTTGCGGGTGATGGAAGGCAACCTCGGTCGCGGCGTGATGAAGGTGTCCGCCGTGGCGCTGGAAAACCAGATCGTCGAGGCACCGGCCATGGTGTTCCAGGATCAACAGGATCTGGCCGACGCTTTCAAGGCTGGTTTGCTGGAGAAGGATTTCGTTGCGGTGATGCGCTTCCAGGGCCCTCGTTCCAATGGCATGCCGGAACTGCACAAGATGACGCCGTTCCTCGGCGTGCTGCAGGATCGCGGCTTCAAGGTCGCGCTGGTGACGGACGGACGCATGTCCGGCGCCTCGGGAAAAATCCCGGCGGCCATTCACGTCAGCCCCGAAGCTTATGTCGGCGGCGCTTTGGCGCGCGTGCAAGAGGGCGATATCATCCGCGTCGATGGCGTCAAAGGCACCCTGGAACTCAAGGTGGACGCCGCCGAATTTGCAGCGCGCGAACCCGCCAAAGGCCTGTTGGGCAACAACATCGGCAGCGGTCGCGAACTGTTTGGCTTCATGCGTATGGCCTTCAGCTCGGCAGAGCAGGGCGCCAGCGCCTTCACTTCTGCCCTGGAGACGCTTAATTGAAACTGGCTTTGGTCGGTGACATCGGAGGCACCAACGCGCGGTTCGCGTTGTGGAAAGATCAGCAGCTCGAATCGGTGCAGGTGTTGGCCACGGCCGACCATGCCGGCCCGGAAGAGGCGATCACCCTCTATCTGAGCGGGCTCGGCCTGGCACCGGGCGCCATCGGTTCGGTGTGCCTGTCGGTGGCAGGTCCCGTGAGCGGCGATGAATTCAAGTTCACCAACAACCACTGGCGCCTGAGCCGCAAGGCGTTCTGCCAGGCGTTGCAGGTCGAGCAGTTGCTGCTGGTCAACGACTTCTCCGCGATGGCGTTGGGTATGACCCGATTGCAGCCCGGCGAATTCCGCGTGGTCTGCGAAGGCGAGCCGGAACCGTTGCGTCCGGCGGTGGTGATTGGTCCAGGTACTGGCCTGGGCGTCGGCACTTTGCTCGATCTGGGCGAAGGCCGGTTTGCCGCGTTGCCGGGGGAGGGCGGTCACGTCGATCTGCCGCTGAGCAGCCCGCGTGAAACCCAGCTCTGGCAGCACATCCACAACGAAATCGGCCACGTCAGCGCGGAAACCGCGTTGAGCGGCGGCGGGTTGCCTCGGGTATACCGGGCGATCTGCGCCGTGGATGGCCACGAGCCAAAACTCGACACACCGGAAGCGATCACCGCAGCTGGCCTTGCCGGTGACCCGATTGCCCTGGAAGTGCTGGAGCAGTTCTGTTGCTGGCTCGGTCGTGTGGCCGGCAACAACGTGCTGACCACTGGTGGCCGTGGCGGGGTGTACATCGTTGGCGGCGTGATTCCGCGCTTTGCCGATTTCTTCCTCGAAAGCGGTTTCGCCCGCAGCTTTGCCGACAAGGGCTGCATGAGCGATTACTTCAAGGGGATTCCGGTGTGGCTGGTAACCGCGCCGTACTCGGGTCTGGTCGGTGCAGGAGTGGCGCTCGAACAATCCGGTAAATGAACATTCCCACGCCGAGCGTGGGAACCCTCGGCACATCAGGCATAATCCGCCCAATTCCAACAACAAGGATGCCTTCGAAGTGAGTTCAGTCAACAAGTCGATTTTGTTGGTCGATGACGACCAGGAGATACGCGAGTTGCTGGAAACCTACCTGACCCGCGCGGGTTTTCAGGTACGGGCCACGGCCGACGGCGCCAGTTTCCGCCAGGCGCTGAACGAGGCGCCGAGCGATCTGGTGATCCTTGATGTGATGCTGCCCGATGAAGATGGCTTCAGCCTGTGCCGCTGGGTGCGCCAGCATCCGCGTCAGGCCCAGGTGCCGATCATCATGCTCACCGCCAGTTCCGACGAGGCCGATCGGGTGATCGGTCTGGAGCTGGGCGCCGACGACTACCTCGGCAAACCTTTCAGCCCCCGTGAGTTGCAAGCCCGAATCAAAGCCCTGTTGCGCCGTGCCCAGTTCGGTCAGGAACGCAGCGGCAGTGACGTGCTGGCGTTCGATGAGTGGCGACTGGACATGGTCAGCCATCGGCTGTTTCACACCGACGGCGAGGAAGTGATTCTGTCTGGCGCCGACTTCGCCTTGCTGAAACTGTTCCTCGATCACCCCCAGGAAATCCTCGACCGCGACACCATCGGCAACGCCACCCGTGGCCGCGACCTGATGCCCCTTGATCGTATCGTCGACATGGCGGTCAGCCGTTTGCGCCAGCGTCTGCGCGACACCGAAAAGCCGCCGCGGCTGATCCGCACCGTGCGCGGCAGCGGCTACCAACTGGCAGCCAATGTGGTTGCCGGCAATGGTCACTGAGTTCCTGCGCAACACCGCGCGCAAAGTGCCGATGCCCCGTTCGCTGCTCGGACGAATGCTGCTGCTGACATTGCTCGCGGTGTTGTTCGCCCAGACGCTGTCCAGCGTGATCTGGGTTTCCCAGTTGCGCGCGACCCAGCTCGAAGGCCTGGTCACCAGCGCCCGCAGCCTCGCCCATTCGATGACCGCCAGCGTCAGTTATTTCCGCTCGTTGCCGGTGGCTTACCGGCCTTTGGTGCTCGATCAGTTGCGCAGCATGGGCGGCACCCGATTTGTGGTGACGCTGAACGACAAACCGCTGGGCATGGAAGTGTTGCCGGTTACACCGCGCAAGGCAGCGGTGCTTCAAGCCGTGGATGAAGTACTCCGTCAGTCTCTGGGCCAAGACACCGACATTCTGGTGACTTTCGTCAGCCCCGATGATCTGCGGATCTTCAACGCCGGGTTGAAACTCGACGAGCTGCCACGCTCCTGGGCGCATTACGCGCTGACCCTGGAACCGGTGAATCCGCCAGTGCTGGTGACCCAGATCCAGTTGGCGCCCGGTGAATGGCTGTACATCGCCTCGCTGTTGCCCGAGCCTTACACCAGTCTCGAAGAACAGGGCCTGCCGACCCAGCAGGTGTGGTTCATCGTCTTCACCAGCGGTTTTCTGTTGCTGTTCATCGGTCTGCTGGTGCACTGGCAGAGCCGGCCGCTCAAGCGTCTGGCGCGAGCGGCGCGGGACTTGTCGCTGGGCGCCGACGTCGAGCCGGTGGCCGAGGGCGGCGGCAGCGAAGTGGTGGAAGTGGGGCGTGCCTTCAACACCATGCGCGAGCGCATCAGCCGTTACCTGACCGAGCGCAGTCAGTTGTTCAGCGCGATTTCCCATGACCTGCGCACGCCGATCACCCGTCTGCGACTGCGGGTCGAACTGCTGGAAGACGAACAGCTGCAAACCAAGTTCGGCCGTGATCTGGATGAGCTGGAGCTGCTGGTCAAAGGTGCGCTGCAATGCGTGAAAGACACCGACATCCACGAAAACATCGAGCCGGTGGATCTGAACCATGTGCTCGACTGCTTGGTAGAACCCTATCTGGCGCCCAACGGCAACGGCCGCGTGACCCAGCAGGGACGGGCATTGGCGGCGTATCCGGGCAAGCCATTGGCGCTCAAGCGCTGTATTGGCAACCTGATCGACAATGCGCTGAAGTACGGACAGAACGCCCATCTGCATATCGATGATGACGAGAGTGCGTTCGTGCTGCATGTCGACGATGAAGGGCCAGGCGTGCCGGAACAGCGGCTGGAGCAGGTGTTCGAGCCGCACTTCCGCTTGGCGGGGCAGCAGCAGGGGTATGGGCTGGGGTTGGGGATCGCCCGCAACATTGCCCATAGCCATGGCGGCGAAGTGACGTTGCAGAATCTGCGTGAAGGCGGATTGCGTGTGACCCTGCAATTGCCGCGTTCGGCGGATTGATCTGAATGTCACCGACTGGTGACAAAACCTGCCCCCTTCGTTACAAGCCCACCCCGGCCCGTTGTTTAGACTGCCCGCAGTCATAACAACAAAAAAGGCCATCCATGGATCACTTCAATCCGGGCTTCAGCAGTTGGCTGAATGCCCCTGCCCATCAGCAATGGCTCGCCGACGAAGGCCTGCGCCTGCTGGCGTTCGCCAAGGCTTCACGACTGCCCGAAGGCTTCGGCAATCTCGATGAGCGCGGCCAGCTCCAGGCCGGCGCGCAAGCCGAAACCATGAACACCGCGCGCATGACCCACAGCTTCGCCATGGCCCACATTCAGGGCCTGCCGGGGTTTGCCGAACTGGTTGATCACGGCATTGCGGCCCTGCGTGGCCCGTTGCGGGATGCGCTGCATGGTGGCTGGTTCGCTGTCGCCGAACACCGCGACGGCAACACCGGCAAGAACGCTTATCTGCATGCTTTCGTGGCCCTCGCGGCGAGTTCCGCCGTGGTCGCGCAACGACCGGGCGCGCAGGCGTTGCTGGATGACGCCATCGACATCATCGACACCTATTTCTGGAGCGAAGAAGAGGGCGCCCTGCGCGAATTCTTCAACCGTGACTGGAGTGAAGAAGAAGCCTATCGCGGCGCCAACAGCAACATGCACGCCACCGAAGCGTTCCTCGCGCTCGCCGACGTCACCGAAGACCCGCGCTGGCTGGTGCGTGCGCAGCGCATCGTCGAGCGGGTGATTCACGGTCACGCCGCTGCCAATGATTATCTGGTGATCGAGCATTTCGACCGAAACTGGCAACCGCTGCGCGAATACAACCAAGACAATCCCGCCGACGGTTTCCGCCCCTTCGGCACCACGCCGGGCCACGGTTTCGAGTGGGCGCGCCTGCTCCTGCACCTCGAAGCAGCGCGGGTCCAGGCCGGCATGCTCACGCCGGGCTGGCTGGCCACCGATGCGCAGAAGCTGTTCGAGAACAACTGCCGTCATGGCTGGGACGTCGATGGCGCCCCGGGCATCGTCTACACCCTCGACTGGGACAACAAAGCCGTGGTGCGCCATCGCCTGCACTGGACCCACGCCGAAGCCAGCGCTGCCGCCAGTGCGTTGCTCAAACGTACCGGCGATGCGCAGTACGAATCCTGGTACCGGCTATTCTGGGAATTCTGCGAAGCGAATTTCATCGACCGCTGCGACGGCAGCTGGCATCACGAACTCGATCCGCAGAACCGTCCAAGTGCCGATATCTGGGCGGGCAAACCGGATCTGTATCACGCCTGGCAGGCGGTGCTGATCCCGCGTCTGCCGCTGGCGCCGAGCATGGCGACTGCGCTGGCACAGTTGTCCCGGCCCGTTCCTGTGTAACCATGCGGTGACATTTGCGCGTCCCTTCGTTACCTGCGAGGGGAAACGTCCTGTTTAAACTCGTGTGCAGCGCAAGCACCAGACTTGCATGCATAACAACAAGAAAGGTACATCTCAGATGAATGCGATTTCTCGCCTCGCTACTGTCATTTCTGTCGCCTCCCTGTTCCCGCTCGCTGTGCTGCCCCTGAGTGTTTCCGCTGCCGAATCCAAAGGTTCGGTGGAAGTCGTGCATTGGTGGACGTCCGGTGGCGAAAAAGCCGCCGTCGATGTGCTCAAGGCACAAGTGGAAAAAGACGGTTTCACCTGGAAAGACGGCGCTGTCGCCGGTGGTGGCGGTGCGACCGCCATGACCGTGCTGAAAAGCCGTGCGGTCGCCGGCAACCCGCCGGGCGTGGCCCAGATCAAAGGCCCCGACATCCAGGAATGGGCGTCCACCGGTCTGCTCGACACCGACGTGCTGAAGGACGTTTCCAAGTCCGAGAAGTGGGACAGCCTGCTCGACAAGAAAGTCTCCGATACCGTGAAGTACGACGGTGATTACGTGGCCGTGCCGGTGAACATTCACCGTGTGAACTGGCTGTGGATCAACCCGGAAGTCTTCAAGAAAGCCGGTATCGCCAAAGCCCCGACCACCCTCGAAGAATTCTACGCCGCCGGCGACAAGCTGAAGGCTGCGGGCTTCATCCCGCTGGCCCACGGCGGTCAGCCTTGGCAGGACAGCACCGTGTTCGAAGCGGTCGTGCTGTCGGTGATGGGCGTTGATGGCTACAAAAAAGCCCTGGTCGACCTGGACAACGCTGCCCTGACCGGTCCGGAAATGGTCAAGGCCCTGACCGAGCTGAAGAAAGTCGCGACCTACATGGACGTCGACGGCAAAGGCCAGGACTGGAACCTGGAAGCGGCCAAGGTCATCAACGGCAAGGCCGGCATGCAGATCATGGGTGACTGGGCCAAGTCCGAATGGACCGCTGCCAAGAAAGTCGCCGGCAAGGATTACGAGTGCGTAGCCTTCCCGGGCACCGACAAGGCGTTCACCTACAACATCGACTCGCTGGCCGTGTTCAAGCAGAAGGACGCGGGCACCGCGGCCGGTCAGCAGGACATCGCCAAGGTCGTGCTGGGTGAAAACTTCCAGAAAGTCTTCAGCATCAACAAGGGCTCGATCCCGGTGCGTAACGACATGCTCGCCGACATGGGCAAGTACGGTTTCGATTCCTGCGCCCAGACCGCTGCCAAGGACTTCCTGGCAGACGCCAAGACCGGCGGCCTGCAGCCGAGCATGGCGCACAACATGGCGACCACCCTGGCCGTACAGGGTGCGTTCTTCGATGTCGTGACCAACTTCATCAACGACCCGAAAGCCGACCCGGCCGACGCTGCGAAGAAACTCGGCACCGCCGTCAAGGCTGCCAAGTAATGCTTGGCCTGTAGGAGCGAGCCTGCTCGCGATAGCGGACTGTCAGCCACCGAAAGTGTGAATTGACACAACGCAATCGCCAGCAGGCTGGCTCCCACAGGGATCGCATCCGTAATTCTTAATCCTTCTACTGGATCTTCCCATGAGTTCTGTTGCTGTGTTCAGCAAGGCCTCGCCGTTCGACGCATTGCAGCGCTGGCTACCGAAACTGGTGCTGGCGCCGAGCATGTTCATCGTTCTGGTGGGCTTCTATGGCTATATCCTCTGGACGTTTGTCCTGTCGTTCACCACATCGACCTTCCTGCCGAACTATAAATGGGCAGGTCTGGCGCAATACGCGCGGCTGTTCGACAACGACCGCTGGTGGGTGGCGAGCAAGAACCTGGCCGTGTTTGGCGGCATGTTCATCGCTATCACTCTGGTGATCGGCGTGACGCTGGCGATTTTCCTCGATCAGAAAATCCGTCGCGAAGGCTTCATCCGCACCATTTACCTCTATCCGATGGCGCTCTCGATGATCGTTACCGGTACTGCGTGGAAATGGCTGCTCAACCCGGGCATGGGCCTGGACAAATTGCTGCGGGACTGGGGCTGGGAAGGCTTCCGTCTCGACTGGCTGATCGACCCGGATCGCGTGGTGTATTGCCTGGTGATCGCGGCGGTCTGGCAAGCTTCGGGCTTTATCATGGCGATGTTCCTCGCCGGCCTGCGTGGCGTTGATCAGTCGATCATCCGCGCCGCCCAGATCGACGGGGCGAGCATGCCGCGCATCTACTGGAAAGTGGTGCTGCCAAGCCTGCGTCCGGTGTTCTTCAGTGCGGTGATGATCCTGGCGCACATCGCGATCAAGAGCTTCGACCTGGTGGCGGCCATGACGGCCGGCGGTCCGGGTTATTCCTCCGATTTGCCGGCGATGTTCATGTACTCGTTCACGTTCAGCCGTGGACAGATGGGCATGGGCTCGGCCAGTGCAATCCTGATGCTCGGTGCGATCCTCGCGATCATCGTGCCTTACCTGTACTCCGAGCTGAGGACCAAGCGTCATGACTAGTCTCGCCTCCAAACCGGCCATCAGCCTGAGCCGCATCGCGATCTACGCGGTGCTGATCCTCGCGGTCCTGCTGTATCTGGTACCGCTGGTGGTCATGCTGTTGACCAGCTTCAAGACCCCGGAAGACATCTCCACCGGCAACCTGCTGAGCTGGCCGACGGTGGTCAGCGGTATCGGCTGGGTGAAAGCCTGGGCCACCGTTGACGGCTACTTCTGGAACTCGATCAAGATCACCGTTCCGGCCGTGATCATCTCCACCGCCATCGGTGCGCTGAACGGCTACGTGCTGTCGTTCTGGCGCTTCAAGGGTTCGCAGCTGTTCTTCGGCCTGTTGCTGTTCGGCTGCTTCCTGCCGTTCCAGACCGTGCTGCTGCCAGCGTCGTTCACCCTTGGCAAGATGGGCCTGGCGAGCACCACCACCGGCCTTGTGTTCGTGCACGTGGTCTACGGCCTGGCGTTTACCACGCTGTTTTTCCGTAATTACTACGTGAGCATTCCGGATGCGCTGATCAAGGCTGCACGTCTGGACGGTGCGGGGTTCTTCACCATCTTCCGCCGGATCATCCTGCCGATGTCGACGCCGATCATCATGGTCTGCCTGATCTGGCAGTTCACCCAGATCTGGAACGACTTCCTGTTCGGCGTGGTGTTCTCCAGCGGTGATTCGCAACCGATCACGGTGGCGCTGAACAACCTGGTCAACACCAGCACCGGGGCCAAGGAATACAACGTGGACATGGCGGCGGCGATGATCGCCGGGCTGCCGACCCTGCTGGTCTATGTGGTCGCAGGCAAGTATTTCGTGCGCGGGCTGACGGCCGGCGCAGTCAAGGGGTAATCATGGCTACGCTCGAACTTCGCAATGTAAACAAGACCTACGGTGCCGGCCTGCCGGACACCCTGAAGAACATCGAACTGTCGATCAAGGACGGTGAGTTCCTGATCCTTGTCGGGCCTTCGGGCTGCGGCAAATCGACCCTGATGAACTGCATCGCCGGCCTGGAAACCATCACCGGCGGCGCGATCATGATCGGCGATCAGGACGTCAGCGGCATGAGCCCGAAAGATCGCGACATCGCCATGGTGTTCCAGTCCTACGCGCTGTACCCGACCATGAGCGTGCGCGAGAACATCGAGTTCGGTCTGAAGATCCGCAAGATGAGCCAGTCGGCCATCGACGAGGAAGTCGCTCGCGTGGCGAAGCTGCTGCAGATCGAGCACCTGCTCAATCGCAAGCCGGGCCAGCTCTCCGGTGGCCAGCAACAGCGCGTCGCCATGGGTCGTGCGCTGGCGCGTCGGCCGAAGATTTATCTGTTCGACGAACCGCTGTCCAACCTCGACGCCAAGCTGCGCGTCGAGATGCGCACCGAAATGAAACTGATGCACCAGCGCCTGAAAACCACCACGGTCTACGTGACCCACGACCAGATCGAAGCGATGACCCTGGGCGATAAAGTGGCGGTGATGAAGGACGGGATCATTCAGCAGTTCGGTACGCCGAAAGAGATCTACAACGACCCGGCCAACCTGTTCGTGGCGAGCTTCATCGGTTCGCCGCCGATGAACTTCATCCCGCTGCGCCTGCAACGCAAGGACGGCCGTCTGGTGGCGCTGCTCGACAGCGGCCAGGCCCGTTGCGAGCTGCCGATGGCGATGCAGGACGCCGGTCTCGAAGACCGCGAAGTGATCCTCGGCCTGCGTCCTGAGCAGATCGCGCTGGCGAACGGCGAGGGCAACGGCCTGCCGAGCATCAAGGCTGAAGTGCAGGTCACCGAGCCGACCGGTCCGGACACCCTGGTGTTCGTCAACCTCAACGACACCAAGGTCTGCTGCCGACTGGCGCCGGACGTGGCGCCGCAGGTGGGCGAAACCCTGACCCTGCAGTTCGATCCGTCGAAAGTGCTGCTGTTCGACGCCAAGAGCGGTGAGCGCCTGGGTGTGGCAGGGCTGCCGAAGACCGAAGCGCACAGCGCCAATGTCGCTCAGTTCAAGGGTCGGTAAGAAATCAATGCGGGAGTGGGCGCGCCCATTTCCGCAGGGGATGTAAACCGCGTTGGAAAAAAACAGTTAATAACAATAAAGACGAGGATGTAGGGATGAAAAAGAAACACGTCAATGCCCGGTTGATCTGCCAAGTGTCAGCCGCGGCCGCATTGGTCATGGCCGGCAATGCCATGGCCGCCGATGCATTCAGCTCCGATTCCAAGTGGATGACGGGCGACTGGGGTGGCGAGCGGACCAAGCTGATCGAGCAAGGCATCGACATCAAGGCCGACTACGTTGGCGAAATGGGCGCCAACCTGCACGGCGGCTACAACGACGACAAGACCGGCCGCTACAGCGACCAGTTCGGTCTGGGCGTGGCCCTGGACCTGCAAAAACTCTGGGGCTGGGACAACACTCAGGCCAAGATCCAGCTGACCAACCGTAACGGTCAGAACATTTCCAACGACCGCGTTGGCGACCCGCGTGCCGGCACCTTGTCTTCCTCGCAGGAAGTCTACGGTCGTGGCCACATGGTGCGTCTGACCCAACTGTGGATTCAGCACCAGTTCTTCGACAACAAGCTCGACGTCAAGGCCGGTTACTTCGGTGAAGGCGAAGACTTCAACACCTTCCCGTGCGACTTCCAGAACCTGGCGTTCTGTGGCTCGCAGGTCGGTAACTGGGCGACCAACATCTGGTACAACTGGCCCGTCAGCCAGGCCGCGATCCGTGTTAAGTACAACATCAACGACGAGCTCTACGCGCAGATCGGCGCGTACAACCAGAACCCGTCGCAGCTGGAACACGGCAACGGCTTCAAGCTCAGCGGCAGCGGCACCGCCGGTACTGTGCTGCCGGTCGAGCTGGTCTGGTCGCCGAAGGTCAACAGCCTGCCGGGCGAATACCGCGTCGGTTACTACAAGAGCACGGCTGATGCCGCCGACGTCCGCGAAGACATCAACGGCAACGACGCAGCCACCACCGGCAACGCCTACCGCACCCACAGCAGCAAGCACGGCTACTGGTTCGTTGCGCAACAGCAACTCACCAGCCACAACGGCGACGCTTCCCGTGGTCTGAACATTGCGGCCAACGCCACGTTCCACGACAAGGACACCAACTTCATCGACAACTACCAGTCGGTGATGTTTGTCTACAAAGGCCCGTTCGACGCCCGTCCGAAGGATGACGTCGGTATCGGCGCGGCGCGTATCCACGTCAACGACGACGTGAAGAAAAACGCCGAGCTGCTGAACGCGTCCAACGGTGTTTCGGACTACGACAATCCGGTGTTCTCGCCGATTCGCGAGACCGAATACAACTACGAGATCAACTACGGCTTCCACGTTACCAACTGGCTGACTGTGCGTCCGAACCTGCAATACATCACTCACCCGGGTGGCGTGGATCAAGTGGACAACGCTTTGGTCGCTGGCCTGAAAATTCAGTCTACGTTCTAACGCGTCTGCGATAAGCTCCTCTCTATGTGCGCATATTTGCGGACAGCCCAGGCTGTCCGCTTTTTTTTGGAAAGGGGTGTCGCAGCCCATGAAAGTTGAATCTGGAACCGTGGCCCATGCATGAGCATCCGCTGCAACGCTTCTTCAAATCCTTGCGCGAACGACCGGTGTTCGCCTGGGAGCGCTATCAGATGCGCGATGTGCTGGTGATCGACCATCCGCTGTGTCAGGCGGTGTTCAGTCGTCAGGGTGCGCAGTTGCTGCACTTTCAGCCGCGCGGACAAAAGCCGTGGCTGTGGTGCGCGGCGAAGTGGCCGCATGTCGGCGCAATCCGTGGCGGTGTGCCGGTTTGCTGGCCGTGGTATGGCCGCCATCCGAGCGAAAACGCATGGCCCTCCCATGGCTGGGCGCGATTGCTGGACTGGAAACTGCTCGACAGCAGCACCGCCGATGACGGCGTGCGCCTGCATTGGCAATTGCAGCTGTGCGATTGGCAAGTAGACCTGCACGCGCACCTGGGCGAACGCATGGAATTGCGCCTGAGCACCGAGCATCAGGACGACATGCCGTGCCAGTTGAGCCAGGCTTTGCACGCTTACTGGCGTATTGGCGATGTGAGTGAGATAGCGCTGTCTGGGCTCGAAGGGGCGCAGGGTTATGACCAGTTGAACCGTGAAGTCTGTCAGCAGGAAGGCGAGTTGCGGGTTGATGGTGGCTGTCAGCGGGTGTTCCAGCACGACGGCGAATTGCAGCTCAAGGATCATGCCTGGCAGCGCGAGTTGTGCATCGATACCGGTGACAGTGCGGACACGGTGGTCTGGCACCCGGGGGCGCGGCCGTTGTTGGGCGTGACCTGGGATGAGATCTCGGAATTTGTCTGTGTTGAAGCGGCGGCGGGGGGCACCGACAGCCTGCATCTGGCGCCGGGGGAGAAGGCGCATTTGAGCTTGCAGGCGTGGGCCGCTGCTTAGTCATTGCTCCCACGCGTAAGCGTGAGAGCGATCAGCGCGAACTAGTTGAACTCGTCACCCACCGGATACCGGCTGGCGTTCAAGCTCTCTTTGATCTTGCGCAAATGCGGCTGGAAATCCACCCCGCGACGCAATGTCATCCCCGTCGCCAACACATCCAGCACCGTCAACTGAATGATCCGCGAGGTCATCGGCATATAGATGTCGGTGTCTTCCGGCAGCGGAATGTTCAGGCTCAGGGTGCTGGCCTTGGCCAGTGGCGAGTTCTCGGCGGTCAGGCCCAGTACCGAAGCGCCGTTCTCCCGGGCGATGCGCGCCACTTCCACCAGCTCGCGGGTGCGGCCGGTGTAGGAAATGATCACGAACAGCTCGCCGGTGTGCGCCACTGAAGCAATCATGCGTTGCATCAGCACGTCGGCGTGGGCGGTGACGGCCAGGTTGAAGCGGAAGAACTTGTGCTGGGCATCCAGCGCCACCGGGGCCGAGGCGCCGAGGCCGAAGAAGTGGATCTGCCGGGCCTGGATCAGCAGGTCGACGGCGCGGCTGATCAGGTTCGGGTCCAGCGCCTGGCAGGCGCTGTCCAGCGAGGCGATGGCGCTGCCGAAAATCTTCTGGGTGTAGGCTTCGGGATTGTCGTCGGCTTCCACTGCACGGCTGACGTAAGCCGCGCCGCTGGCCAGGCTCTGGGCCAGTTGCAGCTTAAGTTCGGGGTAGCCGCTGACGCCGAATGAACGGCAGAAACGGTTGACCGTCGGTTCACTGACCGAGGCGGCCTGTGCGAGGGCGGCGATGCTGAAGCGGGTAGCCTGCTGCGGGTTGAGCAGGATCACTTCGGCGACTTTGCGTTCGGCCTTGTTCAGCTCTTCAAGGCGACTCTGGATCTGTTCCAGTAAATTTCGCACGCGGTCCATAAGAATTCCTAGATTCACCGGCGCCGATAAGCGCGCGGCTATGCAAATTGGGCCTTTGATGTGGCCCGTGACGGTGGCCTATCCTACTGATGGCTCCGACCGACCACCACTCGGAATCTGTATTTTGCGAAAATGTTGTGGTTATTACTACATTTTCCCTTGAGTGATGCCTTGAAAAAAGGTATTTGTAGCTTAACTTGATAAAAGAACAAACATCATGCCTTCGATTACGGTAGAACCGTGCACCTTCGCCTTGTTCGGCGCCCTGGGCGATCTGGCCCTGCGCAAGCTGTTTCCTGCCCTTTATCACCTGGATGGCGCCGGCCTGCTGCACGAGGACACGCGTATTATCGCGCTGGCCCGTGAAGAAGGCACCGAACAGCAGCACATGGCATTCATTGCCGCCGAACTGCGCCGCTACGTGGGCAAGGAACTGGATGAGGCCGTGGCCGAGCGCTTTCTGGCGCGCCTGACCTATCTGCACGTCGACTTCCTCAAGGCTGAAGATTACGCGGCGCTGGCCGATCTGGCCGGCACCAAACAACGCATGATTGCCTACTTCGCCACCCCGGCGGCGGTGTACGGCGCGATCTGCGAGAATCTGGCGAAGGTCGGTCTGGCCGAAAACACCCGTGTGGTGCTGGAAAAACCGATCGGCTCGGACCTCGAATCTTCGCGCAAGGTCAACGACGCCGTGGCGCAATTCTTCCCGGAGAACCGCACCTACCGCATCGACCATTACCTGGGCAAAGAGACCGTACAGAACCTGATCGCCCTGCGTTTCGCCAACAGCCTGTTCGAAACCCAGTGGAACCAGCATTACATCTCCCACGTGGAAATCACCGTGGCCGAGAAGGTCGGCATCGAAGGCCGCTGGGGCTATTTCGACAAGGCCGGGCAGCTGCGCGACATGATCCAGAACCACCTGCTGCAACTGCTTTGCCTGATCGCCATGGATCCGCCGGCCGATCTGTCCGCCGACAGCATCCGTGATGAAAAGGTGAAAGTGCTTAAGGCCCTGGCGCCGATCAGCCCGGAAGGCCTGACCACTCAGGTAGTGCGCGGTCAGTACATTGCCGGCCACAGCGAAGGCAAATCCGTACCGGGTTACCTCGAAGAACCGAATTCCAACACCCAGAGCGACACCGAAACCTTCGTCGCCCTGCGTGCCGACATCCGCAACTGGCGCTGGGCCGGCGTGCCGTTCTACCTGCGCACCGGCAAGCGCATGCCGCAGAAACTGTCGCAGATCGTCATCCACTTCAAGGAACCGTCGCACTACATCTTCGCCCCGGAGCAGCGCCTGCAGATCAGCAACAAGCTGATCATCCGCCTGCAACCGGACGAAGGCATTTCCCTGCGGGTGATGACCAAGGATCAAGGCCTGGACAAGGGCATGCAGCTGCGCAGCGGCCCGTTGCAACTGAATTTCTCCGACACCTGGCGCAGCGCGCGGATCCCCGACGCCTACGAGCGGTTGTTGCTGGAAGTGATGAACGGCAATCAGAACCTGTTTGTCCGTAAAGATGAAATCGAAGCCGCGTGGAAATGGTGTGACCAGTTGATCGCCGGGTGGAAAAAATCCGGTGACGCGCCCAAGCCGTATGCGGCCGGGTCGTGGGGGCCGATGAGCTCCATTGCATTGATCACGCGGGACGGGAGGTCGTGGTATGGCGATATCTGATGTGAAACTGCCCGCGGGCGTGAATGCCCACGAGTTCAAGAGCCCGGTGCTGCTCGCCGAAGGTCTGGCGCTGAATGTCGCCAAGCAGTTGAGCGACGCACTGGCGGCGCGCGGCAACGCGGTGCTGGTGGTGTCCGGCGGTCGCAGCCCGGTGGCGTTTTTCCAGCACCTGGCCAAGCAGGAGCTGGACTGGTCGAAGGTCGTCGTGACGCTGGCCGACGAGCGCTGGGTACCGGTCGAGCACGCCGACAGCAACGCTGGTTTGCTCAAGCAGTATCTGCTCAAGGGCCCGGCGGCCAAGGCGCAGTTCCTTAGCCTCTACAGCGCGGCGGCCAACGTCGAGCAGGCTGCGGAGCAGGCCGATCGGTTGCTCGCCGAGTTGCCGCCCATCGACGTGCTGGTGCTGGGCATGGGCGATGACGGTCACACCGCGTCGCTGTTCCCGGACAGCCCGAACCTGGCAGAAGCGCTGCAAACTGATGGCACCCGTCGTTGCTGGCCGATGCTGGCGCCGAGCGTACCGCGTCAACGCCTGACCATGAGCCGGGCGCTGCTGGCTTCGGCGAAGCACAAGATTCTGTCGATTTCCGGTCAGTCGAAACTGACCACCCTGAATGCCGCACTGGCATCCAACGACGTCGCCGCCATGCCGGTTCGCGCGTTTCTGCAACCTACGTTAGAGATTTACTGGTGCCCATGAGCCAAGGAACAGCCGCTATGACAACCCCATCCCCGACCGTTTCCATGGCGGACAAAGTTGCCCTGATCGACAGCCTCTGCGCCAAGGCGCGGATCCTGCCGGTGATCACCATCGCCCGCGAACAGGACGTGCTGCCGCTGGCCGACGCCCTGGCTGCCGGTGGTCTGACTGCGCTGGAAGTGACCCTGCGTTCGCAGTTTGGCCTCAAGGCGATCCAGATCCTGCGCGAACAGCGTCCGGAACTGGTAACCGGTGCCGGCACCGTGCTCGACCGCAACATGCTGGCCGCAGCCGAAGCGGCCGGTTCGCAGTTCATCGTCACCCCGGGCATCACCCGTGACCTGCTGGAAGCCAGCGTCGAAAGCTCGATCCCGCTGCTGCCGGGCATCAGCAACGCCTCCGGCATCATGGAAGGCTATGGCCTGGGTTATCGCCGCTTCAAGCTGTTCCCGGCTGAAGTCAGCGGCGGCGTGGCAGCGATCAAGGCCCTCGGCGGCCCGTTCGGCGAAGTGAAATTCTGCCCGACCGGCGGCGTGGGCCCGGCCAACATCAAGAGCTACATGGCGCTGAAAAACGTCATGTGCGTGGGCGGTAGCTGGATGCTTGATCCGGAGTGGATCAAGAACGGCGACTGGGCCCGCATTCAGGAATGCACCGCCGAGGCACTGGCGCTGCTGGACTGATCGCTTCACCCGACACTTCGTTGTGTGTTCTACGGCTTTAACGGTGCGCTTGGTCGGTGCACCGTTTTTTTTTGCCTGAAAAAGCTTTCGTTATCTTGCGATACATAGTTACCGCACCTGGCTTGGCGTGTGGCGTTAACCTGCGTTCATCTTATGGAAGAGAGAACGCGTCATGGATAACCAGCCTTCAGCCCCATCGGTTTATCAACTGGCCCCCGAGCAAGTCGCCGGGCCGTATTTTCGCAATCCCAAGCTGTTGCGCCGCAATATCAGCGAAGGTGCCGAGGGCCTGCCTTTGCTGTTGCGCCTGACCATCGTCGATGCCATGACCGCCGAGCCGGTCAGCGGCGCTCTGGTGGATATCTGGCACTGCAATGCGCGAGGTGCCTATTCCGGGTGGAGCCGGGTCAACCCGGATCTGGAAGTCGACGTTGAAGACATCGGCTCGATCCCACGAACCGACGATGATACTTACCTGCGTGGCGGCCAGTTCAGCGATCACAAGGGCAGGGTGCGTTTCACCACGATCTATCCGGGGTTTTATGCCGGGCGTGCCCTGCACATTCACGTGGCGGTGCGCATCGTCGCCGGCAACGAATACCTTGATGAGCGCAATGTGGCCTGGGTCGGACAGCTGTACTTTCCGGAGGTGGTTTCTCGCGGTGTGCTCAACGCCAAGGCTTATCGTGGGCGGGCGTCCTCACCGCTGAACAACTGCCAGGACCACTACTACACCCGGATGTGCGGGGAGGCCTCGACGCTGACGGTCTGGCCGATCGGCCGTGAATCCCACGAGGACGGCTACTTCGGCCACCTCACGATCGGCATCGACACCTTCGCGGTGTCGTCGCAGATCAAGCCCGAAGATTTCGACAAATACACGGTTTAACGCAGTTCATTCAGCGCCAGAACCAGCGACTGAATCTCCGCCGCCGTCGTGGTCAACGACGGCGTGATGCGGATGCACGGCCCGCAGGCCGCGCCGTTGCGCACCACGGTGAACAGGTTGTAGTCGTTGAGCATGCGTTCGACCATCGCCTGCTGGTCGGCATGCCGGGTAAAGCGCATCGAGGTGATGCCGCAATACAGACGCGGGTCGTCCGGGGTGGTGACCTCGATGCCCGGCAGGTTGCGCACGGCGCTGACCCACAGGTTGCGCAGGTAGTTCACCCGTGCACCCTTGGCCGCTGCGCCACCGAGTGCACGGTGCTCTTCGAACACCAGTGGCAGGGTCATCAGCGCCGGAATATTTGGCGTGCTGTAGGGCGTGCGCGAGCGAATGTCGTTGAGCGGGAAATGCATCTCGCCCATGTCCGGGTCGATGTCCGCCAGACGCTGCGGAGCGATATACAGAAAACCCAGGGTCAGCGGCGAGCCGATCCATTTGTGCAGGTTGTACCCGGCGAAGGCGATGCCCAGTGCTTCCAGATCGAACTCCATCTGGCCGAGGGCGTGGGCGCCGTCGAGGATGATATCGACGCCATGTTCCCTGGCCAGCGCGGCGATGGCCTGCACCGGCATCACCAGTCCGGTGCGGTGGGTGACGTGTGTCAGCGCCATCAGCTTGAGCTTCGGATACCGGATGAAGGCCTCGCGGTAAGTCGCCAGCAGGCTGTCGAAGCTGGCCGGGTGAGTGTGCTCGATCTCGATCACCTCGACCCCGCGATGGCGGGCCAGCCAGCGCATGGCGCCCTTGACCGTGTCGTATTCCAGATCGCAGATCAGCACTTGATCGCCAGGTTCGAGGCGGTTGTAGTTGCGGATCAGCGACTGCAGGCCGGCGGTGGCGTTCTGAGTGAAGGCGATGCTTTGCGCGCGCACGCCGATCAGCTCGGCCAGTTGCGCCCGGATGTCGAGGCTATCGTGCTGTTCGAAGCGTTGGCGCACGTAGATCGAGTTGCTGTTGTTGATCTGTTCGATATGGCGCTGATAGTCCTCGACCACCGTGCGCGACATGCGCCCGAAGTAGCCGTTTTCCAGGTTCACGGGGGCGGGATGGCGGTCGTAACGGTCGGCGAAGGTTTGCCAGAAGGCTTCGTCTCGGGCGCGGCGGGTGTTATCGGGCATGGTCGACTCGACTCGGATCAGGGTGACGCCTCAGTGGCGCGGGGCGGGTTTGCCGTGTTTTGCGCGCAGCGGTTCAAGCAGCTCCGACAGGCCGTTGTGATCGATTTCCTGCATCAGCGCCAGCAGGCCGCCGAGTTCGCCGTGAGGGAAACCTTCCCGGGCGAACCAGTTCAGGTACGGGCCGGGGAGGTCGGCGATGATCCGTCCCTTGTACTTGCCGAAGGGCATTTCGCGGGTGATCAGCAGTTCGAGTTTTTCGGGATTCATTGCGGGTATCGTCTGAGTTCGTAACAGTCTGGAAAATACAGGCATTCTGCATGCAGGCCAAATGACAGATCATGCAAATAACAGGCATACAGATTTCTGTTTTATTTATAACTCATTGAAAATTAACAATTAAATTTCTCATAAAAAGCTGGCACGACCACTGCAACACTCCTTGTATCTCTCACCCACGCAAGGAATTGAAAAATGACTGACATGAATAAAGAAGCCATCTCCGTCCTCAACGACCTGATCGAAACCAGCAAGGACGGTCAGGAAGGGTTCAAGACTTGCGCTGAGGACATCAAGCATCCTGAACTGAAAGCCCTGTTCGCGAAACGCTCCGCCGACTGCGCTACCGCTGCTGCCGAGTTGCAGGCGACCGTGCGTTCGATGGGCGGCGATCCTGAAACTTCCACCAGCGTCAGCGGTGATTTGCATCGTCGCTGGGTCGACGTCAAAGCGATGTTCACTGGCAAGGACGAAGAAGCGGTGCTCAACGAAGCCGAGCGCGGTGAAGACCACGCCCTGAAGGCTTATCGTGAAGCGATCGAGAAGATCAACAAGCACAACCTGGTCGGCATTCGTGATCTGGTCGAGCGTCAGTACCACGGCGTTCAACGCAATCATGATCAGGTGAAAGCGCTGCGCAATCAGGCTCGCGCACGTTCGTAAGCCTCACTGAAAAAAAAACTGTGGGAGCGAGCCTGCTCGCGATTACGGACTGACATTCAACAGTGATGTTGACTGATCTGGCCCTATCGCGAGCAGGCTCGCTCCCACTTTGTTTTTTTGCAGGACAATCAGCCGATGCTGATGGCCGGCAAGGTCGGCAGGGTAACGGTCTGCTGTTTGCGCGGCGCCAGGATCTCGGCTTCACCGTCCACCACCAGCTCATCGCGCTGGTTGAATACGCGAGTGGCAATGCGTACGCGGAATTTCGGCAGTTTCTCGAGGATTTCCAGGCGCACGGTCAGTGTGTCGCCGATCTTCACCGGCTTCTGGAAGCTCATCTGCTGACCGATGTAAATGGTGCCCGGCCCGGGCAGTTCACACGCTACCGCCGCACTGATCAGCGCACCGCTGAACATGCCGTGGGCGATGCGTTCCTTGAACATGCTGGCGGCGGCGAACTCGGCGTCCAGGTGCACCGGGTTGTGGTCGCCGGACATCGCGGCGAACAGCTGAATGTCGCGCTCCTCGACGGTCTTGCTGTAGCTGGCGGTCTGGCCGACTTCGAGGGCTTCGTAAGGGATGTTGGTAACCTGGGTCATCGGTCTTGATTCCTGTGAAGGATTAAATGAATCCACAAAAAATTATTCGCTGCGGTGTGGACGGGGATGGCTCAGCGCCTGGTCGATCCAGGCCAGCACATCGGCAGTCACTTCGTCGCGGTTGGTCTCGTTGAACAATTCGTGCCGCGCCTGCGGGTAGATCTTCAGTTGCAGGTTCTGGCTGCCGGCCGAGCGCAAGGCATCGGCCAGATCAGTCAGACGCTTGCCTTCGCTCACCGGATCACATTCGCCGCCAATCACCAGCAGCGGCAGGCCCGGGTCGATCTGGGCGAGATTGGACGCTTTGCTGATTTGCTGCAACCCGCCGAGCAGGTCGATCCACAACTGATTGGTGCAGCGAAAGCCGCAAAGCGGATCGGTGGCGTACTTGTCGACTTCGGCCGGATCGCGACTTAGCCAGTCGAACGCGGTGCGTGCCGGTTTGAATTTGTTGTTGAACGAGCCGAACGACAGCCATTCGATCAGCGCACTGCGACCCTTGGCGCCCTGGCGCAGCTTTTCGAACCGGGCGATCTGCCGGGCCGCGCGGTATAGCGCAACCGGCTGGAAATTCGAGCCGCTGAGAATCGCGCCGTGCAGGCTGGCGCTGTGATGCAGCAAATAAGCCTGGGCAATGTAGCTGCCCATGCTGTGCCCGAGCAGCACGATCGGCACGCCGGGATGGCGCTGGCCGATGTGCTGGTTGAGGTTCGCCAGATCACCGACCACCTTGCACCAGCCATCGTCGTCGGCGAAATGCCCGAGCGTCCCATGATCGGCGGTTTTGCCATGCCCGCGCTGATCGGGTGCATATACACCGTAGCCTTCGGCGCAGAACGATTCGGCCAGTCGTGCATACCGGGCGCTGTGCTCGGCCATGCCGTGGGCCAGCAGAATCACCGCCTTCAGCGGCGCGTTTGGCAGCCACTGGTTGACGAAGAGGCGGCTGCGGTCACTCGCGTCCAGCCAGAAAGTGTCGTGGATCATGGCGATTCCTTTTGCGGCATGCTTTTGTTGCAGGGGATTGCAGAGAATGCATTGTATAGCGCGTCCGATCAGCTCACGCCACGGCAGGAAGATTCACACGATCAATGAGGACGCCGCCCATATTTGCCTGAATGACCATAGCTGCTAGTGTCCGTGAAGCCCCGCTTTTTGCTCTCGGCTTTTTCAGGGATAGAAAGAAATGACAGCGAAGCGGCCCCGGATCGGCTCAGGTAAAGAGGACAAGAACAATGCAACCTGATTTCTGGAATGACAAACGCCCGGCGGGCGTACCCCTGGACATCGACGCGAATGAGTTCAAGTCGGTGATCGAGGTGTTCGAGCGTTCCTGCAAGAAATTCGCTGATCGCCCGGCGTTCAGTAACATGGGCGTGACCCTGACCTACGCCGAACTCGAGCGCCAGAGCGCCGCGTTCGCCGGTTACCTGCAAGCCCATACCGATCTGGCGCCGGGGGATCGCATCGCGGTGCAGATGCCCAACGTCCTGCATTATCCGATTGCCGTGTTCGGTGCCCTGCGCGCCGGGCTGATCGTGGTCAACACCAACCCGCTGTACACCGCGCGGGAGATGCGCCACCAGTTCAAGGACTCCGGTGCCCGGGCGCTGGTGTACCTGAACATGTTCGGTCAGAAGGTCCAGGAAGTGCTGCCGGACACCGACATCCAGTACCTGATCGAAGCGAAGATGGGCGACCTGATGCCCACCGCCAAGGGCTGGCTGGTCAACACCGTGGTCAGCAAAGTGAAGAAAATGGTCCCGGCGTATTCGCTGCCCCAGGCGATTTCCTTCAAGAGCGCGTTGCGCATGGGCCGAGGCCTGGGCATCAAACCGCTGAAGGTCGGCCTGGACGACATCGCCGTGCTGCAATACACCGGTGGCACTACCGGCCTGGCCAAAGGGGCGATGCTCACCCACGGCAATCTGGTGGCCAACATGCAGCAGGTTCGCGCCTGCCTCGGCCAGTTCGGCAGCGACGGTCAGCCGTTGTTACGCGAAGGCCAGGAAGTGATGATCGCGCCGTTGCCGCTGTACCACATCTATGCCTTCACCGCGAATTGCATGTGCATGATGGTGTCCGGCAATCACAACGTGCTGATTACCAACCCGCGTGACATCGGTGGCTTCATCAAGGAGCTGAAGAACTGGAAGTTCTCGGCACTGCTGGGGCTCAACACCCTGTTCGTCGCGCTGATGGATCATCCGGACTTCAAGACCCTGGATTTCTCCACGCTCAAACTCACCAACTCCGGCGGCACCGCGCTGGTCAAAGCCACCGCCGAACGCTGGGAGCAGATCACCGGTTGCCGCATCACCGAAGGTTACGGCCTGACCGAAACCTCGCCGGTGGCCTGCACCAACCCTTACGGCGAGCTGTCGCGAATCGGCACGGTCGGCCTGCCGGTGCCGGGCACCCGGTTGAAAGTCATCAATGACGACGGTGTAGAGCAACCTTTGGGCGAGCGCGGCGAACTGTGCATCAAGGGCCCGCAGATCATGAAGGGCTACTGGCAGAAGCCCGAGGCCACCGCCGAGGTGCTGGATGCCGAGGGCTGGTTCAAGTCCGGCGACATTGCGGTGATCGACCCGGACGGTTTCGTGCGCATCGTCGACCGCAAGAAAGACATGATCATCGTCTCCGGTTTCAACGTGTACCCGAACGAAATCGAAGACGTGGTGATGGCCCACCCGAAAGTCGCCAACTGTGCGGTGATCGGTGTGCCGGACGAGCGTTCCGGGGAAGCGGTGAAGCTGTTTGTGGTGGCGCGGGAAACCGGGGTCAGCCTGGAAGAGCTGAAGGCCTACTGCAAAGAGAATTTCACGGCGTACAAGGTGCCGAAACACATCGTACTGCGTGAGTCGTTGCCGATGACGCCTGTCGGGAAGATCCTGCGGCGGGAGCTGCGCGATATCGCATAGGCCAGCGTGAAGTAAAAAGATCGCAGCCTGCGGTAACGCCTCCAGGAAACACGTTTCCGGTTCCGGAGTTGCCGCAGGCTGCGATCTTTTGCTTTGAAGGCCCGGTAAACCGGGACTTTCAGGGTGTTATAGGATTTTTGCTCTAAAATGACTGCCAATAGTTCTTGAGTCATTAAAGTGACCATGCGGGCCACTTTTGGCTCTGGTCGACCCTTGGCAAAGCTGCTACTCTCGGCGCGCTTTGTGACTTCTCGGCCTGATAAAAAGCCAGATTCACCAATACAAAACAAACACCAATAATAATCGCATCAAATGCGGTGCTGAATTCGCGTTGCTGAGGAGTGGGCTTCCATGATCGAAGACTTTTGGAAGGATAAGTACCCCGCTGGAATTGCTGCCGACATCAATCCAGACGAGTACCCGAATATTCAGGCAGTGTTGAAGCAATCCTGCCAACGCTTCGCCGACAAACCGGCGTTCAGCAACCTGGGCAAGACCATCACCTACGGTGAACTGTACGAATTGTCCGGTGCGTTTGCCGCTTATCTGCAACAGCATACCGATTTGCAGCCCGGTGATCGAATCGCCGTGCAACTGCCCAACGTGTTGCAGTACCCGGTCGCCGTCTTCGGTGCCATCCGCGCCGGGCTGATCGTGGTCAATACCAACCCGCTGTACACCGCGCGGGAAATGGAACACCAGTTCAATGACTCCGGTGCCAAGGCGCTGGTGTGCCTGGCGAACATGGCGCACCTGGCCGAAGCCGTGGTGCCGAAAACCGGCGTCAAACACGTCATCGTCACCGAAGTTGCCGACCTGCTGCCGCCGCTCAAGCGTCTGCTGATCAACAGCGTCATCAAGTACGTGAAGAAAATGGTTCCGGCCTACCACCTGCCAAAAGCCGTCAAGTTCAACGACGTGCTGAGCAAGGGCCAGGGCCAGCCGGTTGCCGAAGCCAACCCGAACAGCGGCGACGTCGCCGTGCTGCAATACACCGGCGGCACCACCGGCGTGGCCAAGGGCGCGATGCTCACCCATCGCAACCTCGTCGCCAACATGCTGCAGTGCAAGGCGCTGATGGGCTCCAACCTCAATGAAGGTTGCGAGATCCTGATCACCCCGCTGCCGCTGTATCACATCTATGCGTTCACCTTTCATTGCATGGCGATGATGCTGATCGGCAACCACAACATCCTGATCAGCAACCCGCGCGACCTGCCGGCGATGGTCAAGGAACTGTCGAAGTGGAAGTTCAGCGGCTTCGTCGGCCTCAACACGCTGTTCGTGGCCCTGTGCAACAACGAAGGTTTCCGCAAGCTGGATTTCTCGGCGCTGAAAGTCACCCTGTCCGGCGGCATGGCCCTGCAACTGGCCGCCGCCGAGCGCTGGAAAGCAGTCACCGGTTGCCCGATCTGCGAAGGCTACGGCATGACCGAAACCAGCCCGGTGGCCACGGTCAACCCGATCCAGAATATCCAGATCGGCACCATCGGCATTCCGGTGCCGTCGACCCTGTGCAAAGTTGTCGACGACGCCGGTGTCGAGCAGCCGCTGGGCGAAATCGGCGAGCTGTGCGTCAAGGGGCCGCAAGTGATGAAGGGCTACTGGCAGCGCCAGGAAGCCACCGACGAGATGCTCGACAGCGAAGGCTGGCTGAAAACCGGCGACATCGCGGTGATCCAGCCGGACGGCTACATGCGCATTGTCGATCGCAAGAAAGACATGATTCTGGTCTCCGGTTTCAACGTGTACCCGAACGAACTGGAAGACGTGCTGGCGACCCTGCCGGGCGTGTTGCAGTGCGCAGCCATCGGCATTCCGGACGAGAAGTCGGGCGAAGCGATCAAGATCTTCATAGTCGCCAAGCCAGGCGTCACGCTGACCAAGGAAACGGTGATGGAGCACATGCGCGCCAACGTCACCGGCTACAAGGTGCCGCGTTCGGTGGAATTCCGCGATGCGCTGCCGACCACCAACGTCGGCAAGATCCTGCGCCGCGAACTGCGCGACGAAGAGCTGAAGAAGATCAAGGCCAAGAGCGCCGCCTAAAACCAAAAAGCCCCGCAGATGCGGGGCTTTTTGTTGCAGCAGGAATCGCTTACTGACGGAACGGCGCAAAATTCACATTGGTCCCGGCCGGGCGCATGTCCTGCAGGTACGAGTCCTTGTCGGCGCTCAGTTCCAGGCTCAGGGCTGCCTTGCGTTTGCCTTCGTTGCGGATCACCAGACCTTCGAGCTTTTCGCGCAGAAACACGGTCGGCACTTTCAGGTGCAGCAGTTCGTCAGTGGCCGGGGTGTGCATCAACAGGTGAATCCACTCGTACTGACCGATGGCCAGACGCGACACCGGCAAGTCGAACCACCAGATGTTGCGGTTGCGGTTCAGTTCGGCGAAGTGGCAGTTGTTGGAGCCGAGCACGGCACCGCCCAGTTCCTGGTTGCGACGGGCGATGGCCTGCTTTTTATCGAGTTTCATAACATTCCTGCGGGATCGGTTCTGTGGCGCCTGGCGCCCTTATGGTGGGCATTCTCGGGGCTACGCTCGCAAACATAAAGCGCAACCTGCATGCCGCGACGAAATGAAGCCCTGAAAATAAATGAAACTTGGCGCAAACCGGGCCAGTCAATCATTACGTACTGACTTTTCCCCTTCAATGCACCCAGGAGAAAAACCATGAGCAGCACAGGCGATAAAGTAAAAGGCATGGCCAACGAAGCGGTCGGCAACGTAAAACAGGGTATCGGTAAAGCCACTGACAACACCAAACTGCAAGCCGAAGGCAAACTGCAAGAGAAGAAAGGCGAGGCCCAGCAAGCGGTGGGCAAAGCCAAGGATGCGATCAAGAAAGGCGTCGACAAGGCTTGATCCAGCCTTGAACGAAACACCGAAGCGGCCATCCAAGGATGGCCGTTTTTGTGTGTCGTTCACATGCAGTCACGGATCACAGTGTTTCAGAGTCGCCAAGTAGGCTACTTTGATGAGAGAAAACGGCCCCTGAGTCGCCACGACTTCAACCTGTTTTGCGGCGAAAGGAGACGCGAATGATTTTCCCCGACATGAAAGGCCTGCCCCTGCACCGGGTCATCGTGCGTACCGTCACCGAGTTCATGGAAGACGAGATGTCGACCTATGCCTCGGCACTGGCCTACCAGATGCTGTTCTCGCTGTTCCCGTTCATTCTGTTCCT
This sequence comes from Pseudomonas sp. 91RF, assembly GCF_003576265.1. Lineage (NCBI taxonomy): Bacteria > Pseudomonadati > Pseudomonadota > Gammaproteobacteria > Pseudomonadales > Pseudomonadaceae > Pseudomonas > Pseudomonas sp. 91RF. Next base: position 426,121 of record NZ_QWFC01000024.1, read on the forward strand.
GATCGCCCTGATCGGTTTCCTGCACCTGCCGGACTTCTTTTCCTGGCTGCGCCTGCAATCGGAATTGGTGTTGCCACCCCAGGCCCTGGAGCAGGTCAACCCGGTGATCGACCAGTTGCAGCAATCCAAGGGCGGTCTGCTTTCCGTGGGTATCGTCATCGCCCTGTACACCGCGTCCGCCGGCGTGCGCCTGATGATGAGCGCGATGAACGCCGCCTACGACGTGGTCGAGGGCAGGCCGATCTGGAAGCGTTTCCCGCTGTCGATTTTCTACACCGTCGGCATCGCCGGCATGTTGCTGGTGGCCGCAGCGCTGATGGTGCTCGGCCCGCAGGTGATGGGCTGGATCGCCGCGCAGGTCGGGCTGGAAGATTTCATTGTCACGGTGTGGACCATCGCCCGCTGGCCGGTGATCGTGATTCTGATGATGGTCGCCGTCGCGTTGATCTACTACGTGATGCCCGACGTCAAACAGGAATTCCGTTTCATCACCCCGGGCTCGGTGCTGGCGGTGGTGGTGTGGATCGTCGCGTCCCTGGGGTTCGCGTTCTACGTCAAGACGTTCGCCAACTACAACGCCATGTATGGCAGCATCGGTGCGATCATCGTGCTGCTGCTGTATTTCTACATTTCCGCCGCGGTGCTGTTGCTGGGGGCGGAGATGAATGCGGTGATCGAACACATGTCCAGCGAGGGCAAGGACCCTGGCGAGAAAGTCCCCGGCGAACTCGATGAACATCCCAAACAACACGTTTCCGGCCTGGGGCGCGATCAGTCGCTCAAGCCGAACACAGACGAAGCCTGATCATGATCCGTGAAATCCTGAAGATGGGCGACGAGCGCCTGCTGCGCATAGCCCCGCCGGTACCCGCCGAAATGCTCGACAGCCCGGAGCTGTGGCAACTGATCGACGACATGTTCCAGACCATGGAAAGCGTCGGCGGTGTCGGCCTGGCTGCGCCGCAGATCGGCGTCGACCTGCAACTGGTGATCTTCGGCTTCGAGCACAGTGAGCGTTACCCGGACGCCGAAGCCGTGCCGCAGACGATCCTGATCAATCCGCTGATCACGCCGCTCAGTCCGTTGATGGAGGAGGGTTTTGAAGGTTGCCTGTCAGTGCCCGGCCTGCGTGGCGCGGTGGATCGTTATCAGCAGATCCGCTACGAAGGTGTCGACCCCAAAGGGCAGCCGATTGTGCGTGTCGCTTCGGGGTTCCATGCGCGGGTGGTGCAGCACGAGTGCGATCACCTGATCGGGCGGCTCTACCCGTCGCGCATCACCGATTTCAGCAAGTTCGGATTTACAGAAGTGATGTTCCCGGATCTCGATCCCAACGCTGACGATTGATCAGCCAGTGCGCGGCGCCAGCTCCATGGCAATCATCGGCTTGCTCCGCGCATAACGGCTCAGGCGCTCGGCCATCGCCTGGGGCAGGGCGGGATCGTAGGTGAAGTCACGCCGCTCGTAGAATCCACGCAGGTCCGGGTGGCAGAACAGCCACACCGGCGCCTCGACATCTTTCACCGCCGCCGTAATCAATTGCGCGGCAATGCCTTGTTCGCGACAGGCCGGATCAACGAACAACCCGGTCAGCCAATGCCCGCCGAACACCGGCCGCAGGCACAGCGCAGCCACGATCTCCTCGCGCCGCGCCACCCACAATTGCGCCTCGCGCACCGCTTTCATCGACGATTGGTGCTGGCGGTAGAACTTGTTCATCAAAGGCCAGGACAGGTCGTCGAGCTGGCTGTAACGGGTGTCGGTCATGAATCGGACTGCCGGTGCAAAAGTCGCGGATTATAAAACAACGGACTCGCCGGGATAGGTGTATACCTGATCCCACATCCCCTTCAGAGGAGTACGCGTCATGTCCAAAGGTATGGATGCGAAGAAAGCTGCGAAGAAGAAACCGGCCAAGACCGCCATCGAGAAACGCCATGAGAAAAGGGCGAAAAAGGTCGATATTTTTGGCCATTGATACCGTTCCTCGGGAGCCCGCTTTTCGGGCTCCTTTCTTCTCTGCAAAAAATAATCTGCAAGATTTCCCGCTGGTGTTGCACAGAACGAACAGACCTTCGTTCCGAGCCACGCCATGCCCCACTATTTAGACGATGCCCATCGCCAACAGATCGAAACCCTGCGTCAACGCTTCACCGCCCGTACCGACTGGCCGACCTGGCTGCTTCTGATCGGCGTGTACGGCGGTTGGTTCGCGATTGTGCTGGGCAGTGAACGGCTGGGCCTCTGGTGGAGCACGCTGCTGCTGATTCCGTTGCTGGTGCTGTGGCTGTCGGTGCAGCATGAGTTGCTCCACGGGCATCCGACGCGTTGGACACTGGTGAACAAAGTCCTCGGCTACGCGCCGTTCGCCGTGTGGTATCCGTACACCCTCTATCGCGACAGCCATTTGCAGCACCATCGCGACGAAGATCTGACGATTCCCGACCTAGACCCCGAAAGCCGCTACCTGAGCGCCGAGCGCTGGCGGGGCAGTTCGCTGTTCGAACGCAGCCTGCACTGGCTGAACAAGACCGTGCTCGGCCGATTCATCCTCGGCGCACCGCTGGCGTTGCTGGCGCTGGCCGATGAAGAACTGCAACGCCTGAAAAACGGCGAACGCCAGGCCTGGCTGATGTGGCTGACCCACGGTGCCCTGACTGTGCTGATGCTGGTGTTCATCGCCCGCTACAGCGTATTGCCGGTCTGGCATTACCTGCTGCTGATCAGCATCCCGGCGCTGTCGATTGCGATGGTCCGCTCCTACTATGAACACCGGCCCCATGCGCAACCGGAACAGCGCACGGTGCTCAACGAAGCCGGATGGCCGTGGCGCTGGCTGTTCCTGAACCTGAATTTCCATCTGGTGCACCACGATTTGCCGAAGCTGGCGTGGTACGACTTGCCCAAGGCCTACCGCATGCGGCGGGAGCAATGGATCGAACGCAGCGGCGGATTTCTGGTGCAGGGTTATGGGCAATTGTGGCGCCGGCACGGCATCAAGCCGATCGACAGCCCGCAGCATCCATTCATTTGAGGCCACCATGACGTCAGGTTACGCAGAACTGTTGATGTACATCGCCCCCGAGCCGATCCGCGCGGCAAACGAGCAGTGGCTGGCGCGGGTTCTCGATCACCTGGGCCGCTCGCGACTCAAGGCCGAAGGCTTGTCGCTGCCTGACCTCTGGCTGTCGCCGCAGTTGTTGTTGACCCAGACCTGCGGCTATCCGCTGATGACCGCGTTGCGTGGCCAGGTGAGGATTGTCGGCCGTCCGCGCTACGAATTGCCGGACGCCACGGCCGGCAATCATTGCAGCCTGATCCTTGCCCGCGCCGATGATCCGCGCCGCAGTCTGGCGGAGTTCTTCGACAGTCGCGGGGTGATCAACAGCGAGGACTCCAACAGCGGCATGAACGTGTTGCGCCAGCGCTTGGCGCCATTGCAGCGGGACGGGCGGTTTTTCGCTTCGGTCGGCCTCAGTGGCGGTCACCGCGAGAGCCTGCGCTGGTTGCGCGAAGACCTTGCCGATCTGGCGGCCATCGACAGCGTGACCTTTGCCTACCTGGCGCAACACGTCGCTGAAGAGGTCAGTGGGTTGCGGGTGGTGGCGCGCAGTGCGTTCAGCCCGACCTTGCCCTTCATCACCGCTGCCAGCACGACGGACCGGCAGATCGAGCAACTGCGCCGGGCCATGAACCGCAGCCTGCAAGACTTGCCGGATGTGGCCCGCACCCTTGGCCTGGCCGAAGTCCTGCCGGCCAGCGAAAGCGATTACCAAGTCCTGCTGGAGTACCAGCGCGAGGCCGAAGAACTGGGTTATGGCCGCTTGCGCTAGCGGTTGCGATTAATTCATTAATGGAATATAAAAATTCTTTTTAAGTATTTTTAACGCATAAGGCACCTTGCTAGGATCGCGCCACCGGACGACCGGACATTCAGCGACCCTTGACCAAGGAGCCCCCATGTCCGGCGCCGACGCATCCCATCGCAATCATGTGAACACGTTCTTTCGCGACCATTACCAGTGGTTGTGCACACGCCTGCGTCGGCAATCGAACGATGCAGCCAGTGCCGAAGACATCGCCGCCGAAACCTTCGCGCAACTGCTCGAAGCACCAGGCCTGACCGCCATCCGCGAACCCCGCGCCTTGCTTACCACCATCGCCCAGCGCCTGCTTTACGAGCGCTGGCGGCGGGGCGATCTGGAGCGTCGGCATCTGCATCAACTGCAACAGAGTGACCTCGATCACGCGCCGTCTCCCGAAGATCTGGCCGATCTGTCGCAAAGCCTCAAACATCTGGACCGGACGCTCCAGCGCCTGCCGGGCAAGGTGCGCTCGACCTTTCTGCTGGCGCGCATCGATGGCCTGACCTACCCGCAAATCGCCGTCGAGCTGGGTATCTCCCAGCGTTCGGTGAGCATGTACATGACCCGTTCCCAAGCCCTGTGCAACCGCCACAGCGCCAACCAAACCCTGATTTCCTCCCAGAACAAGAGGTCCGCATGAGATCGATCAAAACCCTGCTCGGCAGTTCGCTGCTGGCCCTGACCCTGACGGCAGGCCATGTTGTCGCTGCGGAAACGAAAGCGCCAATTCACTTCGGTGACATCACCTGGGAAAGCGGCAGTTTCATCACCGAAGTGCTGCGCCTGATCGTCGAAAAAGGCTACGGCTACCCGACCGACACGCTGCCGGGCAGCACCGTCAGCCTCGAAGCGGCGCTGGCGAAAAACGACATTCAAGTGATCGGCGAAGAGTGGGCCGGGCGCAGTCCCGCGTGGGTAAAGGCCGCTGCCGAAGGCAAGGTATTCGGTCTCGGCGACACGGTGAAGGGTGCCACCGAAGGCTGGTGGGTGCCGGAGTACGTGATCAAGGGCGACCCCGAGCGCGGAATCAAACCGCTGGCACCGGAGCTGAAATCCGTGGCCGACCTGCCGCGCTACAAGGATGTATTCAAAGATCCGGAAGACCCGAGCCGTGGGCGCTTCCTCAACAGCCCGACCGGTTGGACCTCGGAGATCGTCAACAGCCAGAAGCTCAAGGCCTATGCGCTGAACGACAGCTTCGTCAACTTCCGCACCGGCTCCGGCGCGGCGCTGGATGCCGAGGTGGCGTCGTCGATCAAGCGCGGCAAACCGGTGTTGTTCTACTACTGGTCGCCGACGCCGTTGCTCGGTCGCTTCAAACTGGTGAAGCTGGAGGAGCCGCCGTTCGACGCCGAAGCCTGGAAAACCCTGGCCGACGCCAACAACCCCAACCCGAAAGGCACCCGTTCGATGCCGGCGAGCCTGGCGATAGGCGTGTCGGCACCGTTCAAGGCGCAGTACCCGGAACTGGTGACGTTTTTTGAGAAAGTCGACTTGCCGATCGATCTGCTGAACCAGACCCTGGCCGGGATGAGCGAGAAGCGCCAGCAGCCACGTCAGGTGGCCGAAGCATTTCTGCGCGATCAACCACAAGTCTGGAAACCATGGGTACCGGGTGAAGTGGCGAATAAAGTCAGCGGCAGTCTGTAGTTCTTTTCCGATTATTGTGTCGTCTCAAAAGTTGCCATTGCGAGTCGGTCGCAATGGCAACCAACATCCCGCCCGCTGAACCGATTCTTGTCCGTTTTTTGTCCTTAATCCCCGTGGTACTGGCCGACTAGTGGCCTTGCGCAAGGCTTTGCGCTGTCTATGCTCACACGTAACTAACTATGTCGACCGCCATCCAAAGCGCCTCGACGGTAATCGGTTAGCCGAGAACAAAGCTGCCAGAGTGCGCAATCCAAGGCACCGACACTTAACCGGCAAGGAGCATGTTTTTTAAATGGAAGTTCTTCTACACGTTAGGAATGGCCCGTTCGCGGGCTATCAAGAGAAGGATGTCTTGATTAGAGCGTCGCTGCATGGACTCTTTGATTAATCATCGTTTATCACCTGACAACTTCCTCCCGTGGAGGAATGCGTGTGCCTGTTCTGTGGAACGTAGTGGTGGATTCTGAAAGACCTGAACTTTCATCAAATCAAAAGACCGCGCTCAAGGTGATAGAGACATGTTCAACCTACATCACAAGGCTGACCTGCAGGAAATCGAACGCTTCAGCTGTGCCCTGACCGAAGCCAACGCCAAGCTGGAGGCGATCAGCCGTTCGATGGCGATGATCGAATTCACCCCCGACGGCATCGTGCTGGATGCCAATGACAACTTCTGCAAGACCATGGGCTACAGCGCCGAGGAAGTACGCGGCAAACATCACCGGATCTTTTGTGAAGAAGAGTTTTACCGCAGTGAGGAATACGCCAAGTTGTGGCGTGACCTGGCCCGAGGTGAACCGCTCAGCGGGACATTCCTGCGCCTGAACAAGCGGGGTCAGGAGATCTGGCTGGAAGCGAGTTACATGCCGGTGTACGGCCCGGACAAACAGGTTCGAAGTGTGATCAAAGTGGCGTCGGACATTACCGCGCGAGTGAACAAGGAAAAAGAAGAGGAAAGCATGCTTGCCGCCATCAGCCGTTCGATGGCGGTGATCGAGTTCACCCCGGAAGGCAATGTGATCTCCGCCAACGACAACTTCCTCAAGACCATGCAGTACTCGCTCAACGAAATCGTCGGTCATCACCACAGCCTGTTCTGTCACCGTGCCGAAGCCGAGTCGGCGCAGTACAAGGCATTCTGGGCTTCGCTCAATCGCGGCGAATATCACTCGCACCGCTTCGAGCGCAAAAACAAGTCCGGGCAGACCGTTTACCTCGAAGCCTCGTACAACCCGTTGTTCGACGCCAAGGGCCGCTTGTATAAAGTGGTGAAGTTCGCCAGCGACATCACCCATCAGATGACCACCTTGCAGACCGCTGCGGAATCGGCCCACAGCACCTCGGTACAAAACGACGCCTGCGCGCAAAAAGGCTCACAGGTCGTGCAGCAAACGGTGCAGATCATTCAGGACATTTCCCGCGACCTCAACGAAGCGGCGCTGAGCATCGATGCGGTGAGCAAGCAGTCGGACATCATCGGCACCATCGTCCAGACCATTCGCGGGATTGCCGACCAGACCAACCTGCTGGCACTCAACGCGGCCATCGAAGCGGCGCGGGCCGGCGAGCACGGACGTGGTTTTGCGGTGGTGGCGGATGAGGTGCGCAGCCTCGCGGCGCGGACCAGTCAGGCGACGCTGGAGATTGTCGATGTGGTGCGCAAGAACCACGAGTTGTCACTGAGTGCGGTGTCGAGCATGCAGTCGAGCCTGAGCCGCACCGGGCTCGGGGTGGAACTGGCGAACGAGGCGGGGGACGCAATCCGCGAGATTCAGCAGGGCTCGCGGCATGTGGTGGATGCGATCAGTCAGTTCAACGAGACGTTGCAGTTGAACTGATATGGCATGGATAACAGCCCCCTCAGTCAAAAAAGGGGGCTGTTGTATCCGATCTTAGTTGTTTCGCAGATTAAAGCTGCCTCTGACCTGTGCAGTTTGACTGCCGTCATTGGATCTGGCCGCAAATTCAAAAGTGCCTTTTACAGTCTTTTTAACGTGGTCCACTTCGTCGATTTTTACTTGGCCGCTATTTTCGACAGAATCCCAGGAGCGACCCGCCCAGACTTTCGGAATGTAGTCGGCAACGGCTGAGTCCTTCTTGAAAGGGTAGCTAGTGTTGGGCATCAGCTCACCGTGGATACTGATTATTACACCCTGTGAGTCCCATGCGTTGTTTTGGGCTCCCCATATCAATGCAGAACTCGTATCGAGCGAAAGCGTCATGCGTTTAACTGGAACGAGTTCTTCACCCGTGTCGTTCTCATTCGCGTACAAACCAAAAAGTCCGGTGGCGTTGGGGGCTTTATCTTTCATCTTTCCGTTCATGATCTTCTTCCTTGCAGAAATTGGAGGAAGCGCATTTATGCCAGATGCGCTCGACTCAATCTTTTAATGCATGGAGTTCACTGTCTACTGTCAGAAGTAACAGGTTGGAAGTCTTTGGCCGGGGTAAACGATGAACGGTGGACAAAAAAAGGCCCCTCGCGGGACCTTCATCAATACTCCGACACTTAAAGAGATGCCAGAAACTTGTCTGCCATCTTGTCGCTGTCTTTGACGTCGTTAGGGTTCTCTTTATCAGACTGCGCCAGCTTCATCTTGTCCTGCAGGCGATCGGCGATCTCTTTGCCGATGGCCAGTTGTTTCTCTGGCGGCATGGCTTTGATGTCGTCCTCGGTCAGACCCATTTCCTTCAGGATGCTGTCGCGCAGGCGCTGTTCCGGCGACTTGCTCATGTAGTCCTTGAATTCGTCCGTGGCGGAAGCGCCGGCGGTCTTGGTCGACGTGGCATCGGTCGCTTGCAGGTTTACACGCGTCTTGGCGAACGCCTCGTCGACGTTGTCGCTGATGCGCGTGGCTTCGCTGACCTGCTGGGTGGCCAGTTGCGTGGCCGAGCTTTGCACCTGATTGGTGGCGTCGGTGGTTTGCGCCTGCGCCTGGTTTTGCAGGGTTTGCAGCATGGCGCTGTGAAGCCCGCCTTGCAGACCGGCCGCTGCCGTGGCGGTTGCGTCATCGGTGATGCGCTTGGGCAGATGAATCAGATCCGATTGTTTCGAGCTGACCAACATGATGGAGGACCTTGTGGTAATTGCTGTCGGCGGTAAAAAAAGCAATTACCGTGCCTGAAGGCTAAACCCCATAAATTCAACAGGTTGAGGCTGTATGAACTCTGGTAGCGGTCATCCTTTGCCGTGCGGCGGCAGAAGATGACCGTTGCCCGTCAGCGATGGGCGATATTTTCCAGCGCCAGGTTACGTGTGCGAGGACCGAAGTAGCCGATGGTCAGCATCACGATCAACATGCTGACGACAATGAACGCCAGCACGCCAGGTGTGCCGAAGTGGTCGAGGAACAGACCGATCAACAGACTGCTGAACACCGTCGACAAGCGACTGAACGAGTAACAGAACCCCACCGCCCGGGCGCGGATATTGGTGGGGAACAGTTCGCTCTGATAGGAGTGATAACTGAAGCTCAGCCAGGCGTTGCAGAAGGTGATCATCACCCCGCAGAAGATCAGGCCGAAGGCGCTGGTCTGCAACGCAAACAAGGTGCCGAAGGTCATGGCGCCGAGGGCCGAGCCGACGATCTGCCATTTATTCTCGAAACGGTTGGCGAATTTCACGAACAACAGCGGCCCGAGCGGGTAGGCGAGGGTGATGATGAAGGCGTACATAAGGCTGTGAGTGACACTGACGCCCTGACCAGACAGCAGCGCCGGCAGCCAGTTGCCGAAACCGAAGAAGCCGATGGCCTGGAAGATGTGGAAGACGATCAGCATCAAGGCCCGACGACGGTAGGGCGGTTGCCAGATATCGGCAAAGCGGCCCTTGCCTTCGACATCCACGGCTACCGCTTCCGGTGCGTCCAGTGGTTGACGATGATCCTTCTCGCAGCGTGCCTCGATGCCATCGAGAATCCGGTTCGCTTCATCGAAACGGCCATGCTGGGCCAGCCAGCGCGGCGACTCCGGCAGACGTTTGCGCAACCACCAGATGAACAGCGCAAACACTGCACTCGCCAACACCACCCAGCGCCAGCCGGACACCCCGAACGGCGCCTGTGGCACCAGCCACCAGGACATCAGCGCCACCGCCGGTACTGAAAGAAACTGCACGAAAAAAGCGAAGGCGAACGCCGAACTGCGCATGCGTTTGGGCACCAGTTCCGAGAGGTAGGCGTCGATGGTCACCAGTTCGATGCCGAGGCCGATGCCCACCAGAAAACGCATGCAGATGATCCCCAGCGCCGAACTCTGCACGCCCATCAGCACCGTGGCCACGGTGTACCAGACCAGCGCGAAGGTGAAGATCGCCCGTCGCCCGAAGCGATCCGCCAACGGACTGAGCAGACTGGCACCGAGAAACAACCCGAGGAACGTTGCCGAGGCGAACGCGGCCTGATCGGAGAAACCGAACACGCCCTGATTGCCGGTGGCGAAGATGCCGTCACGGATCAGGCCGGGGCTGATGTAGGCCGTCTGGAACAGGTCGTAGAGTTCGAAGAAACCACCAATCGATAGCAACGCCACCAGCCGCCAGATCGTGGCAACTGCCGGCAGGCGGTCGATGCGGGCGGAAATCTGTGCGGCGCGTATCGGGTCGATGCCGTCGCGTTGCGCGGCGGCGGGGGCGTTTGCAGTCATGGGCCGATCCATTTTTTTATGATGGAAAAGCTTAGCCTGCTATCGGAAATCAAGGATTGCTTATATCGGCGGCTTACGCAGGAAAACCGCCGATTTCTTGCAATATCCGCTTACCAATCAGCGATTCATGCTGCGGGTGCCGGATCCGGCAACGCCGAGGCCGGCAAACCGAACACTTTATCGAACAGCCAGTTGAAGGCAAATGTGTAGCAGGGGATGAAAACGATCAGCGCCAGATCCAGCAGGAAGGCCTGCACCAGACTGATGTTCATCCACCAGGCGATCAGCGGAATCAGGAACACGATCAGCGTCAGCTGGAAGCCGACGGCGTGGGCGATGCGCCTGTTCACCGTGCGGGTGCGCGAGACCTGACGGCTTTCCCAGCGCTCGAACAGCGAGGTGTAGATGAAGTTCCAGGTTACGGCGATGGTGGTGATGATCACCGCCAGCGGGCCGGTGCTGCCGGGCGAAGTGCCGGACAACAGGGCCAGGCCGAGGGCCGAGAAGGTCATGCCGATCACTTCATAGAGCGACACGTAGACCAGTTTGCGTTTGACGCCTTGCATGGGGAATTGCCTCTTTCTTGCGACTGGTGGCCAGTGGGGCTGGCGAAGGCGACGAAAGATAGCTTCAATGTCGATGACAGAAAAAGTCAGAAGCTTTCAGTTTTATTGATAGGTAGAGAGCGTGAATTTCAACAGCGAAAGCATCGAGCTGTTTCTCGCCGTGATCGAGCGCGGCTCGTTTTCCGCCGCTGCCAGGGCGTTGGGCAAAGTCCCGTCGGCGGTGAGCATGGCCATCGGCAATCTGGAGGCCGAACTCGGATATCCCTTGTTCGACCGCAGTCACCGCGAACCGCAACCCACGGCCATGGCGCTTTCGCTGGTGCCCCATGCGCGACTGATCGCCGATCAGCTCAAGCAATTGCAGGTGCATGCGGTGCAGTTGTCGTTGGGGCTGGAGAGCAAGTTGTCGATCGGCGTGGCGGCGGATATCGATCGCCGGCGGTTGCTGGCGGCAATCAAGGAGATCAGCGAGCGTCATCCGCTGCTCGACATCGAAGTGCTGACCGCGCCGCAGGATGACGTGCTGGCGATGCTTCACAGTGGCCGGGTCAGCGTGTGCCTGGCGTTCGCCGGGTTGAGCGTGAACGTGCTGGAGCGCTTTCAGTTTGTCGGCAGTGAACGGATGATCGCCACGCTGGCGGCGGACAGTCCGCTGTTGCAGGGGCAGGATCTGTTTCTGGAGGATCTGGTGCATGTACGGCAGATCGTGGTTGGCAGTCGCGATTTGCCAATCAGCGAAACCCGGCCGCTGGTGGCTGAGTCCCACTGGCGCACTGACAGTCTGGAGACGGCGCTGGAGATGGTCGAGGCGGGGCTGGGCTGGGGCAACTTTCCGCTGTCGGTGGTGCAGCCGTGGCTCGATAGCGGACGATTGAAACGGCTGAATTTCCGCAACATCGAAAACGGTCTGGTACTGCCGGTGCACGCGGTGTGGCTCAAGAGCCAGCCATTGCAGAAGGGCGCGCTGGCTCTTGTGGAGTTGCTGGGCGGTTGAGTCAGGTGCTTTCGCGGATCTTCAATTCGAAGCCCATGTCCTCGACCGGGCGCGCCACACTGTTGCCGGCCATCAGCGTCAGCATCTGCTCCGCCGCACGCCGGCCGATGGCCTCGCGCGGGGTGTTGATGCTGCTCAGGCGCGGCACCATGTGCTCCGACATCGGCAGGTCATTGAAGCCGAGGATCGCTACTTGTTCGGGGATCCTGATCCCGTTGCGCAGGGCTTCGAGCAGGGCGCCCTGAGCCAGGTCGTCGTTGCCGAAAAAGATCGCATCGACGTCCGGATGCGCCGCCAGCAGTTGCAGGAACAACTCGCCGCCCAGGCCCACGGAGGATGAACGCGGGGTCAGCACTTCCAGATCCGGGTCGTAGCGACCGGCCTTCTGCAACGCTTTGCGAAAACCTTCACCGCGCAGCAGGGTGCGTTGATCGAGCTGCGCGCCGATGTACGCCAGACGCTTGCGGCCACGGGACAGCAAATGTTCGGCGGCGGTTTCCCCGGCGCTGAGCTGGGAGAAGCCGACGCAATTCACGCCGGCGGCGCTGTCCAGTTCCATCATGTACACGCAGGGAATGTTGCTGGCCTCGATCATCCGCCGCGAGGTTTCGGTGCGGTCGAAACCGGTCAGCAGCAGGCCGCGTGGCTGATAGGCCATGTAGTTGCGCAACAGGTTTTCTTCTTCATCGCGGGAATAGTGGAAGTTGCCGATCAGCACTTCGAAGCCCTTGGGCGTGAGCACCCGATGAATGGCTTCCAGGGTGTCGATGAACAACAGGTTGGCCAGCGAAGGCACCAGAACCACCACCGAATGGCTCTGGGCCGAGGCCAGGGCGCGGGCGGCGGGGTTGACCACGTAGTTGAGTTCCAGCGCGGCTTTCTGGACTTTTTCCACCAGTTCGGTGGCGACGGTGCTGACCCCGCGCAGGGCGCGAGAGGCGGTAATCGGGCTGACCCCGGCCAGCCGGGCGACTTCATTGAGGGTGGGACGGCCGGTGGTGCGGGTGTTTTTATCGTTTTTAGGGGTGGTCATCGGGCGGCTTGCCAAACAAAAATCAAGGCACTAAGGTAGCGCTGTCCTTATGCAGCTGCAAATGCGTGAGCGAGGTCCTGCCTGATCCTCGCTTTTTGGCGTTTGGACAAAACCTGCTGCAACCCAAAAAAACGACAAGAAGGCGTCGGCAACTTCTGCCTGTGCACTAGAGTCATAGCTAGCAAAGGTAGCGCTGTCTGCGCGCTGAGGTGTTACATGAATCATCCCATCACCGCCCTGGTCATCATGGGCGTTGCCGGTTGCGGCAAGACGTGCGTCAGCGAGGCCCTGTGCCAATTGAGCGGCGCCACTGCCATTGAAGGCGATACTTTCCATCCGGCCGCGAACATCGAAAAGATGAGCGCGGGGATCCCTTTGAACGACGAAGACCGTGCCGGCTGGCTCGACAGCCTGTGCGATGAGCTGCGTCGTGTTGACGCGCTGGGCGAGCGCCCGGTGCTGACCTGCTCGGCCCTCAAGCACATTTACCGCGAACGTCTGCGCAGTGCCTTGCCGGGCCTGGGCTTCGTGTTCCTCGAATTGACGCCTGAAGTCGCTGCCGACCGCGTGTCCCATCGCCCGGGCCATTTCATGCCGGCGACGCTGATCGAAAGCCAGTTCGCCACCCTCGAATCGCCGGTCGGCGAGCCGTTGACCCTGGCCCTGAACGCTTCGATCCACAGCGTTGAAGAACTCGCGTCGCAAGCCCACGTCTGGTGGCAGGCCCATGGCCTGAAACAGGCGGTATGAGTGTGATTGTGAAGACAGCGCTGTCCTTTCGACTTCTGATTAACCCGCTTTAATAACAACAACAAACCAGGAGACACCCCCAATGTTTGGCATGTCCCATGACGCCTACCTGCTGCTTGATGCAGTGGTCACGGTGATCGGGCTTATCGTCCTGATCACCAAGTTCAAGATTCACCCCTTCATTGCCCTGACCATCGCCGCCGCGTTCCTCGGCCTGACGTCCGGCATGCCGATCGGCACCATCATCAAGGCGTTCCAGGACGGCTTCGGTGGCGTGCTCGGTTTCGTCGGCATCATCCTCGCGCTGGGCACCATGCTCGGCAAGATGATGGCCGAATCCGGCGGTGCCGATCAGATCGCCCAGACCCTGATCCGCGCCTTCGGCAAGGACAAGGTCCAGTGGGCCATGATGTTCGCCGCGTTCCTGGTGGGCATTCCGCTGTTCTTCGAAATCGGCTTTGTATTGCTGATTCCGCTGGTGTTCATCGTTGCCCGCCGCACCGGCGTGTCGATCATCAAGATCGGTATCCCGCTGCTCGCCGGCCTGTCCGCCGTGCACGGTCTGGTGCCGCCGCACCCGGGCCCGCTGCTGGCCATCGGCGTGTTCGGTGCCGACATCGGCAAGACCATTCTCTACGGTCTGATCGTCGCGCTGCCGACCGCCATCATTGCCGGCCCGATCTTCGGTACGTTCATCGCCAAGCACATTCCAGGCACGCCGAATCAGGAACTGGTCGATCAACTGGCCCGTGAAACCGATTCGACCAAGCTGCCAAGTTTCGGCATCACCCTGGTCACCGTGCTGCTGCCGGTGTTCCTGATGCTGCTGAAAACCTTTGCCGATGTGGCGCTGCCGGACGGTCATTTCTTCCGCACCTGGATGGACATGATCGGTCACCCGATCTCGGCGCTGCTGCTGGCACTGCTGCTGTCGCTGTACACCTTCGGCCATAAGCAGGGCATCGGTTCTCAACAGATGCTCAAGTGGCTGGATGCGAGCCTGGCGCCCACCGCCGCGATCATCCTGATCATCGGTGCCGGTGGCGGCTTCAAGCAGATGCTGGTGACCAGCGGTGTGGGTGACGTGATCGGCCACATGGCGGTCAGCGCGCAGATCTCGCCGATCCTGCTGGCGTGGCTGGTGGCGGCGGTGATCCGCATTGCGACCGGTTCAGCCACCGTGGCGACCATCACTGGCGCGGGCATTGTGGTGCCGGTAGTGGGGATGATCCCGGGTGTGAACCGTGAGCTGCTGGTGCTGGCCACCGGTGCCGGTTCCCTGATCCTGTCCCATGTCAACGACGCCGGTTTCTGGCTGGTGAAGCAGTACTTCAACATGACCGTGGCCGAGACCTTCAAGACCTGGACAGCGATGGAAACCATCCTGTCGGTGGTTGGTCTGGGCTTCATCCTGTTGCTGTCGCTGTTCGTTTAAGCAGGCACACCGCAAAACAAATGTGGGAGCGAGCCTGCTCGCGATAAGGGCATGACACGATGTTGAATGTCAGTCCGCAATCGCGAGCAGGCTCGCTCCCACAGTGTTATGTGCCTGGCTTCAGGACTTCGTCACCAGGCCTTCCGCCCGGAACATCCCGCGAATCCCGCGGACCGCCTGGCGAATCCGGTCCTGGTTTTCGATCAGCGCGAAGCGCACGTGATCGTCGCCGTACTCGCCAAAGCCGACACCCGGCGAGACGCAGACCCTGGCCTCGGCCAGCAGCTTCTTGGCGAACTCCAGCGAACCGAGGTGCGCGTAGGCTTCGGGAATCTTCGCCCAGACGTACATCGAGGCTTTCGGGTTCTCGACCATCCAGCCCAGCTCATGCAGGCCTTTGACCAGCACGTTGCGGCGCTGGCGATATTGCTCGGCGATGTCGCGCACGCACTGTTGATCACCTTCCAGCGCAGCAATCGCGGCCACCTGCAGCGGGGTGAAAGTGCCGTAGTCGTGGTAGCTCTTGATCCGCGCCAGGGCGCTGACCAGCTCCGGGTTGCCGACCATGAAACCGATGCGCCAGCCCGCCATGTTGTAGCTCTTGGACAGGGTGAAGAACTCAACCGCGATGTCCTTGGCGCCCGGCACCTGCATGATCGACGGGGCTTTCCAGCCGTCGTAGACGATGTCGGCGTAGGCCAGGTCGTGCACCACCAGCACGTCGTACTGTTTGGCGAGGGCGATGACCCGCTCGAAGAAATCCAGCTCCACGCACTGCGCGGTCGGGTTGGACGGGAAGCCGAGGATCATCATCTTCGGTTTCGGGATCGAGCCGCGAATCGCCCGTTCCAGCTCATCGAAGAAGTCCACGCCCGGCACCAGCGGCACCGATCGCACCTGGGCGCCGGCAATCACGGCACCGTAGATGTGAATCGGGTAGCTCGGGTTCGGCACCAGCACGGTGTCGCCCTGATCCAGGGTCGCCAGCATCAGGTGCGCCAGGCCTTCCTTGGAACCGATGGTGACGATGGCTTCGCTTTCCGGGTCGATGTCGATCTCGTAGCGGTCCTTGTACCAGTTGGAAATCGCCCGGCGCAGGCGCGGAATGCCCTTGGACGTGGAGTAACCGTGGGTGTCTTCGCGTTGCGCAACCTGCACCAGTTTTTCAACGATGTGCGGCGGCGTGGCGCCGTCGGGGTTGCCCATGCTCAAGTCGATGATGTCTTCGCCACGACGTCGGGCGGCCATCTTCAGCTCGGCAGTGATGTTGAAAACGTAAGGGGGGAGTCGATCTATGCGCGCAAAGCGGCGCGGCGAACCTTGTTCAGCCATTGTTGCCTCGGATAACGTAAGCGCCCGGAACCGTCCGAGCGACGCTGGTCACTGCGGTGACCTGTGGCGGAAGATAAGGGCAGCAGTGGCAGACTGTCCAGCGTGCACGACAACAATTTTTTCCCAAGGAAAACGGTCAATGGAATTCACCAGTGGCTTCTTGCTGAGCCTTTCGCTGTGCCTGGACATCGGCGTGGCCAACATCGCGATGATCACCCTGGCCATGCAGCGCGGCTACTTTCAGGGTTTTGCCCTGGGCCTCGGCACCTGCGTCGGTGACCTGATCTACGCCGTTCTGGCGCTGGCCGGAATGACCGTTTTGCTCCAATACGAAACCGTGCGCTGGGTGCTGTGGATCGGCGGTTCGGCGCTGTTGATCTACTTCGCGGCGAAGATGATCTATTCGGCGATCCACCACGAGGCGCAACTGGCAGCGACGGCAGAGGTCGGCCAGAACTCCCATCGCAAGGAATTCTTCCGCGGGATCTTTCTCGCCATGTCGTCGCCGAGCGCCATCCTCTGGTTCGCGGCGGTGGGCGGCACTTTGATCGCCCGTTCCGGTGGCGGCGGCCCGCTCAGTTCGGCGCTGTTCCTTGGCGGTTTCCTGTGCGCCGGGCTGTTGTGGTCGGCGGGTTTGTGCTTCGCCGCGAGCCATGGCGGCAAACTGCTGGGCGACAAGCTGCTGCGCTATTCCTACATGGCATCTGCGGCGATCTTCTGCTATTTCGCGGTCTACGTGATCGTATCCGGCTATAACGAATTCGTCGGCTCCGGCGCCGCCGAGGCCCTGCATACGCTGTAAATGTGCGAATCGGGTTTGGCTTCTATACTCCCAGCCGAACCCACTTTTTTCGTTCCAAGGAGTCGAGTCATGGATGAGCAAAAACGCGTCGAAGTGGCTGAACCTCGCTTCGAACATGGACACTTCCTGCTGATTGCAGGTTTTCGCGATCGCTTCACCAAAGAGACCGTCCAGGACATCCCTGCGCTGTGGGAAAAACTCATCCCGCACATCGGAAATATTCCGGGGCAGAAGGGCGAAGTGACCTACGGCGTGTGCAGCAATTTCGACGGCAACGGCGGTTTCGATTACATGGCCGGGGTCGAAATCAGGAAGCTGGATGACTTCCCGCAGGAAAAGTATCCGTGGATCGAAATCCTCCCGCGCCAGTACGCGGTGTTCGAGCACAAGGGTTCGCTCGACCTGCTGCCGCAGACCATCGAGTACATCTACAAAACCTGGCTGCCGGCCTCCGAATACAAGGGGCTGAATGCCCCGGAGCTGGAACGCTACAGCGCCGATTTCAATCCGAAAACCAATACCGGCAAGCTGGAAATCTGCGTCCCGGTGGAAAGGAAAACCTGATGAACGACCGGCAGCGCGAATCCGCTTCGCGCTGCCGATCAAGCCTTACTTGCCCTTGATCCGTCGTGCCCGCAACAGGTCGATACCCAGGGTGATGAAGCCGAAAAAGCTGATACCCAACACCATCAACAAACCGATTTCCATGCTGCTCATAAACTGTTCCCCTTCGGGTGATCAGAGACAGTGGTCAGGAATAGACCGTCCCGAATCCGAAGAAAAGCGCTTATACGCAGGCTTTACGCCGTCCGTGCGGATCGATATGGACACCTTATTCCTTTATCCTTGGCGGCCCTGTTTCCACTGATTTCGAGCTGCCATGAACACCGTCATCCGCCACGTCACCGCCGCCGACCTGGATCGCTGCTACGCCATCGAAACCCTCGCCTATGAGGGCGACGAAGCCGCGACCCGCGAGAAGATCGCCACGCGCATCGCTACCTGGCCGGACGGTTTCATCGTCGCGGAAGTGGACGGGCAGGTGGCCGGCTTCATCAACTCCGGCGCGGCGTTCGAGGTGCACATGTCCGACGAGGCGTTCAAGGAACTGATCGGCCACGACCCGGCCGGGCCGAACGTGGTGATCATGTCGGTGGTGGTGCATCCGGACTATCAAGGCCTGGGCCTGGCCAAGCGCCTGCTGGGCGAATTCATCGAGCGCATGCGCGCCCAGGGCAAGGCGACGATTCACCTGATGTGCAAGGAACGGCACATCCCGCTGTATGCCGGATTCGGTTTTGCCTACATCAAACCGTCCGAGTCCGACCACGGCGGGATGGCGTGGCACGAGATGATCCTCACTCTCTAACCCAACACCAAACCTTGTGGGAGCCAGCCTGCTGGCGAAAGCGGTAGGTCAGACAACATGGAGGGTGTCTGATCCAATGCCATCGCTAGCAGGCTAGCTCCCACAAAAGCTGTGGTGTGTCAGTAGAGGGTGTCCCAGACCCGCGCCGGGGCCTCGCGATCATAGGCCTCGGCATCAAACTGCCCATCATTCAGCCGCTTGTGAAACGCACCGGCCGTAGGCAGCGCCGAGCGCGGTAGATGAGTTTGCGGATTCCACGCATCCGAACGCACAAACGCTTTCGAGCAATGGAAGAACGCCGCTTCCACCGTCACCAGCAACACCGTGCGCGCCGGTTTGCCGTTCACCGCAAAGCTATCCAACAACTCCGGATCAGCGCTGATAGTTGCGGTGCCATTGACCCGCAACGTCTCGCCAATTCCCGGAATGATGAACAGCAGCGACACCCGTGGATCGTGGAGCACGTTGCGCAAGGTATCGATGCGGTTGTTGCCCGGGCGATCCGGCAGGGCCAGGGTGCGTTCGTCGATGATCCGCACAAACCCCGGCGCATCACCACGTGGTGAACCGTCGATGCCGTCGGCACCCACCGAACTGACAATCACCAGCGGCGAGACCCGGACCATCGCCTGATAGTCCTCGTTGAGAAAGCCGATCTGCTTGCGCACTGCCCGCTCGTGGGGCAGTCCGTAAATGGCTTCCAGTGCTTCGATTGAATCGATCATCGTTGCTCCCTCGACGATTAGAAGAACAGGCCCATGCGCCGCTCGTAACCGATGCGACCCTTGTACGCTTCGCCGCTGTCGACGAAGCCATATTTGGCGTACAGCGCAATCGCGGCGTCGTTGTCGGCGTCCACCGACAGTTCCAGCCCTTTGATCTCCGGCCAGGCCTGACGCGCCACGTCCGGCAACGCCAGCAGACAGGCCTTGCCATAACCCTTGCCCTGGGCGCGGTGATCGACCTGCAAGGCATGCAGGGTCGCGCTGTGCTCATCGGCCCATTCCGGCAACACCGGCGGGCGCTTGAGCAGCAAGAATGCCACCGGTACGTCTTCGGCCAGCAGCGCAAAACCTTTCACGCCGGGGCCGGGTTTCGACAGCAGCGTGTGCAGGGCGCCGTGGATGTCGCCGGAGAACTTGATCTGCTCGGCGTGGATTTCAATGGCCTCGACCTGTTGGCGTTGGGTGGCGTTCAGGCTTTCGTAAGGCACGAGTCGGGCTGACACGGGAATTTCCTTTTTCCTACAAAGATGAGTCCCGGATTCTAGCGATTTTGTCTTCTTCGGAATTTTTTTGTTTCAGCTGTCGATCCGGCCAGTCGCCGAACGACAAAGGGTGTCTTCACAACAAAAACCAGGGAGAAAACCCATGAGTACGCAAGCGCAGATTCAAGCCATCATCGACACCTACCGTCAGGCCGTCATGACCAAGGACGTGGAAAAGGTCATGACCCTGTACGCCGACGACATCCTCTCGTTCGATGCGATCAAGGCCCTGCAATTCAAGGGCAAGGAGGTCTACCGTGCCCATTGGATCGCCTGTATGGAAATGTGCCCCGGCCCGCACATCTTCGAATTCCATGAAATCGCCATCGAGACAGGCGACAACATCGCCTTCGCCCACTGGGTCGCCAACTGCGGCGGGACCAATGACAAGGGCGAAACCCAGAGCTGCTGGATGCGCGCCACTGCCTGCTATCGGCTGGTTGGCGGGACGTGGAAAATTGCCCACGAACACTGGTCGGCACCGTTCGATCCGATGACCGGCTCGACGCTGTTCGATGCGAAACCCTGATCTTCAGCCATAGTTGATCCGTCCGATTCAGGAGAACGCCATGAAGTATTTATGCCTGGTCTACAGCGATGAACGCCTGCTGCATTCGTCGCCCGACAGCCCGGAAGACGCCGAGTGCTGGGCTTACGCCGAGTCGATCCAGGGCAGCGGCCGGATGGTCGCCGCCGAAGCGCTGGAATCGGTGCAGACCGCCACCACGGTGCGCATGCGCAACGGCAAGTTGTCGATTACCGACGGCCCGTTCGCCGAGACCAAGGAGCAGTTGGCCGGTTTCTACCTGATCGACGCGCGGGACCTCAATGAAGCGATCCAGGTCGCCGGCAACATTCCGGCGGCCCGGGTCGGCAGTGTCGAAGTGCGTCCCGTGCGGCAGTTGAATGTCTGAGGTCGCGGCCCGGGTCGCGCAGGTCTATCGCGAAGACTCGCGGCGGATCCTCGCGACCCTGATCCGTCTGCTCGGCGATTTCGACCTCGCCGAAGAAGCCTTGCACGAGGCGTTCTTCGTCGCGGTCGAGCGCTGGCAGCAGGATGGCGTGCCGGACAATCCACGGGCGTGGCTGGTGTCCACCGGGCGCTTCAAGGCCATCGACGTGTTGCGCCGCCGCGCACGGTTCAAGGCCTCGCAGCCGTTGCTGCTGGCGCAACTGGAAGAGCTTGAACGGTCCGAATGGGACGTTGAAGACGTGGAAGATGATCGCCTGCGCCTGATCTTCACCTGCTGCCACCCGGCGCTGGCGGCCGATGCGCAAGTGCCGCTGACCCTGCGCGAAGTCTGCGACCTCACCACTGAAGAAATCGCCCGGGCATTTCTCTCGGCCCCGGCGGCGATTGCCCAGCGCATCGTGCGGGCCAAGGCGAAGATCCGCGACGCGAAAATCCCTTATCAAGTCCCGAGCCTGAACGAATTGCCCGAACGCCTCGACAGCGTATTGCGGGTGATTTATCTGGTGTTCAACGAAGGCTACTCGGCGTCGGGCGGCGCCCAGGTGACCCGCGAGGATTTGACCCGAGAGGCGATTCGTCTCGGGCGCCTGCTGCTGGAGTTATTGCCGGATCCGGAAGTCATGGGCTTGCTGGCACTGATGCTGTTGCACGAGTCGCGGCGTTCGGCACGATCATCGGCGGATGGGGAGTTGATTCTGCTGGATGACCAGGATCGCGGATTATGGAACACCGAGCTGATTGCCGAAGGCTGCAATCTGGTGGAGCGGGCGCTGACCACGGGGCGCTTCGGGCCGTACTGCCTGCAAGCGGCGATTGCGGCGGTGCACGCCGAAGCGCCGACGGCAGGGGAGACGGATTGGGAACAGATCGTCGGGCTGTATGACGTGTTGCTGCGGGCGGTGCCGTCGCCGGTGATCGAGTTGAACCGGGCGGTGGCGGTGGCCAAGCGTGACGGGGCGTTGGCAGGGTTGACCTTGATCGAAGGGATTCTGGAGCGCGGGGAGTTGCAGGATTACCACCTGGCACATTCGGCGCGGGCGGAGTTTTGTCGGCAGTTGGGGCGGGTTGAAGAGGCTCGGGCGGCTTACCGACGAGCCTTGGAACTGACCCGGCAGGAGCCGGAACGGCGGTTTATTGAAGGGCGGCTTAAAGCACTGGAATGATCCGAAAGGATCGTTGGCAATATTGGCCCCATCGCTGGCAAGCCAGCTCCCACAGGTTTAGCAGCGCACACAAATATGTTGCACGGCGAAGATACCGTGGGAGCTGGCTTGCCAGCGATGGGGCCAGTACGACTAGCGACTATCGATCAGGCCTGCTGCCGCGTAGCAGCCATCACAATCTCGCGAATACAAACCCCCTGCGGCTGCCCATACGCATAAGCAATCGCCGTCGCCACATCCTCGGCACTCAATACCGTCCCACCCATGTCCTGCTTCCACGCCTGATACCCGGTCTTGATCGCCTCATCCGTGGTGTGGCTCAGCAACTCGGTCTCGACCGCGCCCGGTGCAATCGTGGTCACCCGCACGTTATGCGGCGACAGCTCTTCACGCAGGTTCTCCGACAACCCGTGCACCGCAAACTTGGTGCCGACATACGCCACATGGTTCGGGAAGGTCTTGCGCCCGGCCACCGAGCTGACGTTGATGATGGTGCCGTGCTTGCGCTCGATCATCCCGGCAACCACCGCGTGCACGCCGTTGAGCAGGCCCTTCACGTTGACGTCGAGCATCTGGTCCCACTGCGCCGGGTCCTGTTTGCTCATCTCGCCCAGCAGCATCACCCCGGCGTTGTTGATCAGCGCATCGGCCGGGCCGAATTGGGCTTCAGCCTCGGCCACAGCGGCCAGCAACGCGGCGCGGTCGGTGATGTCGACGCGGCGGCTGAGGGTGTTCGGCAGGGCCAGTGCTTCGAGGCGTTCGATGCGCCGGGCCAGCAACAGCAGCGGATGGCCGGCAGCGCTCAAGCGGCGGGCGGTGGCTTCGCCGATGCCCGAGCTGGCGCCGGTGATGATGATCAATGGCTTGCCCATGGTTGGACTCCTGAGATAAGAAAAACAAATAACCAGATTCGGGACGCAGTATATTTAGCCCGCTGGAGGCTGAAAAATGCCTTATTCCTCTGTCTGCCATCGGAATCTCCTATGGATATCCGCCATCTCAAGGCGTTCCTCGCGGTGTTCGAGGAACGCAACATCACCGCCGCCGCGCAACGGCTGTTCATCAGCCAGCCCACGTTGTCGGTGACCATCAAACAGTTGGAAGAAGAACTCGGCGCGACGCTGTTTGTGCGTCAGCCCCGTGGCGTGGAGGTCAGCGACGAAGCGCGGTTGCTGTACCCGCAGGCGCGCCGGATGGTGGCCGAATCCGAGGCGCTGAGCCGGATGTTTCGCGGCCGCGAAAACCGTGCGCCGCTGACCCTCGGCATCGAGGGCGACATCGCCGCCAGCCATATTGAAGCTTTCGTGCGCATGGCCCATCAGGCGTTGCCCAATCTGCTGCTGACCCTGGAGGAGGGCTGTCACGGCGATGGTCGATTGGCGGTCGAGGAAATGTGCTGCGAAGACGAACTGTTCCTGCCGTTGTGGGAAGAGTCCTATGTGATGGCGCTGCCCCTCGATCACCCGATGGCCAACGCGCAGGCCGGCTGGGCGCCGATCGAAGACTGGATTACTTGTCCGCAACATCCATCCCATCAGCGGTTGATGGCGTTGTATGGGCGTTCGCCGGAAGCGGTGGCGGGGCATGCCGGTTCACTGCAGCAAGCGTTGCACATGGTGGCGGCAGGTGTCGGCGTGGCGATGTTGCCGCAGTCGCTGGTGAGCGGGCATGAGCGCATCGTTGTGCGATCGCTGCACCTGCCGGCACCGACCCGGCGGGTGGGGTTGTGTTATGCGGCGCAGGCGCTGGAATTGCCGGCGATGCGCGGGTTGCACGAGTATTTTCAGGTGAACCGCCCGGTCGATATTGCAGCGGCCTGAGCGGCCGCCATCGCCAGCAGGCTGGCTCCCAAAGGTCCGGTGTGGGAGCTAGCCTGCTAGCGATTGAGGGCACCGCTATTCCAGCATTTTGCTGAGCAACCAGCTCCCCGCCGGCCCCGGCGGGTACAGTCGCGACCACAATGCATCGACGAACACCGGTTTCGGCCAGCCGCGCACGTTCAGTTCCACCAGCGAGTCATTGCCGAAATGCTCCACCAGCCAGCGCGGCAGTGGTGCCCAGCCGAAGCCCTTCTGGGCCATCTCCAGCAGCATCAGATAACTCGGTGCCGACCACACCCGACCTTTGCCGCGACTGTCATAGGGATTGACGATGGTGGCCAGACGCAGCTCGCGGTGTTGCTCAAGGACTGTTTGATCGATGGAATCCTGCGTCGCCAACGGATGGCCGCGACCCACAAACAGCGCGATCTCCGTACGCTCGGCAACGGTCGCGGTCGCCAGATCCGGCGGGTAGTTGTCCTGCATCTCCGCGAATGCCAGATGAGCTCGCCCGCGCTGCACCAGTTCGATCAGGTCATCGCACTCGGCGATCAGGCATTCCAGCTCCAGATCCGGATAACGCTGCTCGAAGCCCACCAATGCGGCTTCGAAACGGTCGGACTGATAAGTGTCGGAAATCGCCACCGTGAGTTTCGGCTCGACACCCTGAGCCAATTGCCGGGCGGTCATTTCCAGGCGGCTGGTGGCCGCCAGAATCGCCTCGGCCCGTTGCAGCATCACGTGACCGGCCGGGGTCAGTGTCGGTTTGCGGCTGCTGCGGTCGAACAGCACCAAGTCTAGATCGATTTCCAGACTGGCCACCGCCGCACTCACTGTCGACTGACTGCGCCCGAGTTTGCGCGCCGCCGCCGAAAAAGAACCCTGAGTCGCCGCCTGGACAAACGCCAGCAACACTTCCTGAGAGGCCATGAACTATCGTCCTGATCGATGGTTATTGATTATGAAGTATCGGTGTGGTGCTGGATCATGGCAACCATCTTCACAGAGGACTTCGGCCATGACTGCCAACAAATCCATCACTGAACGTATCTTTCAGGCCATCGGTTTCGAACTGCTGGCGATCCTGATCTGTACCCCGTTGCTGGCGTGGATCATGGGCAAACCGCTGGTCGAAATGGGCGCCGTCACCATGGCCATCGCGTTGCTGGCCCTGGGCTGGAACGTGGTGTTCAACGGCTTCTTCGACCGGATGCTCAAGCGCTGGAACATCGCCCACAACGCCTGGGTACGGGTGGCGCATGCGCTGCTGTTCGAGGGCGGGCTGATCGTGATGGGCGTGCCGCTGATTGCCTGGTGGCTGTCGGTCAGCCTGTGGCAGGCGTTCCTGCTCGACATCGGCGTGCTGCTGTTCTTCCTGCCGTACACCTACATCTACCACTGGGGGTATGACGTGGTGCGCGAGCGGCTGGTGATGCGCAGCGTCTGTCAGAACTGAAAACAAAAAATCGCAGCCTGCGAGGGCTGCGATTTTTTTGTCTGGATTTTGTTCGGGCTTAGAGAAACATCCCGCCCGACGCTTCAATCCGCTGACCGTTGATCCACTGCGCCCCCGGCGACAGCAACAACGCCAGTGCGCCGCCAATGTCATCCGGCTGCCCGGCACGGCCCAGGGCGGTATTGCTGGCGACCATCGCGTTCAACGCCGAATTGTCGCGCACCGCGCCGCCGCCGAAGTCGGTCTCGATGGCGCCGGGTGCCAGGATATTCACGGCGATCTGCCGCGCACCCAGTTCCTTGGCCTGATAACGGGTCAGCACTTCCATCGCGCCTTTCATCGCCGCGTAGGCGGCATAACCCGGCAGGGTGAATCGGGCCAGACCGCTGGAGATGTTGATGATCCGCCCGCCATCGTTGATCAGCGGCAGCAGTTGCTGAGTCAGGAAGAACGGCCCTTTCAACTGAATGTTCATCAGCAGGTCGAACTGCTCCGGCGTGGTGTCGGCGAAGGAGGCATGCACGCCAATCCCGGCGTTGTTGATCAGGAAATCGAAGCGCGGCTGTCCCAGCTGTTGCAGTGCCTGTTCGACCCGCACGGCGAACTCGGCAAAACCTTCGCTGCGACCGACATCCAGCTGCAGCATCACGGCGTTGGCGCCGAGTGTTTTCAGCTCCTCGACCAGCGATTGCGCTTCATCGGCGCGGCTGTTGTAGGTGCCGATGATGTCCACTCCTTGCGCGGCGAGGTGCAGGGCGGCGTTCTTGCCGAGGCCACGGCTGGCACCGGTGATCAATGCGATTTTGCGGTTCATGGGTCTTCCTCGATGGCGGTGACGGTTGATGGGGCAAAGTTTATTTATCCGCCGTGGGGTGATAAACAGACTGAAACCGGAATCACTGGTCGGTCATTCCGAACAATCAACAGGTGGCCCATGAACAAACTGGAACTGCTGCGCACCTTCGTCCGGGTCAGCGAATTGTCGAGTTTCACGATGGCAGGGGAGAGTCTGGGGCTGCCGCGCTCGACGGTGTCCGAGCAGGTGCAGGCACTGGAAACTCTGCTCGGCACGCGCCTGCTGCAACGCACCACGCGCAAGGTCCAGGCGACTCAGGACGGCCTCGCGCTGTACGAGCGCAGCAAGGATCTGCTGTCGCACATGGACGAAATCGAAAACCTGTTCCGTCGGGACGAAGCGTCGCTGACCGGGCGGATTCGGGTCGACATGCCGAACATTCTGTCGCGGCGGCTGATCATGCCGAAGCTGCCGGAATTCATGGCCCGGCATCCGAACCTGGAGCTGGAAATCAGCAGCACCGATCGTCGGGTCGACCTGCTCGCCGAAGGCTTCGATTGCGTGGTGCGCATCGGCGCGCAACCCGACCAATCGGTGGTCGCGCGGCATCTGGGGGACTTCAGCATGATCAATTGCGCCAGCCCCGCGTATCTTGAGCGCTACGGCGTGCCGCAGACGCTGGAAGATCTGGCGCAGCATCGGCTGGTGCATTACGTCGGAGTGCTGGGTTCGCGTTCGGAAGGGTTTGTCTACGAGCAGGACGGGCAGGTCCACCGCATGCCGATGGCCGGCAGCGTGACGGTCAACAGCACCGATGCCTATGAGTCGGCGTGTCTTGGGGGATTCGGTTTGATCCAGGTGCCGCGAACCGGGATGAACACCTATCTGGACACCGGTGAAGTGGTGACGGTGCTGCCGCAATACACCGCGCCAGCGATGGGCATTTCACTGTTGTACGCGCGGCAGCGGCATCTGCCGTTGCGGGTGCGGGTGTTCATGGACTGGCTGGGAGATTTGATTCGTTCGACGCTCTGATTCCTGCCGCAAATCCCTGTGAGAGCCAAGACTCTCACAGGGATTCGGGTCAATCAGAAAATCTGGGTAAACAGCCAGTACAGACTGCCCGACAGCAGAATTGCCGCCGGCAAGGTCAGCACCCACGCCATCAGCAGATTGCGGATGGTCTTCATCTGCAGGCCGCCACCGTTGGCGACCATGGTCCCGGCCACGCCCGAGGACAACACATGAGTGGTCGACACCGGCAGACCGAACATGTCGGCGGCGCCGATGGTCAGCATCGCCACGGTTTCCGCCGATGCGCCCTGGGCGTAGGTCAGGTGGGTCTTGCCGATCTTCTCGCCGACCGTGACCACGATCCGCTTCCAGCCGACCATGGTGCCCAGCCCCAACGCAATCGCCACGGCGATCTTCACCCACAGCGGAATGAACCGCGTGGCGTTGTCGATCTGTTGCTTGAACAATTGCAGCTTGCCGGTGGTGTCGGCGTCGAAGGTGCCGACCTTGTTCTTGTCCATCAGGCGAATGGTTTCGCTGGCCAGGTACATGTCGTTACGCACGTTGCCCATGGCTTCGGCCGGGACTTTCGACAGCGAACCGTAGCCTTTCACCTCTTCACCGATATGCCCGGTCAGCGCGGCGAGGGCCGGGATCAGTTGCGGCGTGGCTTCCTTGCTGCGCACGTACTCCGAGAGCACCGGACGCGGATCCGCCGGGGCCGGCAGCGGGGCGCTTTTCACCAGCGCTTGCTGGGTGACTTCGGCCACCGCCGCGAACTGCAGCGTCTGATCGGCAGGCATGGTGCGGTTCAGCGCGTAGGCCATCGGCAGGGTGCCGACCAGAATGAGCATGATCAGGCCCATGCCTTTCTGGCCGTCGTTGGAACCGTGGGCGAAGGACACGCCGGTGCAGGTGGCGATCAGCAGGCCGCGAATCCACCATGGCGGCGGGGTGTTGCCTTCCGGTGCCTTGTACAGCGAACGGTTCTTCACGAACGCACGCAGCGCGAGCAGCAACAGCGCCGCGCAACCGAAACCTACCAGTGGCGACAGCAGCAGCGCGTAACCGATCTTGGTGGCCTGGGCCCAGTCCACGCCGCTGGTGCCGTCGCGGCCATGCATCAAGGCATTCGCCACGCCAACGCCGATGATCGAACCGATCAGCGTGTGCGACGACGAGGCTGGCAGGCCCAGCCACCAGGTGCCGAGGTTCCACAGAATCGCGGCGATCAGCAGAGCGAAGATCATCGCGAAACCGGCGGACGAGCCGACCTGCAGAATCAACTCCACTGGTAGCAGCGCGATGATGCCGAACGCCACTGCACCGCTCGAAAGCAACACGCCGAGGAAGTTGAAGAAACCCGACCAGACCACGGCCACATTCGGCGGCAGCGAGTGGGTGTAGATCACCGTGGCCACGGCGTTAGCGGTGTCGTGGAAGCCGTTGACGAACTCGAAACCCAGCGCAATCAGCAGTGCCACGCCGAGCAGCAGGAACGGCGTCCAGGTGGTGACCACCGTGCCGAGTTCGTGCATGTCGTGCATCAGGCTGTAGGCGGTGAACAGCATCCCCATGGCCAGCACGGCGAAGAACACCACGTAAGTGAAGGGGCCGGTTTTCTTGTCGAGCGCCGGCCTGCCGCTGGAAGCGGGGGCCGGGCTGGCGGTCAGGGAGGGAGTAGCCATGGGAGGACAATCCTGAGCGAGGGAAGGAGTGTCGCCCATGATCGTTGCTAAATATTACAGAGAGACTGCGGCAGATCAGTGTTCGGTGGATTAGCCGCGCCGCCGGTCCTAATAATCCCCGCGCTTGCGAAACGCCCAGCGCCCGGCAATCACGGTGAACGTGGCCACCAGCGCCACCAGAATCCAGAACCCTTCCGGATCGGTAGCCAGAGGCACGCCGCCAACGTTCATCCCGAAGAAACCGGCAATGATGTTGATCGGCAGCGCCAGCACCGTCACCACGGTCAGGGTGAACAGGGTGCGGTTGCTCTGTTCGTTGAGGTTGGCGGCGATCTCTTCCTGCAACAATTTGATCCGCTCGCCGAGGGCCGTGAGGTCGTTGATGATCAGCGCGAACTCTTCGGTGGACTTGCGCAGCTCCTTGACGTCTTCCTTCTGCAACCAGGACGGCGGTCGGTTGAGCAGGCGCAGCAGCGAGCCCGGCTCCAGCGCCAGTAGCCGTTGCAGGCGCACCAGCACTCGGCGGTTGGCGCCGAGTTCGGCGCGGTTGGTCGACAGCCGCGATGACAGTAACTCGTCCTCGACCTGATCGACGCTCATGCTGGTCTTGCGCACGATCTGCGTCAGCACTTCGCCCTGGTCGCGCAGCAGGTGCACGAGCAACTCCGACGGCGAGCGAAAGCACTCGCCGGCCTTCACCGACGAACGCAGTTTGTCCACCGAGTGCAACGGTTGCAGACGCGCACTGACGATCAGTTTGCTGCGCACGCAGACCCACAGCGTCGACACGTCCGACGACACCATGCTGCTGAGGTTGAACACCACGTCGTTGACCACCGCCAGCAACGCCGAATCCACATGCTCGATGCGGGTCGAGCGCGAACCCTCGTGCAGCGCCTCGAAAAATTCCTGGGGCAATTGCAGATGACTTTTCATCCAGCGTTCGCATGCGGCGTGGGCCAGGTTCAGGTGCAGCCAGAGAAATTCGTCGCTGTCGCTGTCGTCCTGCAGGCAGCGCAGGGCGGTCGCCGAATCCACTTCGCGCCCGCGCTCGCCCGGGCGAAAACGGAAGCCGTAAAGCAGGCCAAACAGATCAGGATCGCGATGGCTGATATCCAGGCTGTGGTTCATGAAGTCTCGCTGCAAGGAAGGCGTCTGTTGCGGGATTTGCAGATTCACCTGAGCCGCATCATTGCAATGCAATGTGACGTTTTGGTGACGGCGAAATGACGTCAAAATCAATGCCTTACCGGCGGTCGGAATTTTCTCAAGAAGTGCTCTGGCACGCCGATCACGCATGAGTTAGGTTGCGCGCCTTCGGCCAAGAGCCAAGGTCCGCCGACACGGATGTCCGGCCACAATTCACGTCTTACCGGACGTGCCTCATCCCTGTCATGAGTACCTGCGATGCTGCAAAAATCCCTGAGAGCGCAAATTCTCGCCCTGCTGAGCGGCAGCCTGTTGGCGATGCTGTTGATCGCGCTGGCCTGCTTTCATTTCCTGTCCAACGGCGTGCAAAGCTACAGCCAGTTGATCGCCGGTCCCTTGCACACCTCGCAACTGATCGACGAAGCCAACCTGCAATTCAAGGTGCAGGTGCAGGAGTGGAAAAACGTCCTGCTGCGCGGCAAGCAGCCGGCGGACCTGGCCAAATACTGGGGCCAGTTCGAGGATCGTCAGCGCGATGTGCAGAACATCCTCGGTGAACTGGCCAACCAGAAAGGCCTGGAGCCTTCGCTGAAAACCCGCATCGAACGTCTGCGTGAAGAGCATCGTCTGCTTGGCGCCGCGTACCAGAAAGGTCGCGATGCCTATGTGGCCGCCGGTGCCGATCCGACGGCGGGCGACGTGGCGGTCAAAGGCGTCGACCGCGCCGCCAGTGACCAGATGAGCGAACTGGTGGCCGAGCTGCGCAAGCAGGGCACCGAGCAGTCGGCACTGATCAGCGCCAGCGCCGATCGCACCGTGATGCTGGGGATTCTGGTGATGCTCGCGTCCGGTCTGTTGATCGGTCTGTTGAGCCTGTGGCTGGTCAACCGCAACCTGGTTGAACCGATCCGCAAACTCATCGACTACGTCACTCAGTTGAGCAAGGGCCGTCTGGTCGAGCGTGTGGCCAGCGACCGTCAGGACGAGCTGGGCAATCTGGCTGCTGCGGCCAACACCCTGCGCGATTTCCTCGCCGAAACCTTCAACCATCTGCAGCGCAGCGCCAAGGATCTGGACAGCGCCAGCGGAGAGTTGAACGCCATCGCCACCGTGATGGCCGGCGGCACCAACGAGCAGTTCAACCGCACTGATCAGGTGGCCACGGCGATGAACGAAATGTCCGCCACCGCCCAGGAAGTCGCCCGTCATGCGGCCGATGCGGCGCGTGCTGCCGACGATGCCGACCAGTCCGCCCAGCAGGGTGAAAAGGTCATGCAGAGCACCATCCACAGCATCACCCAGATGCGCGGCGAAATCGCCAACACCGCCACGGTGATCCGTCGTCTGGAAGCCGACAGCGGTCGTATCGGCAAGGTGCTGGAAGTGATTCGCGGCATCGCCGAGCAGACCAACCTGCTGGCGCTCAACGCGGCCATCGAAGCGGCCCGGGCCGGTGAAGCCGGGCGTGGTTTTGCGGTGGTGGCCGATGAGGTGCGCAACCTGGCGCAGCGCACGGCGGAGTCGATCATCGAGATCAACCAGATCATCCAGAGCGTGCAGACCGGTGCGGTGGATGCGGCTCACGCCATCGACAGCGGCCAGACCCGCAGCGATGAAAGCGTCGAGCAAGTGACCCAGGCCGGCGCCATGCTCGAGCGCATCACCCATGCGGTGGAAGCGATCCGTGACATGAACCGTCAGATTGCCACGGCAGCTGAAGAGCAGACCTCGGTGGCCGAAGACATCTCGCGCAACCTGACCGAGATTACCTCGATCGCCAGCACCAACCTCGACAACGTGCAGCGCACCGAAAGCGCCAGCCAGAACCTGCACGGCCTGTCCGGCCAACTCAACGACGTCACCGCCCGCCTGAGCGTCTGACCTGCCACTGATTGTGTACCGGCCCGGTTACCGAGTCGGTACACAGTCGATCTCAATTTCATGTGTGCATCGCCGATGGCCGGTTATCTATAACCGTCATTGGAGATTCCCCATGGTCAGCATCACGTCTGTTTCGATCAATCAGACCGTCACCACAACTACCAGCAAAACATCGATTGCCGACACGGGCGACGATACCTCGACCACAGCGGCGGCCAGCACGGGGGTGAAAGCCGACACCAGCAAAGTGGCGGCGGGCGGTGGTGCGACGCCGTCGGGTGACAGCAGCTCCAGCAATGATGAATCGGACACGGTGAAAGAGCTGCGCAAGCAGATCGCCGAGCTGCAAAAGCAATTGCAGGAACAGCAAAAGGCGCTGCAAGCGGCTCAGGCCAAGCAGGAAAGTCAGGATGCCAAGGCGGCGGATGTTGCCGCTGCGCAGTCGCAGATCGCGACGACGTCGGCTTCGTTGCAGACGGCGACGGCGGCTTTGCTGGCGGCGTTGCAGGAGTCGGATTCGAGTACGTCGGGGGCGTTGGTCAGTACCACCGCTTAAGCTTCGGACACAAAAAAGCCGCACGATCCGAAAATCGTGCGGCTTTGTCGTGTGGGGCAATCAGTGATCCTGCTTGTTGCTCAGAACCTTACCAGTGGCCGCATCCAGATCCACATCCCATTCCTTGCCATCGGCAGTACGCAACTCGACTTCGTACTCATAGCCGTTGAAATGGTTGTCCAGGTCGGTGTCGACGATGGTCGCGCCCGGGTGCAGGGCCAGGGCAATCTTGTTCAGCTCTTCCAGTGGCTTGATCTTGCCGGATTTGACCAGCTCAGGGATCTGATCGACACGAACGTCAGCCTGGGCCAGGCCAGCGGTGAGGGTCAGGGCAGCGGCGGTAAACAGGGCAGTCAGGGTTTTCATCGGTTATTCCTTTGGGTGATTCGTTCAAGTGAGTTCAGGTTAACGACCTCAACTTAATTCACCCTTAATACACAGCGAGCAGGCCGGACTCCCAATGGGAGCGGGCCTGCTCGCGAATACTGACGCCCGATTTACAGATCAGAAACCGTTGTTCTTCAACACCTGATCCACACTGGCGGCTGGGCGTTTGTAGAACTTCAGCAGTTCACTGGCGCGGTTGGTGAAGATGCCGTCGACGCCGGCGGCCATGACTCTCTCATAGTCCACTGGCTCATCGACGGTGTAGACGTGCACCAGCATTCCTTTGTCATGGGTGTACTTGTTCATCCATGGCTGCACGAGGTCCGAATAGCTCTGATCTCCGCCGTGAGTCAGTTTGGCCGAAGGGCCGGTGCCGATGGCGCCCTGGGCCTTGGCGTAGTCGATCCATTGCTTGAATTCAGCTTCGGATTTCGGCTCTTGCTTGCCATAGAAAACGTTCTTGTCCTTCTCGCCGGATTCGGCAAAGGTCACTTTGGATTTCGGCTCGATGCTGCCTTCGCCGACCCACAGCAACAGGATCTTCGGCACCTGCGGCATTTCCTTTTGCAGCAGTTCGAGGCTGTTTTTCTCGAAGGTCTGCAGGATCACCTTGCCGTTGCTTTCGCCGACGCTGGCGACGTTTTTCGCCGGTTTGGCGCCGGCCGGGATCAGCAGGCCGCGAGCCTGGAGTTTTTCTTTCAGGTCATGCTCGATGCCGGGGAACAGTTGCGGTTCCTTGGTCTCGATGTACAGGCCCGGCTTGTGCTGCGGGTTGGCCTGGGCGATGTCGATGATTTCGTCCAGGGTCAGAATCTGCAGGCCGACGTATGAAGGACGCGCGCGATCCGGGTAGGCCTTGTTGTACCAGCTGCCGGCATCGAGAGTTTTCAGTTCGGCCATGGTGAAGGCGTTGGCCGGGCTGTCCTTGCGATCCGGGAACTTGGTGGCGACGTCGGTGGTGCGTTGCAGATTGTTGTCGTGCAGGGCGAACAGCACGCCGTCCTTGCTGCGCTGCAGGTCCATTTCCAGGTAGTCGGCGCCGAGGTCCCGGGCCAGTTTGTAGGAGGCTGCAGTGGATTCCGGTGCGTCGAAGGAGGCGCCACGGTGGGCGATCACCGCCGGGTGCGGAATGCCCTCGGAGGCGGCAAGCGCAACTGGGCTTGGCTGGGCGGCGGCATGAGCCTGGCCGAGACCGAGCATCAGGCTCAGCAGCAAAGCGCTTTTGGTAAACGTGGCGGGCATGTCGAGGTCCTTTCGCAGGTATTTTCGAAGATGTCCCTTTTAGCAACTCAAACGAAAACGTGCTATCGCAAGACCGACATAAACGTACTGAAAGCGAAAATTTCCGCACTTTTGTGCGTTTGTTTGCAGTACGCTTGGCCACGGCAACCACCCCGGCAGAGGGTGTGCCTCAATGCCCTGCGTGTAAACCTTCGATCACTCTTGTGAGGTTTACCATGCGCATCACATCCCAACTCATCTGCCAGGCGGCCGACGACCTCAAGGGCTTTGTCGGCCTCAACCGCAAGACCGGTCAGTACATCGTGCGTTTCAGCGAAGATTCGTTCGGCATGGACGTGGCCGATGACGGCATCATTCCCGCCAGCGAGTTCGTCTGGGCCCCGACCACCGAAAAGACCATGACGTTGAAGCGCGAGTTGATCCAGTTGCTGCTCGATCAGCATATCGACGACCGGATCAACATCACCGAGCCGTTGCGGGTTTATATGAGCAAGCGTGAAGTGCCGGAGATTGAGGCGGTGCGTAGTCTGGTGAAGGGCTGAGGTTTTTGGTGATTCACTTGCCTCCATCGCGAGCAAGCTCGCTCCCACAGGATATGGGTTGTTCTGAAAATTACGCGGTACCTGTGGGAGCGGGCTTGCCCGCGAAGGGGCCAGTGAGAACACCTCAATACTCACAGAGCAAACCGATACTCCCGCTCAACCCGACACACCCGCGTATGAAACGCCGAATACCACTCGGCCCGCCCACGCGCCTGAATCACCCGGTGCTCCGGATGCTCGCGCCAGGCCAGAATCGCCGCCTCGCTCTCCCAGTACGAAATCGTGATCCCCACGCCGTCCGCGCCCCGGATCGAATCAATGCCGAGAAACCCCGGTTGCCCGGCCACCAATTGCATCATGCGCTCGGAGGCTTCGGCATAGCCGTTGTCGCCCTCGGTGCGAGTCGAGGTGAAGATCACCGCGAAACATTCAGTGGCCGGTTTCATCGAGGTCGCTCCGCGCAGGCTTCGACAAACGCGCGCACCAAGGGCGGCAATTGCCCTTTGAGTGCGGCACGTTCTGGCTGGAACAACGTCGCGACAAAGAACACATGGTTTTTCAGCTCGATGGCGCGCAGATCGCCTGCCGAATCGTGGCCCACGGCGTGCAGGTCATGGGTCAGCAATTCCCGTTCGAACTGCGGATTCACACCAAACCGGCAGCGATAGCCTTCACGAATCTCGGACGTTTCGTACGCCTTGGCGATCAACGAACCAGACACCAGATGAATGCTGTCTACCGCCTCCACCAGCGAACAGGTCAGCGGCGAGAGCACCGCGCGGCTGGAATCGGGCGATGTTTCGCCATGCTCGGCATCGGCCCAGCCCAATACGTGGCGGGAAAACTCCAGCACGGCATGTTGAAAACCGCCGCAGGTGCCGAGGAACGGTCGCTGCTGTTCGCGGGCAAAACGGATGGCCCGTAGCGCGCCTGCTTCACTTTTGTAAGGGCTGGCCGGGACGCACCAGAAACCGTCGAAACCTTCGAGCGGTGTGTCGAGATGAATCCGGTCGGTGGCCAGCCATTCGAAATCGACGGGTCGGCGAATGTGTTCTGCCGCCAGGCCGAGGGCGACGGGGATGGCTTGATGGGCGGTGACTTGCGGATCGTAGTCACCGATCAGGGCGATGCGCAGGGCTCTGGATTCCATGAGTGCTCGCTGTGCTTGTTGAGGGATGACGCTCACTATAGATTGGCGTTCACGCACTCAATATGGGCGTTTCCCCAAGTGATTAATGCAGTGACGCACTATCGACTCGACTTCCCGGATCTGGCGCTGATCCTCGCACTGGTGCGCGGCGGCTCGCTGGCTCGGGCCTCGCAGCTGCTGAAGGTCGATGTGTCGACGGTGTTTCGCGCCGTGCGCCGGCTGGAAGCCGCACTCGGTCAGCAACTGTTCGAAAAAAGCCGCGCCGGTTACCTGCCCACCAGCCTTGCGCAGACCCTGGCGGAGCAGGCCGAACGCGCCGAGCAGGCACTGGAAGCGGCGCGCATCGGCGTGGAGCAGGGCGGCGCAGTGGTCAGCGGCACGGTGCGCCTGACCTGTACCGATTCGGTGCTGCAAGGTCTGCTGCTGCCGGCACTGGCGCAGTTCATGCCGAACTACCCGGCGCTGACCATCGAATTGAGCACGTCCAATGATTTCGCCAACCTCAGCCGCCGCGATGCCGACATCGCTCTGCGCCTGACGCGTACGCCGCCGGAGCATCTGGTCGGACGGGAACTGACGAAGATTTCCTACCGGGTCTGTGCCAGCGCGCGTTATCTGCAAAACATCGATGCATCCGATCTGGCCGCCATGACCTGGATCGCTCCGGACGACTTTCTGCCCGATCATCCGACCGTGGTCTGGCGCCGCCAGCACTTGCCCGGCGTGACACCGGGCTATCGCTGCAACAGCATGTTGTCGGTGACGGAACTGGTGCGTGCCGGGCTCGGCGTCGCGGCGTTGCCGGACTTTCTGATCACCGAAGGTCTGCAAGCCTTGAGCGAACCGCTGCACGGCTACGACACCGCGCTGTGGCTGCTGACCCGCCCGGACTGCCGCGCGTTGCGCTCGGTGGTCACGCTGTTCGATGAACTGGGGCGGGCACTGCGTTTGCCGTGATCAGGCCTGCGGGTTCTGGCGCATGTGATCGTGCAACTCGCGGGTCAGGCCTTCGATGCGTTCGGTGAGGTTCTTGGTCATTTCGGTAAGCCGGGTGTTCTGCTCCAGCAGCTCCAGCAATTGCGCGGTGTTCTTCGCGGCCTGGACCTGACGTTCGGAATTGGCGATGGCCAGGGCTTCCCGGTGCTGCGCGTCGGCGTCCGATTGCGCTTTGTCCCGTGCGGCCTGACGGGTCTGGGCCAGCAAAATCAGCGGTGCGGCATAGGCCGATTGCAGGCTGAACGCCAGGTTCAACAGGATGAACGGATAGACGTCGAAGGTCGTGACGCCAAACATGTTTAGGCACACCCACAACACCACGATCAGGGTTTGCGCGCCGAGAAAGGTCGGCGTGCCGAAGAACCGCGCAAACGCCTCGGCGCGCAAGGCGAACTTGTCGTTGCCGAAGGTTGTGTTGAGGTGGGCGTGAGGGCGGTGGAAGCGCAGGTGATCGACAGGCGCGGCGGGGGAATCGTTTTTTTCGGTGGTCATGACGGACTCGGCAGGGCTTGGGACGTTGAATCACTATAGCCCTGCGTCGCCCGTGTCGGCCTAGCCCGGCGCTCGCTCGTTGGCAAACATGCTCACGGCGTCCACCGCTTCGCTGGCGCCATCGCGAATCTGCAGAATCACCGTCCCCGCCTGATCCGCCAGCTCGACGCCTTGCGCCGCACGGCCACGGGTGCCGTCCATGCTCTTGATCGCCTGACGGGTTTCGCTCTGGATCAGGCCGATCATGTTGGAAATCTCTGCCGTCGAACCGCTGGTGCGGGCCGCCAGTTGTCGCACTTCATCGGCCACCACCGCAAAACCGCGACCTTGCTCGCCGGCCCGCGCCGCCTCGATTGCCGCGTTGAGCGCCAGCAGGTTGGTCTGGTCGGCAATCGCGCGGATGGTGTTGACGATGGCGGTGATCTGCTCGGAGCGCTCGCCGAGCTGGGCGATCAGGGTCGACGACTCGGCAATGTCATCGGCGATTTCGCGCATCTCGCTGGCCGCTTGCTGGATGACTTGCGTGCCTTGCTCGGCGACTTTTCGGGTGGCGACCGAGATGTGATAGGCGGCGCTGGCGCTGCGGGCATCCTGCTCGTGCTGCTCGACCCGGGCGGTGACGTCCGAGGCGAATTTCACCACTTTGCACAGGCGCCCGGCGGCGTCGTACACCGGGTTGTAATTGGCTTCCAGCCAGACGGTTCGACCGTGTTTATCGATGCGCTCGAACTGCCCGTGGAAAAACTCGCCCTGATTGAGCCGGCGCCAGAAGTCCTGGTAAGCGCTGCTGTTGACCAGGTGCGCGGGGCAGAACAAACGGTGATGTTTGCCCTTGAGTTCGGCCTGGGTGTAGCCCATGCGCGTCAGAAAATTCTGATTGGCCGTAAGAATGTTGCCGTCGAGATCGAACTCGATCACCGCCATGGCCCGGTCGATGGCCTGCAATTTGGCGTTGGCTTCGCTTTCCTGCTGCACCTTGGCGGTGACGTCCATGGCGTACTTGACCACTTTCACCACGCGGCCCGACGCATCCTTGATCGGGTTGTAACTGGCTTCAAGCCAGATCGGCCGGCCCTGGCTGTCAACGCGTTCGAAGGTGCCGGACTGGAACTGACCGTTTTTCAACTTCGACCAAAGCTCGGTGTACTGGCTGCTGCGGGCAAATTCGGGTGGACAGAACTGGCGGTGAGACTGACCGATCACCTGTTCGGCCTTGTAGCCCGTGGTCTTCAGGAAGTTGTCGTTGGCGCGCAGGACCACGGCGTCGAGATCGAACTCGATCACCGCCATTGAGCGGTCGATGGCTTCGAGCAAACCGTATTGCTCGGTGATGGTGTGTTGCAGCTCACTGATGACGGACTGATGGCGATTGAAAAACATGCGGGGTGCGCTCCGGAAATAGGGCTGAAGTGTTGTCCCTGTTCCTGCGCTGGCCGGCCGAACGAGCTGACGACATTGGGCAATGACCACTAAAGTGCCAGTATCCAGGCTGGCGACTCGATCTTATACAAACTTATTAAACTTGTACAAGAAAGTGCGGTGTCACTTTGTCGTACAAATCCTGTCAGGCATTGGAGCGGCTCAGCGCGACGCTGATCGTGTTGCGGCCCGTATGTTTGGCGGTGTACAGCGCCTTGTCGGCATCATCCAGCCAGTGCAGCGCATCCGGGTAGGTCGGGTGGAAACGTGCCAGTCCGATACTCAGGCTGACCCGCAACTCCGGCACATCGGGATGACGGTATTGCTGCAGGGACTGGCGTAGTTGCTCCATCAGCGCTTCGGCTCTGCTCAGTGGCAGGTTGGGCAGGATCACGCAGAATTCGTCGCCGCCGTAACGGCCGGCCAGCCCGCTTTCAGTCAGCAAGGATTTGAGTTCGCGGCTGAGTTGCTGGAGCACCGCATCGCCGACGATGTGCCCGTAGCTGTCGTTGATCACCTTGAAGTGATCGACGTCGATCAGCGCGAGGGTGGCCTGGCTGTTGTGTTCGCGGCACTGCTGGAACTTGAGGTGCAGCAGGTCTTTCCAGGCACCGTGGTTAAGCAGACCGGTCAGGCTGTCGGTGCGGCTCAGGGCACTCAAGGTGCGCTTGTGTTCGGCGAGCTTGATCGCCAGCCGATAGCAGACCATGCCCAGCGCCAGCGGATAAAGAGTGAGCATCGGCAGGCACGCCCAGACCTGGGTTTGCGTTGCTGTCAGGGTGAATTTGACCCCGAACAGCGACCAGCCCAGCAAAACGCCGATCACCTGGGCGAGGGCGCCGAGCAGAAACAGACGCCTGCCGCCAGCGGCGACATTGTTCATGGTCATCATCGACAGAATGGTCACGGTGACCAGCGGGTTGAACTGGAAGCACGCGGTCCAGAAGCCGCCGAACACCGAGTCATAGAGCAAATTGCGGCGCTCGGCGCGGTAGGGGAAAGCCGAGCGGGTCGACCATTGGTAGGCGACGTGGGGCCAGAAAAATCCGTTGAACAGCAGCAGCGCCCAGAGCCACGCCGGCACATTCAATGGATACAGCGCGGCGCCGACGCTGAAGAAACCGATCCCCAATCCAATGGCACGAGGCAAATAGATACGTCTGGCGAATGACAAGCCTTTGCCGCGTTGGTTTTCCATGATGTTCTTCGCCAGATTCATTCTGAAACACTTTGCAGTGTAATTCTTCAGAGCGACCGTTCATCGGTCAATGACAGACATTGTCATTTATTCCAGCGGGAAAATTCAGTGTCCTTGTGAGCCATTTACGCGGCGCAGACGTGATCTAGAGCTGGTAGCAGGCCAGGAACATGTCCAGTGCCGAATCGACCACGGCATTTTGCGTGGCGCTGTCGAGCGAGGGCTGGCCCATGGAAATCTGTGGCCAGAAGGCGAAGGATTTGAGCAGCCCCTGTAGCTGATGCGCGGCGAACTCCGGATCGACCGCTTTCAACCGGCCATCTGCCTGGGCGGCGCGAATCCACACGGTCACGCTTTCCTCACGTTCGCCCATGCGCGCCACCATGTTCTGCGCACGTTCTGGCGAGTGGATCGCGGCGGCGATGGCGACCCGGGCCAAATCCATGAAATTGTCGTCCGCCATCATCTGCAGTTTGGCCAGCAGCATCGTTCGCAGTTGATCGCGCAAGGGTTGGTCGGGCTGGTACGACACGGCTTGCTCGGTGCTGACCCGTGCCCACAACTGGTTGAGAATTTCGGCGAACAGCTCTTCCTTGCTGGGAAAGTGGTTGTACACCGTGCGCTTCGACACCCCGGCGGTGGCCGCGATCTTGTCCATGCTGGTGACCTCGAAACCGTTGGCACGGAATTCGGAAATGGCCGCCAGGATGATGGCTTCGCGTTTGCGGTCGGTAAGGCGCGTTGGAGCTGTCATAAATTCGATTCGGCAGGAAAAAAGAGGAAATTACACTCGGCAGTTTACTTGTCATCCGGTTTGATGCAACCTAGAAAGTATACCGATCAGTGTAATGTTGCGTTAATCGGTGCAACCTAAAACCAGATGTCCGGCTGATGCGTGCATGCCTTGGCCATTTATCGTCCCACCGTGGAAAACCGTGAATTGCGCGGTTTTTCTGGAGTCATTCAGTCATGGCCAAATCAATTTCTTCCGCGGTCAGTCCTGTACCTGAAGCTTCGCGCCAGGCCGAAGGGACATTCCGCAACCACGCGCCGGTGCAGCGCGAAGGTGTGCGCAAGATGCTGCGCATCATGTGGAACATGATCTTCCACAAACCGCGCAACACCCGACCTGCGTCGGCCATTCCCGTGCAGCCCTTGACCCGCGCCGACCTGCTTGCCGCGCCGAATCACAGTGTCTATCGCCTCGGTCACTCGACCCTGCTGCTGAAACTGCAAGACAAGTTCTGGATCACCGACCCGGTATTCGCCGAGCGCGCCTCGCCCGTGCAATGGGCCGGCCCGAAACGCTTCCACCAGCCGCCGATCAGCATCGACGAGTTGCCACCGATCGAAGCCGTGATCCTGTCGCACAACCACTACGACCACCTCGACTACGAAGCGGTGTTGCAACTGGCAGACAAGGTCAACGTGTTCCTGACCCCGCTGGGCGTCGGCGACACGTTGGTCAAATGGGGTATCGATGCCAGCAAGATCCGCCAGTTCGACTGGTGGCAGGGCACCGAGGTCGCCGGCATCCGTTTCATCGCCACCCCGTCGCAGCACTTCTCTGGCCGTGGCCTGTTCGATGGCAACCAGACCCTGTGGGCTTCGTGGGTGATCATCGACGGCGACACGCGGATTTTCTTCAGCGGCGACAGCGGCTACTTCGATGGCTTCAAACGCATCGGCGAACAGTTCGGCCCGTTCGACCTGACCCTGATGGAAACCGGCGCCTACAACGTCGAATGGCCCCACGTGCACATGCAACCGGAAGAAACCCTGCAAGCTCACATCGACCTCAAGGGGCGCTGGCTGTTTCCGATCCACAACGGCACGTTCGATCTGGCGATGCATGCCTGGCATGAACCGTTCGATCGCATTCTTGCACTGGCCTGGGAGCGCAGTGTTTCCATCACCACCCCGCAAATGGGCGAGGCGTTCAACCTGGCACAGCCGCAACGCGGGAATGCGTGGTGGCTGGCGGTTGAAGGGGAGAGTGAGGCGGTGGTGCAGGGGGCCTGACTCACTGATGAAGGTTCGCCTCCATGAGGCGAACCGGATCACTCCGCCATCGCATAATCCCCACGCACCGATTCGGCAGTCGAACCATTGCTTGTCGAACGCCCCGGCGCAAACCCCGGAAAAAACACCAACCCCTGCGCCTCAAACCGATAGGTCAACGCCAGCCGCGCCGCATCTGCCACGTCCTGCTGCGCCTCGAACCGCTGGATGTCGTCTACCGAAACCCCTGTCTCCCACGACAGTTGTTCCACGCTCCAGCCCAACATCCCTCGGGCCTGGACGCAGTGGGTCGGGGTGAACTGGAAAAGGGCGATACGTTCGAGGATGAGGTTCATCGCTGAAGAGGCCATGGTGTGCTCCGGGCTCGAGAGTGCTGATGGAAAATATACTGTGTTTTTGTACAGTTGTTTTCGGCCGGGATCAAACGCATTTTTTGATTTGCCCTAGTTCGCCGCCTCCAACCAGACGGACGGTGCCTGACCGAGGATCCGACGGAACATCGTCGAGAACGCCGCCGGGCTGTCATAGCCGAAATCCAGGGCAATCCG
The DNA here is from genome assembly GCF_003576265.1 of Pseudomonas sp. 91RF. Lineage (NCBI taxonomy): Bacteria > Pseudomonadati > Pseudomonadota > Gammaproteobacteria > Pseudomonadales > Pseudomonadaceae > Pseudomonas > Pseudomonas sp. 91RF. The sequence continues at coordinate 468,321 of NZ_QWFC01000024.1, forward strand.
CGTCACCGCTTCACCCGCCGCCAGTCGTGCCAGCGCCAGTACCACGCAGGCGCGCTGGCGCCATTGACTGAAACTCAGGCCAGTTTGCTGACGAAACAGTCTGTTGAAGGTACGCAAGCTTATGTGCAACTTATCGGCCCATTGCTGGGGGGATTGGTGGGCATTCGGCTGTTGCAGAAAGGTCTGACACAGTTCGAGCAGTCTTCCGTCAGACGGCAGCGGGATATGCAAGGGAAGTGGCGCACTCCGCTGCAATTCATGCAGCAACAAGTCGATCAGCACGCCGTCACGCCCGGTCAGGTCATAGGTCAGCGGCAGCTCCACGGCTTCCATCAGCAATTGCCGCATCAACGACGACACACTGATCACCTGACAACGCTCACCCAGATCCGCTGCCCCCGGCTCGATATACAAACTGCGAGTGCTGACCCCCAGCATCAACACCTCATGCGCCACCCCCGGCGGAATCCACACCGCCCGCTGCGGCGGCACTACCCAGTTGCCGTCATGCGTGCTGACCTGCATCACCCCGGTCGCGCCGTACAACAATTGCGCCCGCCGATGCGTATGACGTGGCAACAGATAGCCGTGGGAATAATCCGTACCGATCGCCACCACCGTGCGCGGCGTGTCATCCAGCAGATTGATCGAAACATTGCGCATCGAGCGGCACCCGGCAATTGGCGTAAACGCAAACATTATTGGCTGACTTGCTGAAGCAGGCCAAGCGCCGCCGCTCTATCGTCGACCGCTCCCAAACAACGGACGACGCGCCATGTTCTACCTCCTGCTGACACTCTTCGGCTGCCTGACCGGCGTTACTGCCGTGCTCTTCGGATTCGGCGGCGGCTTCGTCGTCGTGCCCCTGCTGTACCGCATGCTCACCGCCAGCCACGGCGCCGACGACCCGGTCAGCCAATCCGCCATGCACATCGCCGTCGCCACCTCGACCTGCGTGATGATCGTCAACGCCCTGGTCGCCACCGAAAAACACCGCCGCGCCGGCAACCTCATCCGTGACTACCTGTGGCCCCTGGGCGGTTTCATCGGATTGGGCGCGGTCGTCGGCGCAATCGCAGCGGTGTGGGTCAGCGGCGAAGTCATTCGGTATGCCTTCATCGCTTACCTCGGCGTGACGATTATTGATTGCCTGCTGCGACGAGGGTTTCTCATACAGTCCGAAGGCGCCATCCCACGTCGATTGAGAACAGTGGAAACGTCTGGCGGCGGTGTAGGCATTGGCGCCATCGCAACCTTTCTCGGCGTAGGAGGAAGCGTCATGACCGTGCCGTTATTGCGGCGTTGCGGGTTGAGCATGTCGCAGGCCACTTCCATGGCCAATCCATTGAGCGTGCCGGTGGCGCTGGCGGGGACGCTGACTTACATGTTGATGGCGGGGTTCAGCGAGACAGACCTTGGACCATGGTTTATCGGGTATGTGGATCTGCTGGCGTTTGCGGTGCTGACGCTGGGCTCGATGCTGGGGATTCGACTGGCGACGCCGTGGATCGGGCGGATAGCGGATCGGGTGCATGCTTGGGTGTATATCGGTCTGCTCATGATGGTGATGATCAGCATGTGCTTGAGCTGATAACGAAGACCTCGATTCCCCCGCACAAGCTCGACATAATCCACGGCTATTTTTCGCGGGCAGTTGCTCGTTTATTCAAGGATGAAGTGATGTTCCGAGGACTGATACGCCTTTTCGCTGCTCTTTTACTGACGGGATTGTTTGTCTCGACGGCAACTCGGGCCGATAACGGCGCGCAGGTGTACACCGGCACCTTGGGCAAAGCGGCTATCGTCCTCGAAATAAATCCTCGCACTGGAGAAGGTCGTTACTTCTATAAGAAGTACCGCAAGGATCTGTCACTCGACGGTGTCCTGGACGGGGAAACACTGGTGCTGGAAGAAGGTTCGCGAATGGAAGACTCGCGCCCGACCCTTCGTCTGCAGCCGACAGCTAATGGTTGGAGTGGCGAGTGGACAAGTACTGCCGGTAAGACTCTGAAGATTGAGTTAGAGCCAGCCGTCATCCCCGAAGTGCCCGCCGATGCCTTGCCCTTTTTCACCACACTTCACGATAAGTACCCTTACGAATATCTGCGGCTGCAAGGCGTCACACTCAAAAAAGGCAAGACCGACACCTTCATGGGCTACACGCTGCAGTGGTGGACCGAGCCGAAGACTGACACTTCCCTGTTTGAAGTGGTGTCCGGTTACTCCCTCGAAGAGCGTCGACGTATCAACCAAAAATTGATGGCGCGTTTGTGGGGCGAAGTGTTGTCTTCTTATGGTTGTTCCGGCAGTTACGCACAGTGGAGCCAGCCACTGTGGATGTCGTCCACCGTGATGAGTGTGCGGATTTCATCGGACTATTACTGCGGTGGCGCCTATCCGGATCAAAGCCACGACGCGCTCAACATCGATACCAAGACAGGCAAGCTTCTGACCCTGGATGATGTTATGTGGGTGGGGCATGGCAAGCCATTGCACTACGAGGAATATGAAGATTTCGCCGCAGACTCCCCCGGCTCCTCTACAGCGTGGTCGAACTACCGCGCCAATGAACTGGCACCCTGGTTGGTCGCACAGTTTCTGAAACTCTACCCCAACGAAATGACCATCACCGCCGAGGGTGAAAACGATTGCGGCTACAACGAGGATTATCCCTGGCATTATCCGGGTTGGCACTTCACGGAACAGGGCATCAACATCGAGCCATCATTTCCGCACGTCGCAGCGGTCTGCGGATTCGTAGACTGGAGCGTTCTACCGTACAACATCGTCAAACAACATCCGGGTGGTGCTGCACTGCAACTGCCGTGAGACGACTTTAACTTTCAAAGGCAGATCCTCGATTAGCGGGCCCAACCCCGCCATAATCTGCCGCGAATTTCCCAGCGCCGGCAGCCAAACGCCGTCGCAACCTCCGAATTATTCAGGGATCAATCAATGTTCAAGGGACTGATGCGCCTGGCGCCATGCGCTGCTGTGCTGTTCTCAATGCTGTCCACCGCGCATGCCGAAGATAACCGGCTGGTATTCACCGGCACGTTGGGCAAAATGCCGATCGTGTTCGAAGTCGATACCAGCGACCCGGAGCAAGTCACCGGCCGCTACTTCTATGAGAAATTTCACCGCGATCTAGAGCTTAACGGCACCTATAAAAATGACGTCTTGCTGCTCACAGAGGGTAGTGATCGTATGGCTCCGGGCAAGCCGTTACCGACACTGAAACTGCAACAGATTGATGGCGGCTGGAAGGGCGAATGGCAAAACCCAAAAGGCAAAAAGTTGCCTGTACTGGTCACCGATACGCCGCTTCCGGAAGTGCCAGCGAATGCATTGCCCTACATCGCCAAGTTGCCCAAGACCGAGCCTTACGAATACCTACGGCTTCAGGGTCTGAAACTCAAACCCGGTAAAAAGCAGGACTTCATGGGCTACACCCTGCAATGGTGGGAAGAGCCTGATACCAAGATGACCATGTTCAGCATCGAATCCGGGATGCCAAAAGAAGATCTGCAGCGGGTTAACCAGCAATTGCTCGGGCGCTTGTGGGACGAGGCCATCAGTTACTACGGTTGCCAGCTGCGCGGTCGCGGTTATGCTGAATTCCTCCAGAATGTTACTCCGACGTTTATCTCGCCCAGTGTGATCAGCCTGAACATTTCAACCAGCTACGACTGCGGCGGCGCGCACCCGGACTTCGGCGATTCGCCACTCAACATCGATGTAAAAACCGGCCACCCGTTGTCGCTCGAAGACGTGCTCTGGGTGGGCGAGGGCCAACCAATCCTTCACGCTGACCGTTACCGAGGCGGTGACCAGCCGTTGACCGAGGCCGAAGATGCCGCGCGCTCCAAGTATCAAAGCGAAGTATTTATGCCGTGGCTGATCAAACAACTCACCGCGCTGTACCCGGATGAAATGAAGAAACCTGCGGAGGGAGATGAAGACAGTTGCGACTTCACCAACGAAGACAACTGGGGCTATTCCAACTGGCACTTCACCGAAAAAGGTTTGTACCTGGGCGCATATTTCGCCCGCGTAGAGCGAGCCTGCGATTCGCCTGACTGGTCGATCCTGCCGTACTCCCTGATCAAGCAACACCCCGGCGCCGTCAAACTGCAACTGCCCCAAGGCTAACCCTCACGCCAGACCCGGCGCTTCACGAATGATGAAGTGATCCAGGTTCTCGATATTGGCATTGAAGACCTCGAAAGGCTTTTCGGGGTTCTTCTTGCCCGGCACCTGCTTCAACTCCGGCGTCACACCATAAAAGAAGCAGAACAACTCCTTGTCGCTGTCGATCGCGTGCTTGATCTCCTCCAGAAACGCCTTGCGCTTGCGGTAGTTGTCGATCAGCTTCTTGTTGAGATAGACACTCACCGGATATGGCTTCTTCTTGCTGTCATCCGGCTTCTTGAACCAGACCTTGTCCTCGAAATCGATCCGGAAACTGGCGCTGTGAAAGTCCTCGATCTTCTTGATCCGGCCCCAGTAAATCAGCCCCTTGTTGTCCATCAAGTACTCGATCTTCTTGAAGAACGAACTGTACGGCGCCGTATGCTCGCCAATCTTCAATGGCATGCGCTTGAGCAAATCCTTGTCCGCGAAGTTCGACACAAAACACTCCACGGGGTGAGCGAAGACGCTGGTCTTGTCCGGCGCCGTCTCACGACTGGGCGACTCTTTCGAGGGGGTAGCCGCCCCCCGCACCGGATCATCCCGCAACACATCCGCCGCCCCCGCAGGCGCAGCAGGCTTGCGCACATACTCACGACGCGTCAGCAACAACTCCGACGGGAAATACTCCTCCCGACCGTCATCCGATTCCCCATCCGCCGCCTCAACCCCCGACGCCGACGTCTTCAAACTCACATACGGACAACCCGCCACATGCTGCGTACCGGGCAGATTCTTGAAGTGCGGCGTGCGCACGTAATTCACGTTCTTGGCGTTGAACGTACCCAACTCGTTGGAAGCATCGAACGCCAAACGACAGGCGTCGTTGGGGCACTGGAAATGCTCCTTCGCAGAATCGAACGCCACCGTCTCATCGAAATTGAGATCGCGAACGTCATAGATCGACAGTTTGTCGTCGAGGCTGAGGCAGTAGGCGAGGTCGAATTTCATGGTGGGGCTCGGGTCCTTGAGTGGGGGGAGGGGTATTAATAGCGGGAGGTCAGTTATGGCGCACGGTTGAGCGTCTATAAATAGTGGCTTTTTGCTCTGTTACGCATTGAAACCCTTTCGCACTTTGGTGAGTATAGGAATTTTCCTACAGCTAAAGTCGATAAAGGGCAGCTTCCGTGGTGATCAAAGCAGTATCGAAGGAACGAATAAGCAACGCGATGCTGGAATTTGATCATAAATTTCGGGGCAGGCGTGAATGGCAAAGTTGGGAAAGTAACCAAGCCCACCGTTATGCCATTAACGCAGGCGGTGAGCTCTATCCTGCGAAGAAAATCGTCTCATTAGCGACCGGTCTTGCTGTCGGAGATTTTTCCGGGGGGCATCCGACCAACAGCTACCTAGAAAAGCGAGGCTTCACAGTTGTGGAGTTACCGCGTGGGGAAGCTCAACCTCTATTGCAGTTCACACATAATGCGGTTTACGACCGAAGAACTGAGATCAACGGACCGTTCGGTGGAAGTCGACAAAGCGGAATTGCAGCGTCTTCCACCTACCCCGTGATTTTTTTGTTCACGGGCGATAGCGGAGAGCAATACGGCTACAGCGACGGATGGGAAGACGGCGCTTATCTATACACCGGAGAAGGACAGCAAGGTCCAATGACATTGACTCGCGGAAACCGAGCCATTGCTCGGCATGCCGAGGATGGTCGAGCTCTGCACATGTTTAGGTCCCTCGGCAAAGGAAAAGGCTACGTTTACGAGGGGGAGTTTTCTTGCGCCGACATGTTTAAACGTAACCAATTGGATGTGAAAGGCGAGACTCGGACGGCGATTGTTTTTCGGCTAGTCCCTGTTGGTTTTCCGAGTGAAATGATTGAGTCTGAAGTGGAGAATGAGGAAGAGGCTGACTTCCCGGACTCTTTGGCCGCTGCGCGTTTGGTTGCGTTGGCGGCATGCAAGCCAGGGAGTGATGATTTAAAACAATCCGGTCCCCGTAAGATCTATCAGCGCAGCCGTAAGGTTGCGCACTATGTGCTGATGCGTGCCAAAGGCGCATGCGAGAGCTGTGAGCGGCCGGCTCCTTTCACGAAAAAGGACGGCACACCTTACTTGGAGCCGCATCACGTAAACCGAGTCTCCGATGGCGGGTTAGACCACCCACGGTATGTGGCGGCCGTGTGTCCAAGTTGTCACCGGGAGATTCATTCTGGGGTGCACGGAGTGGCGGTGAATGAAAGACTGAAGCAGCGATTAGAAGTAATTGAAGGTTGATTTAGATGGGAGCCAAGACAGTAGCGCCGTTGCCGACGACAAGCATTAGCTAACCCATTGGGAAGAGAATTCGCTGCCAATAAAAAGCCCCGATCAAATCGGGGCTTCTTGCTTTCTCGACTCGACGACTCAAGCAGCAGTCGTCAAACCGTGGCGAGCGAGACCATTAGTCCCAGCTCAACGCCCCACCAGTCTGATACTCAATAACCCGAGTCTCAAAGAAATTCTTCTCCTTCTTCAAGTCCATGATCTCGCTCATCCAAGGGAACGGGTTAGTGGTCCCTGGGTACTCTTCCTTCAAACCGATCTGCGACAGACGACGGTTAGCGATGAACTTCAGGTAGTCCTCCATCATCGCAGCATTCATACCCAGCACACCGCGAGGCATGGTGTCGCGGGCGTATTCGATTTCCAGCTGAGTGCCCTGCAGGATCATTTGCGAGGCTTCTTCCTTCATTTCGGCGTCCCACAGGTGTGGGTTTTCGATTTTGATCTGGTTGATCACGTCGATGCCGAAGTTCAGGTGCATGGATTCGTCGCGCAGGATGTACTGGAACTGCTCGGCGACGCCGGTCATTTTGTTGCGGCGGCCCATGGAGAGGATCTGGGTGAAGCCGCAGTAGAAGAAGATGCCTTCCAGAACGCAGTAGTAGGCGATCAGGTTGCGCAGCAGTTCTTTGTCGGTCTCGACGGTGCCGGTGTTGAATTCCGGGTTGGAGATGGCGCGGGTGTATTTCAGGCCCCAGGCGGCTTTTTTCGCGACCGACGGGATCTCGTGGTACATGTTGAAGATCTCGCCTTCATCCATGCCCAGAGATTCGATGCAGTACTGGTAGGCGTGGGTGTGGATCGCCTCTTCGAACGCCTGGCGCAGGATGTACTGGCGGCATTCCGGGTTGGTGATCAGGCGGTACACGGCCAGGGCCAGGTTGTTGGCAACCAGGGAGTCGGCGGTGGAGAAGAAGCCGAGGTTGCGCATCACGATGCGGCGCTCGTCGTCGGTCAGGCCTTCCGGGTTTTTCCAGAGGGCGATGTCGGCGGTCATGTTGACTTCTTGCGGCATCCAGTGGTTTGCGCAGCCGTCCAGGTATTTCTGCCAGGCCCAGTCGTACTTGAATGGCACGAGCTGGTTGAGGTCGGCGCGGCAGTTGATCATGCGCTTTTCGTCAACGGCGACACGGGCGGCGGAGCCTTCGAGTTCGGCGAGGCCTTCGGCGACGTCGAGGGAATCCAGTGCAGCCTTGGCGCGGGCCACGGCGGCCGAGTCTTCGGCGGTCACGGCGCGGGCTTCGAGGGCGGCGGCACCGCCGGCGCTGTCGAGGCGGTCCATGTTGGCTTCGGTAGCGTGGCCGGCGTTGGCGCCTTTTACCGCTACTTCACTGTCTTCTTTGTCGAATTCGTCCCAGCTCAGCATGACGTGTCGTCTCCTGCGTGAGGGCCTGTGCCCGTGTGAAAACTGATTGGTTGGTTTTTCACACGGCCGTACAGGCCGCGTTGGATGTCGTTTTTTGCAGCGGTGCAACGCAGGCAATAAACAGAAAATTTTTACGGGTTTCCGAGAGCCTCTGACGGGCGCGAGTCAGCGTGGACGCTGCTGCGGGGCTTCAGAATGGCTTTGATCCCTGTAAGGGAATATTGCTGACCCGATTGGGCGGCATTATAGGGAAAAAAACACCGGCGTGGGGGAGGGCGAAACAGCGCAGGGCGGTCGAGCGGGAGGGTGATTTCGTTTGGAGCGAGGGTTTACAGGGCTTTCGCCGGGATTGGCCCCGGAGAAATTTTTTTCATTAATTTTTCTGCGTGTGATTGGTTGCTCAAAAAACGAGCAAAAAACCGCGTTTTTCACTATATCTTGTGTTTTGCAACCCTTTTACGTCCCTTCAAACACAACTGAGCCCGACCGAAGCCGGGCTGGAATCGACCCTCGATGTTGCGCTGAGCGATCCGATTCGGTGCAGTCTCAAACCATCAATTGGTGCAGCCGTTACCCATCACGCTGTAACGCAGGATGTGACGCTGGCCAGTGGAGTCGTCGTACTCCATTTTCATCGGGACCACTTCGCAGACATTCGGAACTTCGCTCATCGATACAACTTTGGCGATGTCCAGGTGAGTGGAGTAAGTGTATTCCTCGATGGCCGGTTGTTGCTGTGCGACATCAGTCGGGACCTCGTCTGCCATGGCGGTTGCGCACAGACTGCTGAGGGCCAGAACCAATAAAGCTTTCATTTGAAATTTACCTTCTTGAGGTCGAGTGGGGTCACGCAACCTTTTTGGGGTTGCGTGTGGAACTTCATCGTTTTGGTTTGTTACTTCAGAGCTGGATTAACGGCCTTCGTGGGGGCTGTAACGTTGTTAATCACTTTGCCTTGTCGGCGAGGCAGATTTTAGGGAGGCGGGGTGGGTGTAAACAGATGGGGTTTTGATAAACACCTTTGGCAGATTTGGTAACAATCGCTGCCGGGCCAGTAGATTCAAGGCCTGCGAGACGATCGGGGGCAAGCATCGGGATTATCGCCACGACCTGTAGGGGCTTGTTACTACCATCGTCGAATGGTTCTATACGGTCGCCCCGGCTACAACAGGGTCATACAAAAACAACTATTACACCGAGGTAGGAAAGATGAGTGCGGCTTCTCTGTATCCCGTTCGTCCCGAGGTTCTGGCCAATACGCTGACCGACGAGGCGACCTACAAAGCCATGTACCAGCAGTCGGTCGTCAACCCTGACGGCTTCTGGCGCGAACAAGCCAAGCGCCTCGACTGGATCAAGCCTTTCACCACGGTGAAGCAGACTTCGTTCGACGACCACCATGTCGACATCAAGTGGTTCGCCGACGGCACCCTGAACGTTTCCTATAACTGCCTCGACCGCCATCTGGCCGAGCGCGGCGATCAGGTCGCCATCATCTGGGAAGGCGACGATCCTTCCGAAAGCCGCAACATCACCTACCGCGAACTGCACGAACAAGTCTGCAAGTTCGCCAACGCCCTGCGTGGCCAGGACGTGCACCGCGGCGACGTGGTGACCATTTATATGCCGATGATCCCCGAAGCCGTGGTCGCCATGCTGGCCTGCACCCGGATCGGCGCGATTCACTCGGTGGTGTTCGGCGGTTTTTCGCCGGAAGCCCTGGCCGGTCGCATCATCGACTGCCGCTCGAAAGTGGTGATCACCGCTGACGAAGGCATTCGTGCCGGCAAGAAGATTTCCCTCAAGGCCAACGTCGACGACGCCCTGACCAACCCGGAAACCAACAGCATCCAGAAAGTCATCGTGTGCAAGCGCACCGGTGGCGACATCAAGTGGAACCAGCATCGCGACATCTGGTACGAAGACCTGATGAAAGTGGCGGGCACTGTCTGCGCGCCGAAAGAGATGGGCGCCGAAGAAGCACTGTTCATCCTTTATACCTCCGGCTCCACCGGCAAGCCGAAGGGCGTGCAGCACACCACCGGCGGTTACTTGCTGTACGCAGCGATGACCCATGAGCGCGTGTTCGACTACCGTCCGGGCGAAATCTACTGGTGCACCGCCGACGTCGGCTGGGTTACCGGTCACTCCTACATCGTTTACGGCCCGCTGGCCAACGGCGCGACCACGCTGCTGTTCGAAGGCGTGCCGAACTACCCGGACATCACCCGGGTGGCGAAGATCGTCGACAAGCACAAGGTCAACATCCTCTACACCGCGCCGACCGCGATCCGCGCGATGATGGCCTCCGGCACCGCCGCAGTCGAAGGTGCGGACGGTAGCAGTTTGCGTCTGCTGGGTTCGGTGGGCGAGCCGATCAACCCGGAAGCCTGGGACTGGTATTACAAGAACGTCGGCAAGTCCCGTTGCCCGATTGTCGACACCTGGTGGCAGACCGAAACCGGCGGCAACATGATGAGCCCGCTGCCGGGTGCTCATACCCTGAAGCCGGGTTCGGCCGCACGTCCGTTCTTCGGTGTAGTGCCGGCGCTGGTGGACAACCTCGGCAACATCATCGAGGGCGAGGCCGAAGGCAATCTGGTGATTCTCGATTCGTGGCCGGGTCAGGCGCGCACCCTGTACGGCGACCACGACCGTTTCGTCGACACCTACTTCAAGACCTTCCGTGGCATGTACTTCACCGGTGACGGCGCCCGTCGCGATGCCGATGGTTACTACTGGATCACCGGTCGCGTGGATGACGTGCTCAACGTCTCCGGCCACCGCATGGGTACGGCCGAGATCGAAAGTGCGATGGTCGCTCACCCGAAAGTCGCCGAAGCGGCGGTGGTCGGTGTGCCGCACGACATCAAGGGGCAGGGCATCTATGTCTACGTCACCTTGAAGAATGGCGAAGAGCCGAGCGAGCAACTGCGCCTGGAACTGAAGAACTGGGTGCGCAAGGAGATCGGGCCGATTGCTTCACCGGACGTGATCCAGTGGGCGCCGGGGCTGCCGAAGACCCGTTCGGGCAAGATCATGCGCCGCATCCTGCGCAAGATCGCCACCGCCGAGTACGAAGGCCTGGGCGACATCTCCACCCTGGCCGATCCAGGCGTGGTGCAGCATCTGATCGACACCCACAAGACCATGAACGTCGCGTAAGCGGCGGGTCTGAAGGCTGAAAAGCCCCGTCCGGCATTGCGCCGGGCGGGGCTTTTTGTTTTCGATCGTTCCCACGCGGAGCGTGGGAACGATCAGTGACGGGGGAATCTTCGGCCAATAATTATCGAATTGCTCCGTCAGCCCATTCCCATTGTTACCCGTCAGCCTTCAAGTAACCGAATGTGTAACCGCCCGCCCCGCAACGGGGCAATGAGAAACGCATCGCCCCGTTTTAGAGCCTCAGAACGACCGGTGAAAAATAAGACATCACCCCGCGCTTGCCGGATTAGAAGGGTTTGCGAATAATAGGCCCGCAATTTGCAGCATAGATCGGTTCACTGTCTTTCGCTCTTGCATGAAATTGCGGAGCTGTCAATGTGCTTAAGCGGGTTTCTCGGTGCTTCTGTAATTAGTTGTCGCATTGAAGAAATATCGGCTTCGGGCCTGTCGTTAGAATGCCGATCACTCGCTCGTCGTGGCTCGCGTTGAAGCCTTCAGGGTTTTGTTCGGAAATATCCCACGCACGCAGCAACCGCTTTCGTTCCACCCATTCGCATATTGGGCTGTCGCTCACTCTGCCGTTTTTGCCCTTTACCGATGGAGTCCCAAGATGAAGAAACTTGTGCTGCTTGGCGCCCTGGCACTGTCCGTGCTGTCCTTGCCGACATTCGCCGATGAAAAGCCTCTGAAGATCGGTATCGAAGCGGCTTACCCTCCATTCGCATCCAAAGCCCCGGACGGCAGCATCGTCGGTTTCGACTACGACATCGGCAACGCACTGTGCGAAGAAATGAAGGTCAAGTGCCAGTGGGTCGAGCAAGAATTCGACGGTCTGATCCCGGCACTGAAAGTGCGCAAGATCGACGCGATCCTCTCGTCCATGTCGATCACTGAAGACCGCAAGAAGTCCGTGGACTTCACCAACAAGTACTACAACACCCCGGCCCGCCTGGTCATGAAGGAAGGCACCGTGGTCAGCGACAAGCTGACCGAGCTCAAGGGCAAGAACATTGGCGTGCAGCGTGGTTCGATCCACGAGCGCTTCGCCCGTGAAGTCCTGGCTCCGCTGGGTGCCGAGATCAAGCCATACGGCTCGCAGAACGAAATCTACCTCGACGTGGCCGCCGGTCGCCTCGACGGCACCGTGGCTGACGCCACCCTGCTGAACGACGGCTTCCTGAAAACCGACGCCGGCAAAGGCTTTGCGTTCGTCGGCCCGCAGTTCACCGATGAAAAATACTTCGGCGACGGCGTAGGCATCGCGGTACGCAAGGGCGACGCCCTGAAAGACAAGATCAATACTGCCATCGCGGCCATCCGCGAAAACGGCAAGTACAAGCAAATCCAGGACAAGTACTTCGACTTCGACATTTACGGCAAGTAAAGACGTCGCTCGACCCGTCCGAAATGGCGCAAGCAACAGGATCTCTGCGGTTTGCGCCATTTTTTCATCCCAACTTTCGAGGACCTGAATCATGTTGAAAGGCTACGGGGCTGTCATCCTCGATGGCGCTTGGCTGACGCTTCAGCTCGCCTTGTCGTCCATGGCCCTGGCCATCGTTCTCGGGCTGATCGGTGTCGCATTGCGCCTGTCGCCAGTGCGCTGGCTGGCCTGGCTGGGCGATCTGTATTCCACGGTGATCCGCGGGATTCCCGACCTGGTGCTGATCCTGCTGATCTTCTACGGCGGTCAGGATCTGCTCAACCGCGTCGCCCCGATGCTCGGCTATGACGAGTACATCGACCTGAACCCGCTGGCCGCCGGTATCGGCACCCTCGGTTTCATCTTCGGTGCATACCTGTCGGAAACCTTCCGTGGCGCGTTCATGGCGATCCCCAAAGGTCAGGCGGAAGCCGGCATGGCGTACGGCATGAGCAGCTTTCAGGTGTTCTTCCGGGTGCTGGTGCCGCAGATGATCCGTCTGGCGATTCCGGGCTTCACCAACAACTGGCTGGTGTTGACCAAGGCCACCGCGTTGATTTCCGTGGTCGGTCTGCAAGACATGATGTTCAAGGCCAAGCAGGCGGCCGACGCCACCCGCGAGCCTTTCACCTTCTTCCTCGCAGTGGCGGCGATGTACCTGGTGATCACCAGTGTCTCGTTGCTGGCGCTGCGTCACCTTGAGAAGCGCTACTCGGTAGGCGTAAGGGCGGCTGATCTATGATCTTCGACTACAACGTCATTTGGGAGTCGCTGCCGCTGTACCTCGGCGGCCTGGTGACCACCCTCAAGTTGCTCGCGCTGTCGCTGTTTTTCGGTCTGCTGGCGGCGTTGCCGCTGGGCCTGATGCGCGTCTCCAAGAACGCCGTGGTCAACGGTACGGCGTGGCTCTACACCTACGTGATTCGCGGCACGCCGATGCTGGTTCAGCTGTTCCTGATCTACTACGGTCTGGCCCAGTTCGAAGCGGTGCGTGAAAGCTTCCTCTGGCCGTGGCTGTCCAGCGCAACGTTCTGTGCGTGCCTGGCGTTCGCGATCAACACCAGCGCCTACACCGCCGAAATCATCGCCGGCAGCCTGAAGGCCACGCCGAACGGTGAGATCGAAGCGGCCAAGGCCATGGGCATGTCGCGGGTCAAGATGTACAAGCGCATCCTGCTGCCATCGGCCCTGCGTCGTGCACTGCCGCAGTACAGCAACGAAGTGATCATGATGCTGCAGACCACCAGTCTGGCGTCCATCGTGACCCTGATCGATATCACCGGCGCGGCCCGTACCGTCAACGCGCAGTTCTACCTGCCGTTCGAGGCGTACATTACCGCCGGCGTGTTCTACCTGTGCCTGACCTTCATTCTGGTGCGCCTGTTCAAGCTGGCCGAACGTCGCTGGCTGAGCTACCTGGCCCCGAGGAAGCACTGATATGGAACGCATCGACCACGTTCTGCCGTGGAGCCACCTGGGCAGCGAACGCCGGATTTCGGTGTTTCGCTTCGGTAGCGGCGAGCGCAAGGCCTACATCCAGGCCAGCCTCCACGCCGACGAACTGCCCGGCATGCGCACCGCCTGGGAACTGAAAAAACGCCTCGGCGAACTCGAAGCCAAAGGCCTGCTCAACGGTGTCATCGAGCTGGTGCCCGTGGCCAACCCGCTGGGTCTTGGCCAGTTGCTGCAAGGCAATCATCAGGGGCGTTTCGAGGCCGGCAGCGGCAAGAATTTCAACCGTGATTTCGTCGAGCTCAGCGCTCCCGTGGCTGCCAGGCTGGAAGGACAACTCGGTGATGATCCGCACGCCAACATCCGTCTGATCCGTCAGGCAATGGCCGATCATCTGGCCGCATTGCCCGAGGCCGGCAGCCAGTTGCAAGGCATGCAGCGCATCCTGCTGCAACATGCCGCCACCGCTGACGTGGTGCTGGATCTGCACTGCGACTGCGAAGCCGCGCTGCACATGTATGCGTTGCCGCAGCACTGGCCGCAGTGGCGTTCACTCGCCGCGCACCTGGATGTGAAGGTCGGCCTGCTGGCGGAAGACTCCGGTGGCAGCTCGTTCGACGAAGCCTGTTCGTTGCCGTGGCTGCGTCTGTCACGGCTGTTCCCGGACGCGCAGATTCCACTGGCGTGCCTGGCAACTACCGTTGAACTGGGCGGTCAGGCTGACACCACACCTGCACAGGCCGAAGCCTGGGCCGAAGGGATTCTGGCGTTCCTCGCCGAGCAAGGCCTGATCCGTGGCGAGTGGCCAAGCGCCGTACGCGAACCGTGCGAAGGCATGCCGTTCGAAGGCACTGAATTGCTCCTGCCACCGCATCCCGGCGTGGTGAGTTTCCTGCGCAAGCCCGGCGAGTGGGTTGAAGCCGGTGACAAGATTTTTGAAGTGATCGATCCGCTGTCGGATCGGGTCAGCACGGTGTGTGCTGGTACGTCCGGGGTGCTGTTTGCCATTGAGCGGCTGCGTTACGCCCAACCCGGTTTCTGGCTGGCCAAAGTGGCGGGGCGCGATGCGCTGCGCGACGGCCCTTTGCTCAACGACTGACTGTTTTTGTGAGAACCGACCGCATGTACAAACTTGAAGTCCAAGACCTGCATAAACGCTATGGCAGTCACGAAGTGCTCAAGGGCGTTTCCCTGAAAGCGGCCGCCGGCGATGTGATCAGCATCATCGGCTCCAGTGGCTCCGGCAAAAGTACTTTTCTGCGTTGCATCAACCTGCTCGAGCAGCCGCACGCGGGCAAGATCCTGCTCAACAACGAAGAGCTGAAACTGGTTGCCAACAAGGACGGCGCGCTGAAAGCCGCTGATCCGAAACAGCTGCAACGCATGCGTTCGCGCCTGTCGATGGTGTTCCAGCACTTCAACCTGTGGTCGCACATGACCGCGCTGGAAAACATCATGGAAGCGCCGGTTCACGTGCTGGGCGTGTCCAAGGCCGAAGCCCGCGAGAAAGCCGAGCACTACCTGAACAAGGTCGGCGTGGCCCATCGCAAGGACGCGTTCCCTGGGCACATGTCCGGTGGCGAGCAGCAGCGTGTGGCGATCGCCCGTGCGCTGGCGATGGAACCGGAAGTGATGCTGTTCGACGAACCGACTTCGGCCCTCGACCCGGAACTGGTCGGCGACGTGCTGAAAGTCATGCAGGCCCTCGCTCAGGAAGGCCGGACCATGGTGGTGGTGACTCACGAAATGGGCTTCGCCCGTGAAGTGTCGAACCAGCTGGTGTTCCTGCACAAAGGCGTCGTCGAAGAAAGCGGCAACCCGCGTGAAGTGCTGGTCAATCCGCAGTCGGAACGTTTGCAACAATTCCTCTCGGGCAGCCTCAAGTAATCGCTCCCGTTATGCACCAAATTAGGTCATGCTGCGCAGCGCGCCAGATGGTCTAATTTGGTTGCAGCCGATTTCGGTTTTTCCCTCTGTTTACGTTTCGGATCGCCCGCCATGACTGCCCATCGAATTGGTTTCCTGATTTGGCCCAGCACTAAAGCTCTGACTTTGGCGCTGGCAGAGGAGGCCTTGCGTGTTGCCCAGCGTGTGCATCCGGACGTGGTTTACGAGTTGTCGTTCCTGCAGGCCGAAGCACCGACCGAAGGTGAATGGCAACTGCCCGGCGAGCCCTGGGCCGGCAAGCTCGAAAACTTCCAGAAACTGTTCCTGCTCGCCGATGAGCCACCGACCACTCTGGCGCCGGCACTCAGCAGCGCGCTGAAACAATTGGTGCGTGCCGGTTGTGTGATCGGCGGTCTGTCGGCCGGTGTGTACCCATTGGCGCAACTCGGTCTGCTCGACGGTTACCGCGCGGCGGTGCACTGGCGCTGGCAGGACGATTTCGCCGAGCGCTTCCCGAAAGTCATCGCCACCAGTCATCTGTTCGATTGGGATCGCGATCGCCTGACGGCCTGCGGCGGCATGTCGGTACTCGATCTGTTGCTGGCGGTGCTGGCCCGTGATCACGGTGCGGAACTGGCCGGTGCGGTTTCCGAAGAACTGGTGGTCGAGCGCATCCGCGAAGGCGGCGAGCGTCAGCGCATTCCATTGCAGAACCGCCTCGGCTCCAGCCATCCAAAACTCACGCAAGCCGTGCTGCTGATGGAAGCCAACATCGAAGAGCCGCTCACCACTGACGAAATCGCCCAGCACGTGTGCGTGTCCCGTCGCCAACTGGAGCGGATCTTCAAGCAATACCTCAACCGCGTGCCGAGCCAGTACTACCTGGAACTGCGCCTGAACAAGGCCCGGCAGATGTTGATGCAGACCAGCAAGTCGATTATCCAGATCGGCCTGTCCTGCGGGTTCTCCTCGGGGCCGCATTTCTCCAGCGCCTATCGCAACTTCTTCGGCGCCACGCCACGGGAAGACCGCAACCAGCGGCGCAGCAGCAGCCCGTTCGAACTGTCGTCGGTGCCGCCCGAGCGCGGTTGATCCTTCAAGCACAGCGCCATACGTCATGGCGCTGTTGTTTCAGACACTTTTCAATCCTCCATCTCGACACTGGGACGACTGCGCACCGGCGGATGCTCTAGCACGCCGTCAACGTTCAGCGTCATGCCCGTTTCCTGGTAATAAGCCCGGATTCGCTGCATGGCCTGAGCGGAGAAGGGGTTGCCGCGCAAGTCGTAGCGGTCACCGACATACGCCGGCACCTCCATCAGTTCGTCCGGCATTTCGCTGATTTCATTGCCCGACAGATCCAGCTCCATCCAGTTGAAGTTATCGAGCACACCCTTCGGTATTTCACGGATGCCGGTGGTGCTCAGGTCCAGATCTGTAAGTCCCTGCAAATTGCTGAGGTCGGGTGTCAGCCCGAGCGGGTTGTCATGCAGATGCAGCAGATCAAGGTTGTCCAGTGTGGCCAGTCCTGCCACATCGCGCGGCGACAGCGTGAGATCGCACGCCGGCAGGCTCAGCGTGTTGAGCCGTCTCATCTGGAAGATGGCCTCAGGGATATGGGTCAGTTCATAGCCTTGAATGTCGACGCTTTCAAGGTTGCGAAACCCCTCGAGGAATCGGCCGATACGAGGCGAGTAATCACTGGTACTGACCAGATGCAGATCCGAAACGTGGCCGAAGTCGGCGCTCATCGTCGGCAATTCACCATGGATCGGTAGCCTGAAAACGAAGTGGAATTCACGGGCGTCCGCACCTTCCACCGGTGTTTTGCGCCAGCAAGTCAACAAGGCCTCTCTGAACGCCGACCTGTGTTGCTCCTCCAGCAGACGATCCTCAGGTGAGAGGGGGAGGCCGGTCAGGTGGTCGTCGGGTATGGCGGTCTCCCAGGCCGCCAGCTCTCCCAGCAGTCCGACGAATTCGGCTTCCCGGCGGGCGAGTTCGATCCGGCCATCGGTCAGCGTGCCTTCGAGCCGATAGATGAAGACGCTTGCCTGTTCATCGTTCAGCGCAGGATAAAGTGTCCGGACGCGTGCGATGTCGGCAGGCTCGGCCAATACGCCAAGGTCTTCTCCGGTTCTGCGGTAGTAGGCCTTTATCTGCTCACGCGTGGCGACACCCAATGGATTGTTGCCGAAGTCAAAGCCTTTGCTGGCAGCGGCGGGCAGATCGAAGATTTCCGTGGGCAATTCGGTCAGGCGATTGCCGCTGAGAATGGCTGTTTCCAGCCAGGGCGGATCCAGCAAGCCCGGGGGCAATGCGGATATCCCGGTGTTCGCAAGGTCGAGAAACTCCAGATTCGGCAACGTGCGCAGATCGAATAACCGGCCCAACGGGTTGTTGTAAAGATCGAGCCTCACCAAATGAGTCAATGACGATAGCGTTGCAACCCCGTCGTCATCCAGCACGACTCCGCAGTTGCTCAGAACCAGTTGCTGGAGATCCGTCATCCCGGTCAGTGCTTGCGGAATTTCTGCCAACGCCAGGTCTCGTAATTCAAGGGAGTCGAGCCCGGTAAATCTGCGCAGAAAACCGGAGCCGGCTCTTAGCTGGGGGTTGCCGGTGATCGATAGCGTCGTGACATGTGCAAAGTCTGCATGCAAGGCCGGGAGGTCACCGATGAACGCCGGGTTTAGATTGAGGGCGGGGGTTCTCGATTCAGGGGTTTCCAGAGACCTTTCGCGCCAGAACGATTCGATCTCCAGTCGGAACATGATGCGATTGGCACGCTCGGCGGAGCGGTCACTCTCGGTCAGAAGAATGTCACTGACCGGGTAGCGTTCGGGGATATCGGTCACCCATTGTTCAAGGTCACTTTCAAGTTGTCGCAGCTCGGTTTCCCAGCGCTGGATCTGTAGTCGACCGTCCTCAAGGGTTCCCGGGAGCAGATACAGCACTCGATTGGCGTCATCATTGTCCAGGGACGGGAACAGCTCACGGATACGATCGACGTCTTCCGGTGGCATTGATACGCCAAAGTTCTGCCTGAACTGCCGGTAACACAACTTGATGCGTTCGCGTGTGGCGACTGACAGTGGATTGTCGGCAAAGCTGAACTGCCTCGGCGTACGGGCAGGGATATCGAAGAGGATTTCGGGCAATTCGCGGAACTGGTTACGCTCGAAATTGGCGACAACGAGGCGGGGATGATCGAACAGACCGTCGGGCAAGTTCGAAATCCCGCTGTTGATCATGCGCAGTTGCGTCAGGGCGGGCAGCGTTTCGAGATCGGGCGATGTCCCCAACGGGTTTCTGCTCAGGTTCAGGTATTGAAGGTTGCTCAGGGAAGACAGGGTGGTCCGGCTCTGTGGTGTCAGTGTCAATCGGCAGTTTTCCAGCACCAGTCGTTCCAGCGTGGGCATACGCAGTGAGGTCAGCGGGTTCTGTCCAAGATCGAAATCGTGCAGTTCCAGGTGGCGCAAGGCTGAGAAGGGTTGCAGGAACGCATTGATGTCGCCCAGTGCTGCATTGCCTGTCAGTGATACCTCGCGGATGTGGCTGAAGTCTGCGGCCAGAGTCGGTAACTCCCCGATGAATGTCAGGCTGGCAATCAACGAGTCACCGCGTTGCCTGGGGCTTTCTGGCAGTCGTGCTCGCCACAGTTCCTGCAACAGATCGGAAAAAGCTGTCCTGGCCGAATGTTCCGAGAACAATTGTCGTGGGGCCAGTAGCTGAGCGCTGAAAGGGTGGGCCCGGGGAACGGCCGTTTTCCATTGCGTCAGATCCGTTGTGAGTTGTTCGATCTCCGCTTTCCAGTGCCTGAGCTGGCCACGGCCATGCTCCAGGTCTTCCGGCAAGCCATAGAAGACGTCACTGGCCTCCTCATTATCCAGGGCGGGAAACAGCGCCTGGGTGGCTTCGATGTCGGATTGTTCGGCAAGTATTCCGAAATCCACACCGGTTTCACGGCTGTAGCGTTTGATCCTTTCCAGCGTGTCGAGGCTGAGTGGATTACCGGAAAAGTCGAATCCTTCGCTGGCTGAGGCGGGCATTTCAAACAAGGCATCTGGCAGTTCGCTGATTTGATTGTCGCTGACAATGGCTGTTCGCAACGTCGGATGTCCGTGCAGCCCTGTGGGTACATCGCTGATCCCGGTATGGGAAAGATCCAGGTAAAGAAGTTCGGGCAGGCTGCCGGCGTCGGGTGCTCGGCCCAGCGGGTTGTTGGGCAGCTCGAGGGATTCGAGTTCACGCATTGCCGCCAGTGCGGCCTGTAGTTCTCCGGTGAGTTCAACGCCGCAGTTATTGAGCAGCAAAGTTTCCAGAGCAGGCAGGCCGGCAAGTGTTTCCGGCAACTGATCCAGTGCAAAGTCGTGGAGGATCAGGCGCTTCAGCCGGGGAAAGCTTTTGAGGAACGGTGCGGTGGCCTGTATTTGCTTGTTGCCATTCAGTGACAGTGCCGTGATGTGGCTGAAATCGGCCGTCAGAGCGGGCATGTCACCCATGAACGAGGCTTGCGCCGAAAACACGTCTGCCCTCGTCAGGGGATGTGCGGTCGAACGATGGCGCCAGAGTCGCTCAATCCTTCCGGCAAATATTTCTCGCTCGTAAAACTGGTTGAAGTGTTCGTTGGGCGTCAGTAGCTCGCCCGTGGACGGATTGCGGTTCGGCGTATCTCGCGCCCAGGCAGCCAGGTCGGTGGTCATGCGGGTCAGTTCGTTTTCCCAGCGATCCAGCTGAAGGCGGCCCTGTGCCAGGGAGCCGGGCAACTCGTAGATCAGTTCGCTGGATTGACGATCGTTCAGGTCGGTGAACAGTGCCTTGATCCGGTTTATATCCGCCTGATCGGGGCGCACGCCCAGATCGCTGCCGGTCCGGTTGAAATAGATCTTCACCTTTTCGCGAGTCGCAACGGACAACGGGTTGCCGAAAAAGTCGTACCCGGCGGTGGCGGACGCGCCTCGTTCGAACAATGAATCAGGCAATGCGGTGATCCGGTTGTCGGTGAGCCAGGCACTGATAAGTCGGGGATGACCCAGCAGACCGGGCGGAATATCGGAGATCCCTGTGCTGGACAGATTCAGATGCGACAGATCAGGCATGAAGTTGACATCGAACGTTGCTCCCAGCGGATTGCCTTCCAGATCCAGCGCGGTCAACCCGTTGAGGGAGGACAGCAGTGACTGGTTTTCCGGGGTAAGGACGATGCTGCAACTTTGCAACGTCAGTTGTTTCAGCTCGGGGAGGGTCATCAGGCGCGACGGAAGCCTGTGCAGGTCGAAATCACGCAGATCCATGCGGACCAGGCCCGGAAAGCTTTCGAGAAAGGCGTTCACGGCACCGGGGTGGCTACTGCCGATCAATTCCAGATCGCTGACGTGGCTGAAGTCAGCCGTCAGAGCGGGCAGGTCGCCCACCACTGGCTGCGAAAAACGCAACTGGTAACCGTGAGGTCCCTGGGTTTCCCTGCGCCAGCAACTGCGCAGGGTGTGGGCGAGCGTCTGGCGATCTCGGAGGGCGGCCATTCGTTGTTCGTCTGACAGCCGGGTGTTGTCTGTCGGGCTGGTTTCCGGGAGATCGAACATCCACTGATTGAGGTCGCTATCGAGTTGAGCGTATTCAAGCTGAAGACGCGACAGCTCGGCGATCGCACCGATCGGGTGGCGTTCAAGTCGCCGGGCCATGGCGATCTGTTCTGCTTCGGATATTCTCGGGTAGATCTGCCTGATCCGGTTCTCCAGCGTATGGGGTGTTTGCCGGGACTGTGGCGGATTGCGTGAGTAACCATCGGTGCCCAGCAAGCGCAAGGTATCCATGACGGGAGGCGGCACAGGGTCAGGCAACATTGCCAGCCTGAGTTCGGTGCGGGGCAACGGGTTTTCACGGATGGCTTGCCTGAGCTTTTCTCCCTCGCCGATCTGCAGGTTCAATGCCTGTCGCTGTGCGTCCGGCAAGGCTTGCAGGACGGCAGTGTAGAAATCGGTCGGACCGAAAAGATCCAGCCCCTGTTCGTCCTGTGGTTGCCAGAAGTCATCGGAGGTGCGGATCAGTACTTTTTGAATCACAGCCTCGGCCGGCCCGGTGCTGTCGAGTAACCGTCCGTTCCGGGACTGGGCGCGAACCTCAAAGCGAACCTCCCCGGACCAGCCCGGCAACTGTTGAAGGCTGTGCAAGGCCAGGGTGTCGGTGTCGGGATTGTGCACCGAGTCCAGTTCCAGTCCTTCATAGGCGCGGGTGATGCGCAGTTCCTGCCTGGCGTGTTCTGCCAAAACCTGTTGCCGTTCAGGCCAGTGTCCTCGGCTGATTTCCACCAGCTCCGCACCCGTAGCCGTGTTCAGCAATTCTTCGGTGATTCTGGCGGGCAACTGTGGTTCGTGCCGGGCCACATGCCTGACGAGGGGGGCGTCGCGATGCTGGAGTGCCTGATAACGTGCCTCGAAAAGTGAAGTGCGGTGCTGTCGGGCGATCTGTGCGAGTCTGGCTCTCAGCTTGCGGCTGCGTGCCTCGAGGGCGAGCATCTCGCCGAACGCCTCTTCCAGCAGCGTGTTGATTTCCGGCTCGCTGAGGGTTTGAAGCAGAGTCTTGAGCAAGTCACCCCCTTCAAGTCTGTCCTGTCGTAACTCTGTCAGTGGAAGCTGGTCATTGGTCGTGGATTGCCATGCGATTTCACCCTGCTCGTCGATAAAACACAGCCTTTTGCTGTCTGGCCACAGACTCTGTTGCTTGAGTAGCTGGAGCTGGATCAGCGGATCGGCATTCAGATACTCCTCGGGGTTGTCGCTGGCGATTCGGTCAATGAAGACTTGCAGGTCCTGATCGATCCTGAAGCGCTGGATGCTGTCAGCCAGCAGTGGTGGCACACGCTCCTGGTCGACGTGCATTTTGCGCAGCGCATCTTCCGAGTAGCCGCTGACCTTGAGGATGCGCTCGCGTCGGGCGGGGGATAAGGTTTCGACGCTATGACCGATGCGTTGCAATGCGGTCGCGCTGTCCCACTCGAGCGGTCGTTCAAGCTCGGTGTGAAAGGCGCCCTCGCCGTTATGGCGCACGATGGGGCGGTAGGCGTCCGCGCGGGTCGGATGCTCAATGTACAGTTTGCCGGGATGCTCGTGATCGCTGACTTCGTAATGGGTCTGATCGGCGGGGAGCAGCCTTTTCCCTTGGTGCCAGTGCAGCCCCTGTGGATCGGGCCCGGACCCTTTGGGTGGCTGGATCTGGCGCGCGTACGGCTGCAGATCCGGTTTCCAGTACAGCGTCTTGCCGTTGCGTAGTTTCACGGGTTGGAAACGGTCGATCAGTGCAATGAGCTCGGCCGGCAATACCTTTGGCAGCTCCTGGACGGCGATGAAGCCGCCGATGCCGAAGGCGCCGAGCTGGATCAGCGAATCCAGCGCGCCGAACATGTGTTCGGCGACTTCTGTGCTGAGCCCTTCGGCCCAGTCGACGACGCCTTCGAATACTTCGTCGAGAAACTGATAGGCCATGTACGCCATCATCATTTCGCCCAGAAAGGGTACGAAGGGCATCAGCACGAACGAAGCGATTTCAAGAATCGAAGAGGCAATCCGGCTGAAGGCGTCCCATGTCGCCCAGCGCGCGTTGCGGTCGACTGTGGCAGTCGGGACAGCGATCGTCGTAGCGTCATTGAGGATCTTGTTCAGCTTTCGTTGATAAAGCTGATCCAGCAGTCGGCCCTCGATAGGCGTGACGGCAAATTGCAGATCGGGCTTGTCGACGGGCGTATCCCGCCAGGCGGGCAATGAGCTACCGGGTTCCGAGGGGTGCCATTTCACCCGGCTCAGGCGCTGTCCGAGGTCGGCGAAAAAATACCCGCGCTGGTCGTGGGCAACGAAGCGGCTGAAGAACTTCTGATAGTCCGGGCTACGAAGTTGACGTGTCAGCTCGCGCATCATGTCTGCGGTCGAGGCGTATTCCTTGACCGGATGTTCGGGGTCGTCCGGCACATAGGCCACCACTCTGACCAGGGTGCGTGCCTGCTGCAGATCCGGCGCGAAGAGAACGATGCCGGTCAGCTTCGACGACATCATGCTCAGGTCATGGCAAAGCAGTGCCTGTCCATTGACTCGCATGCCTTGCAAATCGTCGAGCAAACCGCCGATCAGGCGCACGTACAACTCGCTGACATCGCCATTCATTTTTGCCATGTGCAGGGCGGCCTGGAGGGCGGCCTTTTCGCTGACGTTGATGCGCTGACGCAGTGCCGCGCCGGCGACGGGGTCGTTGATAGCCAGGTTTTCTTCAAGATACGACTTGTAGCGGGCGCCGATGTCCAGTTCCCGGCACAGTCGGGTGAATGCCGCGATGCTCAGGCGTGCCTTTATCTGCGGCAGGGTTTCGAACTGACCTGACGGTGATGGCCTGGTAGTGAAGGTCGATTCGCTGGAGTAAGCGTCAGCTTCGGTTTCGTCTTCTTCGAAGTTGTGCAGCGCTGCATCGAGCAGTGACACCGTCCAGCTCCGGCTGCCGGTGGTGATCGGGAGCCCGGGTGTTTTCACCGGGATGTAGAGGCGCAGGAACGTGTTCCTGACATCCACGTCCAGACTGAATCTGCTCGTCAGCGCCTGGGTCAGGATCGGCTCGGCGTAGGCGCAGGCGTCCTGCAGATGCTCAAGTGTCCGGTCGATGGTGTTTTGCACGCTCATGCGCTGGGCGATGAGCGCTCTCAGTTCATCATGTTGCGCCTTCGGCGCTTTTTTGAGTGTGTCGGTGAGCGTGCGGCGATTGTGCTTCAGGGCCTGGCGGCGTACGGCCGAGGTTTTGCCGAGCCATTCCGGGAAAGCGTTTCTGAGAGGTTCGTAGTGCTCGGGGGGATTGAGCGCTGTGTGGGCTGCAACCTGTCCGGTGGATGCCTGCATCGAGTCTGTCCATGTACGTCGGGAAACCGTCAGCAAACCAGAGATCTCGGCAGTGGATGCAGTACATATGTATGACAGACCGGCACATGCCAATTGATATGCTCACAGGCCTGCTGCAATTGACGGCGACGGTTTAAACTGCGCCTTTGCGACGCTATATGTCGCATTGCCGTAAACCCGGGAAAATCCGGGGTTTGCGCTATAAGAAGTTGTCGCTTGGCGACAAGGCCGGGCACAAAACTGTCCTTACAATCCCCCCATCGCTCGCCAGTTTCAGGCGGGTGGCCCTCATCAGGAGACTCCGATGTCCGTTGAGCACGCTGCGGTAGAACGCGCCGATTTCGACCAGGTTATGGTTCCCAACTACGCGCCTGCCGCTTTCATTCCGGTGCGTGGCGCCGGTTCCCGCGTCTGGGACCAGGCCGGCCGCGAGCTGATCGACTTTGCCGGCGGCATCGCCGTCAATGTATTGGGCCACGCGCATCCGGCGCTGGTCGGTGCCTTGACCGAGCAGGCGAACAAGCTGTGGCACGTGTCCAACGTGTTCACCAACGAACCGGCGCTGCGCCTGGCGCACAAGCTGATCGACGCCACCTTTGCCGAGCGCGTGTTTTTCTGCAACTCCGGCGCCGAAGCCAACGAGGCCGCCTTCAAGCTGGCCCGTCGTGTCGCGTTCGACCGTTTCGGCACCGAGAAGTACGAAATCATCGCCGCGCTCAACAGCTTCCACGGCCGTACGCTGTTCACCGTGAACGTCGGTGGCCAGTCGAAGTACTCCGACGGTTTCGGCCCGAAAATCACCGGCATCACCCACGTGCCGTACAACGATCTGGCGGCACTGAAAGCCGCTGTTTCGGACAAGACCTGCGCAGTCGTTCTGGAACCGATCCAGGGCGAGGGCGGCGTACTGCCGGCCGAGCAGGCTTACCTGCAAGGCGCCCGTGAACTGTGCGACGCGAACAACGCGCTGCTGGTGTTCGACGAAGTGCAGACCGGCATGGGCCGTACCGGCAACCTGTTCGCCTACCAGCATTTCGGTGTGGTCCCGGACATCCTGACCAGCGCCAAGAGCCTGGGCGGTGGTTTCCCGATCGCCGCAATGTTGACCACCGAAGCGCTGGCCAAGCACCTGGTCGTCGGCACGCACGGCACCACTTACGGCGGCAACCCGCTGGCGTGCGCCGTGGCCGAAGCGGTGATCGACGTGATCAACACCCCTGAGGTACTGAACGGCGTCAACGCCAAGCACGACAAGTTCAAGACCCGCCTGCAACAGATCGGCGAGAAGTACGGCCTGTTCACCCAGGTGCGCGGTCTCGGTCTGCTGATCGGTTGCGTGCTGAGCGATGCCTGGAAAGGCAAGGCCAAGGACATCTTCAACGCCGCTGAAAAAGAAGGCCTGATGATTCTGCAGGCCGGCCCGGACGTGATCCGTTTCGCCCCGAGCCTGGTGGTTGAAGATGCCGACATCGACGCCGGTCTGGATCGCTTCGAACGTGCTGCGGCGAAACTGACCCAAGCCTGATTCATGCAAGACCGCCCGGCGTCTGTCGTCATCGACAGGTGCTGGGACCATTTTCCTGTGCCGGGCCTGCCCGGCATTTTTTTCCCGAGTCGGCGCTTTCGCCGACCTGAAGTAGAGAAAGGAGTGACACCATGCTGGTGATGCGCCCCGCGCAAATGGCTGATCTGGGCGAGGTACAGCGTCTGGCTGCGGACAGCCCGATTGGTGTCACTTCCTTGCCGGATGACGTTGAACGCCTGAGCGACAAGATCGCCGCGAGCGAAGCCTCGTTTGCCGCCGAAGTGAGCTTCAACGGTGAAGAAAGTTACTTCTTCGTTCTTGAAGACACCGCCACCGGCAAACTGGTGGGCTGCTCGGCGATCGTCGCGTCGGCCGGTTATTCCGAGCCGTTCTACAGCTTTCGCAACGAGACCTTCGTGCACGCTTCCCGCGAGCTGAAGATTCACAACAAGATCCACGTGCTCTCGCAATGCCACGACCTGACCGGCAACAGCTTGCTGACCAGTTTCTACGTGCAGCGCGAGCTGGTGGGTTCGCCGTTCTCGGAGCTCAACTCCCGTGGCCGTCTGCTGTTCGTGGCCAGCCATCCGGAGCGTTTCGCCGATTCGGTGGTGACCGAGATCGTCGGTTACAGCGACGAGAACGGTGACTCGCCATTCTGGGACGCCATCGGTCGCAACTTCTTCGACCTGAACTACGCCGAGGCCGAGCGTCTGTGTGGCCTGAAAAGCCGCACGTTCCTCGCCGAACTGATGCCGCATTACCCGATCTACGTGCCGCTGCTGCCGGACTCCGCTCAGGAAGCGATGGGCCAGGTGCACCCGCGTGCGCAGATCACCTTCGACATCCTGATGCGCGAAGGCTTCGAGACCGATCACTACATCGACATTTTTGACGGCGGCCCGACCCTGCATGCGCGTGTCTCGGGGATCCGTTCGATCGCCCAGAGCCGTGTGGTGCCGGTGAAGATCGGCGAGCCGGTCAAAGGTGCCGGTCGCCAGTATCTGGTGGCCAATGCCCAGTTGCAGGATTACCGCGCGGTATTGCTGGAACTGGATTACGCACCGGGCAAACCGGTGACCCTGGATCTGGAAGCGGCCGAAGCCCTGGGCGTCGGTGAAGGTGCCAGCGTGCGCCTGGTGGCGGTTTAACGCCTTAGCGAGTTTCACGGGTGGCCACGGCGGCCCGTTTGAGGAGATAGCATGATTGTTCGTCCCGTACGCAGCAGCGATTTGTCCGCTCTGATCGACCTGGCCCGCAGCACCGGCACCGGCCTGACCACCTTGCCGGCCAACGAAGAGCGCCTGACCCACCGGGTCGGCTGGGCCGAGAAGACCTTTCGCGGTGAAGCCGGCCGTGGCGACGCGGACTACCTGTTCGTGCTCGAAGACGACAACGGTCGCGTGGTGGGGATTTCCGCCATCGCCGGCGCCGTCGGTCTGCGCGAGCCTTGGTACAACTTCCGCGTCGGCCTGACTGTCAGCGCCTCGCAGGAACTGAACATCTATCGCGAGATCCCGACGCTGTTCCTGGCCAACGACCTGACCGGCAACTCCGAGCTGTGCTCGCTGTTCCTGCACGCCGATTACCGCACCGGCCTCAACGGTCGCATGCTGTCCAAGGCGCGAATGCTGTTCATCGCCGAATTCCCTGAACTGTTCGGCAACAAGATCATCGCCGAGATGCGCGGCGTATCCGATGAAGCCGGCCGTTCGCCGTTCTGGGAAAGCCTGGGTCGTCATTTCTTCAAGATGGAATTCAGCCAGGCCGATTACCTGACCGGCGTCGGCAACAAGGCGTTCATCGCCGAACTGATGCCGAAATTCCCGCTGTATACCTGCTTCCTGTCGCCGGACGCGCGTAACGTCATTGGCCAGGTGCACCCGGACACCGAGCCGGCGCTGGCGATGCTCAAGAGCGAAGGTTTCAGCTACCAGGGTTACGTCGACATCTTCGACGCCGGTCCGGCCATCGAGTGCGAGACCAGCAAGATCCGCGCGGTGCGTGACAGCGAGGCGCTGGTGCTGGCCATCGGCACGCCGGGCGACGACGCGACGCCGTTCATCATCCATAACCGCAAACGCGAAGACTGCCGCATCACGGCTGCGCCGGCCCGTCTGGCCGCCGGTACGCTGGTGGTCGATCCGCTGACCGCCAAACGTCTTCAACTCAACGCTGGCGATCAGGTTCGCGCCGTGGCGTTGTCCGCTGCCCGGGAGTCGAAATAATGAATTCGCTATACATCGCAGGTGAGTGGCTGGCCGGTCAGGGCGAGGCCTTTCAATCGCTGAACCCGGTGACCCAGCAAGTGCTGTGGTCAGGGGAGGGCGCCACCGCCGCTCAGGTCGAGTCGGCCGTGCAGGCCGCGCGTCAGGCGTTCCCGGGCTGGGCCCGTCGCACGCTCGAAGAGCGCATCAGCGTGCTCGAAGCGTTCGCCGCCGCGCTGAAAAACCACGCCGACGAACTGGCACGCACCATCGGTGAGGAAACCGGCAAACCGCTGTGGGAAGCCGCGACCGAAGTCACCAGCATGGTCAACAAGATCGCGATCTCGGTGCAGAGCTATCGTGAACGTACCGGCGAGAAGAGCGGCCCGCTGGGCGACGCCACCGCCGTGTTGCGCCACAAGCCCCACGGCGTGGTCGCGGTGTTCGGCCCTTACAACTTCCCTGGCCATTTGCCGAACGGCCACATCGTGCCGGCGCTGCTGGCCGGTAACAGCGTGTTGTTCAAACCGAGCGAGCTGACCCCGAAAGTCGCCGAGCTGACGGTCAAATGCTGGATCGAAGCCGGTCTGCCGGCCGGCGTGCTGAACCTGCTGCAAGGCGCCCGCGAAACCGGGATTGCGCTGGCAGCGAATCCGGGCATCGACGGTCTGTTCTTCACCGGTTCCAGCCGTACCGGCAATCACCTGCATCAGCAGTTCGCTGGTCGTCCGGACAAGATCCTTGCGCTGGAAATGGGCGGCAACAACCCGCTGGTGGTCGATCAGGTCGCGGACCTCGACGCTGCGGTGTACGCGATCATTCAGTCGGCATTCATTTCCGCCGGTCAGCGCTGCACCTGCGCCCGTCGTCTGCTGGTGCCGCAAGGCGCGTGGGGCGACAGCCTGCTCAAGCGTCTGGTGGAAGTCAGCTCGACCATCGAGGTCGGCGCGTTCGATCAGCAGCCGGCGCCGTTCATGGGCTCGGTGGTTTCCCTCGGCGCGGCAAAAGCGTTGATGGATGCCCAGGCGCATCTGTTGGCCAATGGTGCAGTGTCGCTGCTGGCAATGACTCAGCCACAGGCCCAGTCGGCGTTGCTGACACCGGGCATCGTTGATGTGACGACGGTTGCCGATCGCTCCGACGAAGAACTGTTCGGCCCGTTGCTGCAAGTGATTCGCTACGCCGATTTCGCGGCGGCGATTGCCGAAGCCAACGACACCGCGTTTGGTCTGGCCGCCGGCCTGCTGTCGGATTCCGAAGAACGCTACCAGCAGTTCTGGCTGGAAAGCCGCGCCGGTATCGTCAACTGGAACAAGCAACTGACGGGTGCTGCGAGCAGCGCGCCGTTCGGCGGTGTCGGCGCTTCGGGTAACCATCGCGCCAGCGCCTACTACGCGGCGGATTACTGCGCGTACCCGGTGGCTTCGCTGGAAACTCCAAGCCTGGTGTTGCCGGCGGCCCTGACGCCTGGCGTGAAGATGGCGTGATGCTAATCGCCAGCAGGCTGGCTCCCACAGGATGGGTTGCGGACACGAATTTTGTGAACGACACAATCCACTGTGGGAGCCAGCCTGCTGGCGATGGCCGCGCCGCGGTCGTACTGAATAGTTACTGAAGCCTATAACAACAGATTCTCGTGGAGCCTCGCTGATGAAATCCTTTGAAGTCAATTTTGACGGTCTAGTGGGGCCGACCCATAACTACGGTGGTCTGTCCTACGGCAACGTTGCGTCCCAGAGCAACAGCCAGCAGTCCTCGAACCCGAAGGAAGCGGCGCTGCAAGGCCTGGCCAAAATGAAGGCGCTGATGGAAATGGGCTTTCAGCAGGGCGTTCTCGCGCCCCAGGAGCGTCCGGACGTGGCTGCCTTGCGCCGTCTGGGTTTCAGCGGGACCGACGCTCAGGTAATCGAGCGCGCCGCAAAAGACGCGATGCCGCTGCTGGTCGCCAGTTGCTCGGCGTCGAGCATGTGGGTGGCCAACGCCGCCACGGTCAGCCCAAGTGCCGACACCGCTGACGGTCGCGTGCACTTCACCGCCGCCAACCTGAACTGCAAATACCACCGCAGCATCGAGCACCCGACCACCAGTCGCGTACTGGGTGCGATGTTCGCCGACCAGCAGCACTTCGCTCACCACGCCGCATTGCCGGCGGTAGCGCAGTTCGGCGACGAAGGCGCAGCGAACCACACGCGTTTCTGCCGTGAGTACGGCGAGGCTGGCGTCG
This sequence comes from Pseudomonas sp. 91RF, assembly GCF_003576265.1. Classification (NCBI taxonomy): domain Bacteria; kingdom Pseudomonadati; phylum Pseudomonadota; class Gammaproteobacteria; order Pseudomonadales; family Pseudomonadaceae; genus Pseudomonas; species Pseudomonas sp. 91RF. Next base: position 498,907 of record NZ_QWFC01000024.1, read on the forward strand.
AGTTTTTCGTGTTCGGTCGCAGTGCGTTCGACACCCGTTACCCGGCGCCGCAGAAATACCCGGCGCGTCAGACCCTTGAAGCGTCGCAAGCGGTCGCCCGTCTGCACGGCCTGCGTGACGACGGCGTGGTCTACGCGCAGCAGAACCCGGCGGTGATCGATCAGGGCGTGTTCCATAACGACGTGATCGCGGTGGGCAACGGCGAGGTGCTGTTCTATCACGAGGACGCGTTCCTCGACACCGAGAACATGCTGGCCGAACTGCAAGCCAAACTGGCCAAGGTCGGCGGCAAGTTCCAGTCGGTCTGTGTACCGCGTTCGGCGGTCACCGTGGACGATGCGGTGCGTTCCTATCTGTTCAACAGTCAGTTGCTGTCGCGTCCTGACGGTTCCATGCTGCTGATCGTGCCGGAAGAGTGCCGTGGCAACGAGCGCGTGTGGAATTACCTGCAAGGCCTGACCAGCTCCGGCGGGCTGATCCGCGAAGTGAAGGTCTTCGACCTCAAGCAAAGCATGCAGAACGGCGGTGGCCCGGCGTGCTTGCGACTGCGTGTCGCGCTCAACGAAACCGAGCTGGCGGCCGTCAACCCAGGGGTTATCATGACCGCCCCGTTGTACGGTTCGTTGACCGCATGGGTTGAAAAGCACTATCGCGACCGCCTGACCGAAAGCGATCTGGCGGACCCGCAATTGCTGCTTGAATGCCGGACGGCACTGGATGAACTGACGCAAATCCTTAAACTGGGCGCGGTTTATCCATTCCAGATCAATTGATGGCTGGCGCGCCGCCTGAACGCGGCGCGCGGCTTGTCTCCCCAACAGAGCGTAAAAAAGACATGAGCGATTCCCTGCGGCTGATCCTTGAAGACACCGACGGCAAGCAACTGGAAACTTCCTGCACCCGCGTCGCGGTCATGTGGCAAGGCAAAGAGCTGTGGATCCAGCAGGACGGCCGCGGCCAGTTGCTGATCGGCGTGGATGTCGAAGAAGGCGATGAAGAGTACGCCAACCTGCTGCTGCGCCCGTTGGCGACTAATCTGGTAAGTCTGCAACTGGAGATGGAACCGGCTGACCTCGGCGACGATGACGGTCACGTGCACGGCCCGGATTGCAACCACGACCACTAAGGAAACCGCTCTATGCTCGCCCTCGGCAAACTGCTTGAACTGACCCTCGCCGGCCGTGAACCGGCGGAGAAGACTCAACTGACTGTCGAAGGCGTGCGCATGCGCTGGCTGAGCGAGGGTGCGCTGGAAGTCCGGCCACCCGAAGCGCGCGACAATGGCCTGGACCTGCTGCTGTCGGCAGGCATCCATGGCAACGAAACGGCACCGATCGAATTGCTCGACCGGTTGCTGCATGACATCGCCCGCGGCGACTTGAAGCCGCGCGCACGCATTCTGTTCCTGTTCGGCAACCCGGAAGCGATTCGCAAGGGCGAGCGTTTCATCGAACAGGACGTCAATCGGCTGTTCAACGGCCGTCACGAACAAAGCAGCGGTTCCGAAGCCCTGCGCGCCTGTGAGCTGGAACGCCTGGCCGCGAGTTTCTTCAGCGTGCCGGATCGTCAGCGCCTGCACTACGACCTGCACACGGCGATTCGCGGTTCGAAGATCGAGCAGTTCGCGTTGTATCCGTGGAAGGAAGGTCGTCAGCATTCCCGCCTTGAACTGGCTCGCCTGCGCGCTGCCGGCATGGAGGCGGTGCTGTTGCAGAACAAACCCTCGATCGTCTTCAGTTCCTACACCTACGACAAGCTCGGTGCCGAGTCCTTCACGCTGGAGCTGGGCAAGGCACGGCCGTTCGGGCAGAACGCCGGGGTCAATGTGTCGCTGCTGGAAACCCGTCTGAAGCAGATCATCGAAGGTACCGAGCCAGAAATGGCCGGGCAGGGCCTGGACGGTCTGCAACTGTTCAGCGTGGCTCGGGAAATCATCAAGCACAGCGACTCGTTCCGCCTGAACCTGCCGGCGGACATCGAAAACTTTTCGGAGCTGGATGTGGGTTATGTGTTGGCCGAAGACCTGGCCAATACCCGCTGGATCATCGAAGAGCAGGGCGCGCGGATTATCTTCCCTAATCCCAAGGTCAAGAACGGCCTGCGGGCGGGCATTCTGATCGTGCCGACCACTGACGAAAATCTCGCCTGAAACTGAATCTCCCCCACGCAGCGCGCGGGGGAGATCGTTATTGCATCAGACCGCTACAGCACGCGGCTCGGTGCGGCGCAACGCACGCACTTTCTGCAGCGTATCCGCGCAAGTCTTTGCCGCTTCCTGACCCTTGTGCACGAAATGCTCGAAGAAGAACTTCTGGTGTTCTTCGCCGGCATGGAAGTGGTGCGGGGTCAGCGATACCGAGAACACCGGCACTTCGGTTTCCAGCTGAACCTGCATCAGGCCGCTGACGACCGACTGGGCGACGAATTCGTGACGGTAGATCCCGCCGTCCACCACCAGGGCGGCGGCAACGATACCGGCATAGCGACCGGTCTTGGCCAGCAGCTTGGCGTGCAGGGGCATTTCAAAGGCGCCGCCGACTTCGAAGAAATCGATGTCCGATTCCTGATAACCCTGGGCGATCATTTCGGCGAGGAAACCTTTACGGCTCTGATCGACGATTTCCTTGTGCCAGCAGGCCTGGATGAACGCGACGCGCTCGCCGTGAGGGTGTTTGCTTTTGCTGTCGATAGCGGTGGGTTGCATGTTCTGACTCCTGTTTGTGTGAAAAACAGGGCGTTATGAATCGAAAGGGATTCAAGGGTACGCACGCTCGTGCGAACACGGCGGACGGCCCTTTGGCGTCAATCCCGTTCTCTCTTCATCCGGACTGTGACCGTCGGCCCCGGAATCACACCGGGTCTGCTGACTTTGCCGCCGTTCACGGTTTTCTGCCGTGTCCGTCACCAAGCGCTCGCGGGCTATGCGCATTGCGCGCAATTACCGCCGGTGGGGAATTGCACCCCGCCCTGAGAACGTTTCGCCGCCCTTTATCGGGCGGCGCAGCGTTTTTAACACAGATCGGCGGGCCGTGCATTGCGCCTTTGTGATGATTGCCATCGGATTTTTCGAAGCGTGGAAACGACTTTTCCTTGCGCGAGGGTTGATTAATCCGCGCCATGCCCGCAGTAATCCCTCTACGAAAAGGGATTTCCCCTGCTGACCAGAGGCCAGGTTCATGAGCGTTATCGATCTTCGCAGCGACACCGTCACCCAACCGACTCCCGCCATGCTCGACGCGATGACCGCGGCGGCCACCGGTGATGATGTGTATGGCGAAGATCCGACGGTCAATCGTCTGGAAACCGAACTGGCAAAACGGCTGGGTTTTGCTGCGGCGCTGTTCGTCCCGACCGGCACCATGAGCAACCTGCTGGGCTTGATGGCCCATTGCGAGCGCGGTGACGAGTATATCGTCGGCCAACAGGCGCACACCTATAAGTACGAGGGCGGTGGCGCAGCGGTGCTCGGTTCGATTCAGCCACAGCCGCTGGAAGTGCAGGCCGATGGCTCGCTGGACCTGGATCAGGTGGCGGCGGCGATCAAGCCCGATGATTTCCACTTCGCCCGCACCCGCCTGCTGGCGCTGGAAAACACCATGCAGGGCAAGGTGTTGCCGATGGAGTATCTGGCCCGAGCGCGCAAATTTACTCTGGACAATGGCCTCCAGCTGCATCTGGACGGTGCGCGGCTATACAACGCGGCAGTCAAGCTCGGCGTTGATGCCCGAGAAATCACGCAACATTTCGATTCGGTCTCGGTGTGCCTGTCCAAAGGTCTCGGTGCGCCGGTCGGCTCGGTGCTCTGCGGTTCGGCCGGGTTGATCGCCAAGGCGCGGCGTCTGCGCAAAATGGTCGGCGGCGGCATGCGTCAGGCCGGGTTGCTGGCGGCAGCGGGGCTGTATGTGCTGGACCACAACGTCGAGCGCCTGGCGGATGACCACGCCAACGCGCAATTTCTGGCCGAAGGCCTGCGCGAGGCCGGTTTCACCGTCGAACCGGTGCAGACCAACATGGTTTACGTGCAGATGGGTGACCGTGCCGAGGCGATCAAGGCGTTTGCCGCCGAGCGCGGGATCAAACTGAGCGCTGCCGCCCGTCTGCGGATGGTCACGCACATGGACGTCAATCGCTCGCAAATCGAGCAAGTGATCGCGACATTCGTCGAGTTTTCGCGCAAGTGACAGCGTTAGCCCCTCAATTGACCGTTTCTATCGTATAAACACGCTGTACCCCGCGCGCAGGGCCGATATAATGCGGCCCTTTGCCGTCGTTTCGTCTGTTGACGTTTCGTACAGGCCTTTGGCCGCAGCCTCCGTGGAAGAACCTAATGAAAAGCGCAGAAATCCGTGAAGCCTTCCTTCGCTTCTTCGAAGAGCAAGGCCACACCCGTGTAGCCTCCAGCTCTTTGATTCCGGGCAACGACCCAACCCTGCTGTTCACCAACGCGGGGATGAACCAGTTCAAGGACTGCTTCCTGGGCCAGGAAAAGCGCGCGTACACCCGCGCCGTCTCCAGCCAGAAATGCGTGCGCGCCGGCGGCAAGCACAACGACCTGGAAAACGTCGGTTACACCGCCCGTCACCACACCTTCTTCGAAATGCTGGGTAACTTCAGCTTCGGCGATTACTTCAAGCGTGACGCCATCACCTACGCCTGGAACTTCCTGACCTCCGAGAAGTGGCTGAACCTGCCGAAGGAAAAGTTGTGGGTCACCGTCTACGCCAGCGATGACGAGGCTTACGACATCTGGACCAAAGAAGTCGGTGTGCCGGCCGAGCGTATGGTGCGTATCGGCGACAACAAGGGCGCGCCATACGCCTCCGACAACTTCTGGACCATGGGCGATACCGGCCCGTGCGGTCCTTGCACCGAGATTTTCTACGATCACGGCGCCGACATCTGGGGTGGCCCGCCGGGCTCGCCGGAAGAAGACGGTGACCGTTACATCGAAATCTGGAACAACGTGTTCATGCAGTTCAACCGCACCGCCGATGGCGTGTTGCACCCGTTGCCAGCGCCGTCGGTGGACACCGGCATGGGCCTGGAGCGGATCAGTGCCGTGCTGCAGCACGTTCACTCGAACTATGAAATCGACCTGTTCCAGAGCCTGCTGGCCGCTTCGGCCAAGGCCATCGGTTGCAGCAACGACAATCAGGCGTCCCTGAAAGTCGTGGCTGACCACATCCGCTCCTGCGGCTTCCTGATTGCCGACGGCGTGCTGCCGTCCAACGAGGGCCGTGGCTACGTGCTGCGCCGGATCATTCGTCGCGCCTGCCGTCACGGCAACAAGTTGGGTGCGAAGGGCAGCTTCTTCTATCAAATCGTTGCCGCTCTCGTGGCCGAGATGGGCGAAGCCTTCCCTGAGCTGAAATCCCAGCAGGCGCACATCGAACGCGTACTGAAAGCCGAAGAAGAGCAATTCGCCAAGACCCTGGAGCAGGGCCTGAAAATCCTCGAGCAGGATCTGGCCGAGCTCAAGGGCGACGTGGTTCCGGGCGACGTAGTGTTCAAGCTCTACGATACCTACGGTTTCCCGATGGACCTGACCGCGGACATCGCCCGCGAGCGCAGCCTGACCATCGACGAAGCCGGTTTCGAGCGTGAGATGGAAGCCCAGCGCGTCCGTGCACGTTCCGCCAGTTCATTCGGTCTGGACTACAACAGCCTGGTCAAGGTTGACGTCGATACCGAATTCACCGGCTACCACGCCACCAGCGGCTCGGCGAAAGTCGTTGCTCTTTATAAAGATGGCCAGTCCGTGGACGTCTTGAGTGAAGGGCAGGAAGGCGTTGTTGTTTTGAACAAGACGCCGTTCTACGCAGAATCCGGCGGCCAGGTTGGCGATTGCGGTTATCTGCAGGCCGGCAACAGCCGTTTCGACGTGCGCGACACCACCAAGACCGGCGGCGCATTCCTGCACCACGGTGTACTGGCGTCGGGCAGCCTGATTGTTGGCGCACCGGTGGAAACCCACGTCGAAGCCGACGTGCGTCACGCCACTTCGCTGAATCACTCGGCCACGCACTTGCTGCACGCTGCGTTGCGCAAGGTGCTGGGCGATCACGTTCAACAGAAAGGCTCGCTGGTCGACAGTCAGCGCCTGCGTTTCGACTTCAGCCACTTTGAAGCGATCAAGCCGGAGCAACTGAAAGCCCTGGAAGACATCGTCAACGCCGAGATCCGCAAGAACTCCGCCGTTGAAACCGAAGAAACCGACATCGAAACCGCCAAGCAGAAAGGCGCCATGGCGCTGTTCGGCGAGAAGTACGGCGACAACGTGCGCGTGCTGAGCATGGGCGGCGATTTCTCCGTCGAGCTGTGTGGCGGTATCCACGCCAACCGTACCGGCGACATCGGCCTGCTGAAAATCATCAGCGAAGGCGGTGTGGCATCGGGTGTGCGTCGTATCGAAGCGGTCACCGGCGCTGCGGCGCTGGCTTACTTGAACGCTGCTGAAGAACAACTCAAGGAAGCGGCCAGCCTGGTCAAGGGCAGCCGCGAAAACCTGATCGACAAGCTGTCGGCCGTACTGGAGCGCAACCGCGCGCTGGAGAAGCAGCTCGAGCAGTTGCAGGCCAAGGCCGCTGCTGCCGCCGGCGACGATCTGTCGGCTTCGGCTGTGGACGTCAAAGGCGTGAAGGTTCTGGCCGTGCGTCTGGACGGTCAGGACGGCAAGGCGCTGCTGGCGCTGGTCGATCAACTGAAAAACAAACTCGGCCGCGCAGTGATCCTGCTCGGCAGTGTCCATGAGGAAAAGGTCGTACTGGTTGCAGGCGTGACCAAGGACCTGACTGGCCAACTCAAAGCCGGTGATTTGATGAAACAGGCTGCTGCGGCAGTGGGCGGGAAGGGCGGTGGTCGTCCGGACATGGCGCAGGGCGGCGGTGTCGACGCCGGCGCACTGGATAGCGCACTGGCGCTGACTGTTCCATTCGTCGAGCAGGGTTTATAAGACGGTCTGTCGGGCCCGCAGTCTAGTGGCGGGTCCGGCGGCTGTTCGAGTGATTATTGGGCGCCCTTCATGGGCAGAGGCGGCTTTGAAATGGCTTTGATCGTACAGAAATTTGGAGGCACCTCGGTCGGCACTGTCGAGAGAATCGAGCAGGTCGCCGACAAGGTTAAGAAATTCCGCGATGCCGGCGATGACCTGGTGGTTGTGCTGTCTGCAATGAGCGGCGAGACCAACCGTCTGATCGATCTGGCCAAGCAAATCAGTGGCGAAGATCAACCGGTTCCCCGTGAACTGGACGTGATCGTTTCCACCGGTGAGCAGGTGACGATCGCCCTGTTGGCCATGGCGCTGATCAAGCGCGGTGTGCCGGCGGTGTCGTACACCGGCAACCAGGTGCGGATCCTGACGGACAGTGCGCACAATAAAGCGCGTATCTTGCAGATTGATGACCAGAAGATTCGCGGTGATCTGAAGGCTGGCCGTGTGGTTGTGGTCGCCGGTTTCCAGGGCGTCGACGAGCACGGCAACATCACGACCCTGGGTCGTGGTGGTTCCGACACCACCGGCGTGGCGCTGGCCGCTGCGTTGAAGGCTGACGAATGCCAGATTTATACGGATGTCGACGGTGTCTACACCACTGACCCGCGTGTGGTATCGGTCGCTCAGCGTCTGGACAAGATCACCTTCGAAGAGATGCTGGAAATGGCCAGCCTCGGTTCCAAGGTGCTGCAGATCCGCGCGGTGGAGTTCGCCGGCAAGTACAACGTTCCGCTGCGCGTACTGCACAGCTTCAAGGAGGGTCCGGGCACCCTCATTACTATTGATGAAGAGGAAACCATGGAACAGCCGATCATTTCCGGCATCGCTTTCAACCGCGATGAAGCCAAGCTGACCATCCGTGGCGTGCCAGACACCCCGGGCGTGGCGTTCAAGATTCTCGGCCCGATCAGTGCCGCGAACATCGAGGTCGACATGATCGTGCAGAACGTCGCGCACGATAACACCACCGACTTCACCTTCACCGTGCACCGCAACGACTACCAGTCCGCGCAGACCGTGCTGGAAAACACCGCTCGCGAGATCGGTGCCCGTGAAGTCGTCGGCGACACCAAGATCGCCAAGGTCTCGATCGTCGGCGTCGGCATGCGTTCACACGCAGGCGTGGCCAGCCGCATGTTCGAATCCCTGGCGAAGGAAAGCATCAACATCCAGATGATCTCGACTTCGGAAATCAAGGTTTCCGTAGTGATCGAAGAGAAGTACCTGGAGCTGGCCGTGCGCGCCCTGCACACGGCTTTCGAACTGGATGCTCCGGCCCGTCAGGGCGAGTAATCCTGGTCAATGAAGGGCGCGGTCTGACCGCGCCCTTTATTTTTTGAATGGCGCGAGCCCTGAACTGTTCTTTTGCTCGCGCTGGTCAATACTCAGGCATGTAGGGCTACGATCGCTCCGGTTGTAGGTCGGGTGCCTTTTTTTTGCAGACTGTTGTCCCTGAAATGATTCGCGTGAGGAGAAAGGTATGCTGATTCTGACTCGTCGGTGCGCAGAAAGCCTGATTATCGGTGATGGCGAAATCACCGTGACCGTGCTCGGCGTCAAAGGAAATCAAGTGCGTATCGGCGTCAACGCCCCGAAAGAGGTCGCCGTGCACCGTGAGGAAATCTACCTGCGTATAAAGAAAGAGAAGGACGAAGAACCAAGTCATTAATTTTTATTGATTTTTATGTTTGCAAACGGGGAAAAGGTTGGTTAAGATACGCCCCGTGTTGCGGAGAGCTGGCCGAGTGGCCGAAGGCGCTCCCCTGCTAAGGGAGTACACCTCACAAGGGTGTCGGGGGTTCGAATCCCCCGTTCTCCGCCATTATTTGCTTAGTACGTTGTAATCTGGCTTTTTCTGTAAGTTGTTGAAATTAATAGAAAAAGTGGTTGGAATAGAGATTAGACGGGCTATAATGCGGCGCAACAAATGCACTCGTAGCTCAGCTGGATAGAGTACTCGGCTACGAACCGAGCGGTCACAGGTTCGAATCCTGTCGAGTGCACCATTTAAGAGTCAATTGCAGCAATGTAAATGACTCGGCTTCAACCAGGTGTGATCTGGTCTAACAAACACAAATGCACTCGTAGCTCAGCTGGATAGAGTACTCGGCTACGAACCGAGCGGTCACAGGTTCGAATCCTGTCGAGTGCACCATTTAAGAGTTAGTTGCAGCAATGTAAATAGCTTGGCTTCAGCCAGTTGTGGTCTGGTCTAAAAACACAAATTGCACTCGTAGCTCAGCTGGATAGAGTACTCGGCTACGAACCGAGCGGTCACAGGTTCGAATCCTGTCGAGTGCACCATATACCAGAAAGCCCGCGTTTAACGCGGGCTTTTTGCTGTCCGGGATTTGAGTTTTCCTGTCACGCATCCTTTCTCATCAAAATCGACCTGAGCACTGCGGCCTCGCTTGAGGTCGTAACGATAGGTCGTTGCCAAATTGCGGATGCTGATCTTGTCAGGCTTGCCCAGGGCGCTTTCAACATCCTGTTGGCTCATGCCGGCGATGATTCGTTGATTGATGATTGCTTCGCGCTTCTGTCGTGTGTCGATCAGATCTCCGCATTTGTCTTGTGTCCGGCCTACGACGGCCATTTCTCGCTTTCTGATATTCATGCCGGATATTTCTTCGTGTCGGGCTTCGGGTATCAATGCCACTGTCGAGCCGGGCGAGTAGGGGCGTACCTCCTGAAGTAAAAGGCGCTCATTGTTCGCGCAACTCAGCGTCGTGAATGTGACGCTGCCGTCAGCAGCTTCGCAGCGGTGAAGTGTCGTTGTGTTCCCTATGGACGGGAGGTAGAGCAGGGCGGTCAGCATGAATCGGGATGTTTTCGATGGCATTCGGCGTCCTCCATGACGATCCCTTTCAAGCGTAGTCGGCAGTTTTTTCACCGCCGGTGTGTTTTCTTTTCAGGATGAGTCGTCCGAGTCTGAAGAGTCAGGACAGCGCTCAGCTTTGTCTCGCAAGCGCTTGTTTCAGCCTAGATTTTTAACGTTTAAAACCGTCAGGCGGTGTATCATTGCGCCCGTCAGCCCCGCCGGGGCTTATGGAAAACCTCCATGGACTTACCCAGTAGTTACTCAGTACCCCGTTTTACCAATCATGAATTGACTGATTGATCCTTCCGGCGTGCCCCGCTGCTGGGAGTGGAGTTCGCCTATGTCCGAAATCGAAGTAAAGAAAACACAGGAAAGCCTGCAGGATCGCCTGGCTCAGGTCGTTGAGCTGCTGCAGCGCCAACGGGTCGTCGAAGACCTGACTCACCGCCAGGAAGGCGCACATCATGACCGGGTCGAGAACTTGGTCCACCGGCAAAATCTCGTCGAGCTGCAACGCAAGCTCGATGATCTGCACTCTGCCGACGTTGCCTACATTCTTGAAGCCCTGCCGCTGGACGATCGTCTGACGCTCTGGCAGTTGGTCAAGGCTGATCGCGACGGCGACATTCTTCTCGAAGTATCCGACTCCGTTCGTGAAACGCTGATCGCCGACATGGACGATCACGAGCTCCTGGCTGCCGCCAAGGACATGGATGCCGACGAACTTGCTGACCTGGCCTCCGAGCTGCCGCGAGACGTCGTCCATGAGCTGATGGAGACTCTGGATCAGCAGCAACGCGAGCGCGTGCGTTCGGCTCTCTCCTACGACGAGGAGCAGGTTGGTGCGCTGATGGACTTCGAGATGGTGACTATTCGCGAGGATGTCAGTCTCGAAGTGGTCCTGCGTTACCTGCGCCGTCTCAAAGAGCTGCCGGGTCATACCGACAAGCTGTTCGTGGTCGATTACGACGGTGTGCTCAAGGGTGTGCTGCCGATCAAGCGACTGCTGGTCAATGATCCGGAGAAACAGGTTTCCGAAGTGATGGCCAGTGATCCGGTGAGTTTCCACCCGGACGAAGACGCCTACGACGCCGCTCAGGCGTTCGAGCGTTACGACTTGATCTCGGCACCGGTGGTCGACAAGAACGGCAAGCTGATCGGCCGTCTGACCATTGACGAAATGGTCGACCTGATTCGTGAGGAGAGCGAAAGCGAAGTCCTCAACATGGCGGGTCTGCGGGAAGAGGAAGATATTTTCGCTTCCGTCTGGAAATCCCTGCGCAACCGGTGGGCGTGGCTGGCGATCAATCTGATCACGGCGTTCGTCGCGTCGCGGGTGATCGGCCTGTTCGAAGGGTCGATCGAGAAGCTGGTGGCGCTGGCGGCCCTGATGCCGATTGTGGCGGGTATCGGCGGCAACTCCGGCAACCAGACGATCACCATGATCGTTCGCGCCATGGCGCTTGATCAGGTCAGCACGGGTAATACTTCGCGTCTGATGCGCAAGGAGCTCGCCGTTGCGTTGATCAACGGCCTGGTCTGGGGTGGAGTGATCGGTGTAGTGGCTTACATGCTCTACGGCAGTTGGTCGCTTGGTGTGGTGATGACGGCAGCGATGACACTCAACCTGTTGCTGGCGGCTTTAATGGGGGTGTTGATCCCCATGACGCTGGCCAAGATGGGGCGAGACCCGGCAATGGGGGCCAGCGTGATGATTACCGCCATGACCGATAGTGGTGGTTTCTTCATCTTCCTGGGGTTGGCGACGATTTTCCTGCTCTGATCTCCTGTATCGAAACAGCCCGCCGATTGGCGGGCTTTTTTCGTCCTTGAAATCCCGGATTGCGGGCAAAAAAAAGCCAGCATTCATGCTGGCTTGAGATATTCGATTTGACTCAGGATGCGTCTGCGGCCATTTCGGCGTCGTGGGCGATCAGAGAAACCAGTGCGTTCTGCTGGCGATGGGAGAGTTGACGGAAGCGTTGCAGTAACTCGCGTTCGTGCAGCGAAAGCTCCGGGCTGTCGAGGCGCATGCTCAGCTCTTCGCCCAGTGCGCCTTCCTGAATAAGACTCTGCTCAAGGCGCGCAATGATCTCGGAGTTCATGCTGCGATGATGATTGCGAGCCACCTCGGCAATGCGTTCACGCATTCCGTCTGGCAGGCGTACGACGAACTTGTCAGCCGTACGGCTGGAATAAATTGCCTGTTTCAATGGGCGCATATATTTAACCGGTTAGTTCAGGGGAGCGGTTCTCGGGATTGGCCGCAGGATGAGTCGTAGGACAAGCATCCGCGCCAAATGGTTCAACCTGAATTGTTAAGAGGCTCGCATCATGCCTCAAAATTGCCAGATCATTGGCGTCAATTCTGTGACAAATATTGATCCGGGTAAAGGCGTAATGCCAGCACCAATTATCAGAAATGCGGACTGGTTTGAAAAGAATGCGTCGGCCCGTATCGCTGACCGCGTCCTGATGTGCAGGAGCTGATGCCCGAAGGCGCCAGACCGTGCATGCTATGCGGCTAGAATCCTTGTTCCTTACCTTGTACAGGATAGTGGCAAATGGCCGATTTACTAGGGGCATGCACCTGCTGGGGGACGTTTTCAGGATGGATGGCAAGCTTATTTATCTGATGGGGCCATCCGGCTCGGGCAAGGACAGTCTCATCGAGGCTGTGCGTGAGCGTTTGCATCTGCTGGATTGTGAGGTCATGCGTCGCGTCATTACTCGGTCGGCGGAATCTGTGGGGGAGGATGCGCTCAGTGTCACTACTGAGGAGTTTGATCGACGCCGACGCGCCGGTGAGTTTTCATTGTCATGGCAGGCGAACGGACTCTCATATGGTATTCCTGCTGAAATGGACCAGTGGCTGAAAACCGGGCGCCACGTATTGGTAAACGGATCGCGCGCGAATCTGCGTCAAGCGCTGGAGGATTATCCGACGTTGTTGCCGGTTTTGTTGACAGTCAGGGAAGAGGTGTTGCGGGAGCGTCTGCTTAAGCGTGGACGAGAGACGCTTGAGCAAATCGATGCCAGGCTTGCTCGCAACACCTTGTTCCTGGAAAGGAGGTCAATCGGCAGACCTGTGTTTCAGCTTGATAACTCTGGCGAGCTGGCGGTGGCCGCTGATCATTTTGTGGAGTGGGTGAAGCTCAACGTAGTACCGGATCAAATTTGAACTTGCGGCCGGCTGCCAGTGCAAGCAAGAACAGCACTGCAAAAACGGCGCAACCGATCAGGGGCGGGGTGACTTCGGTTTGTTCGAATAGCAAAAAATGCAGGGCGCCGCTCAATAAGGCGAGGATCAAAAAACCTGCCGCTGACTTGGACATGCTGTACTCCTGAAGATGAATCAAAACACCAGGCGATCGATCGATTTGGCTTGCGACGTCTCGAGGGGCGCGCTGACTTCCTGTGAGCGGCTGCCCTGGTCACTCAGCACTGCCCACTGTGGCGCCTTTTGTACCTGCAAGTAATGCGGCATACGCTGTGCAACCGGTTCAGTGCTATCGGGGGCAAAGTGAAAAGCCACCAGAATCGCTAAAGCGATCGCGTTTGCAAGCAAGAGGGTGCGGTTCATGAGGCTGATCTCCGATCGTTCTTCTGCAGAACAGGCGAAGCAGTCGTCATGCCAACAGTTTAACCGCTGTTAAGTCCTTTAAAAACAAGCATTTAAGAGGTGTCTTAAAAAATGGCGCATTGCAATGTGCAATGACGGTTATTTTGAGAAGATGCAAATTGCACGGTAAATTGCCCTTCGAGATTGCGGGGCGTCTGCCTACACTTAAAATGCCCTACGGACGACATGACAAATCAAGGTTCGGCCGTTAACATGCTCGCCGTCCGTCGCGCAGCGTCTGCAAGCGACAACGCGTGTGTCTCAGTAGCTCAATTGGATAGAGCATCCCCCTCCTAAGGGGAAGGTTGGCAGTTCGAACCTGCCCTGGGACACCATCTATACAAAACCTTCTTTGTTGATGTCCGCCGGCCTCACGGTTGATTATCGCTTTCTGTTGTTTTCATATTTCTTTGATTTGCTGAAGCGGCGCGGGCTGGTTACGTCTCGTGGGCGGTTCACCGCTTGTGACCGATTCTCCGCTTCCTGTCTTGTAATGCAGTCTGTTCGACGAGTATTGCTTGGCTTTGCGTTTTCATGGAGCCCGGATGTTCTTCTCTCTATATAGAGGCATGAGGAAGGCGCGAATCTCGCACGGTTGCCCGTTGCGTTGAATGCGCGTTGATATTTGGATCTTTCGACAGTGCCGGGCTTCTGATTGATAGAAAATTCAAATTAAGGGTTGACGGCAGATTCTGAGTCTCTATAATTCGCCCCACTTCCGGCGCAGTCGAAACGGAAAACTCTTTGATATTCAATGAGTTATGTAAGTTTCGATAGCGGATGGCTTCAGATCATCGAAGCCTGGAAGGTGTTGGAAATGCCGGTTTGCCTGGCGCTTTCAACGGTTCGGTCTTCTCGATCGAAAGCGGAGAAAAAGAGGTGTTGACAGCAGCGTGTAACGCTGTAGAATTCGCCTCCCGCTAACGAGAGATCGGAAGCGCAAGTGGTTGAAGTTGTTGAAGAAATCTTCGAAAACTTCTGAAAATAATCACTTGACAG